>JBNLGG010000016.1:0-71489 GCA_050305935.1 Cyclobacteriaceae bacterium | reverse complement strand
CTCCTTGCTCATTTCCCCTTGTTCCTCCTATTATCCATCCCTACCTCAACCCATCTTCGACTCTTGTCTAGGTCTTCCGTCTTCGGTCTCCCGACTTCTAACCCCCGCCCCCCAACTTTTCATCGTTGACCGCATACGCTCCAGCGTCCTCCGCTTTTACCTCACCACTTATTCATCCCCAATGCCCAACACCCTTCACCCATACCACCGTTGTCAAAGTCTGCGACCGTTAACAGGATTACACTATTGTCCAAGCCCCTGCATGCTTCCTGCTCCTTGCCCCCTGCCCCTTGCTCCTTGCCCTTTGCCTTGCTCCTTGCTCCTTGCTCATTTCCCCTTGTTCCTCCTATTATCCATCCCTACCTCGACCCATCTTCGACTCTGGTCTAGGTCTTCGGTCTTCGGACTTCCGTCTTCGGTCTTCGGACTTCCGACTTTTAACTTCCTTTAACATTTATTTTTTTTCAACGTGCAACGAAGCATGTACTTTTAGGCATCTGAACTTTTGAAGACTATCTACCAGTGCTTTTTTTTAACCCAACAACCAACCCTTATGAAAAAATCAGCAATACTCATTTATTTTGTCTTAATATCCTTCGCCACCTTTGGGCAACATACCTACACACTTTCCGGGAATATCCTGAATGAAGACAATGAACCCCTTTCCTATGCCACTCTGTTTATCGAAGAGTTGGGCACGGGGTCCGTGGCCAATGATGTAGGATACTTTGAGATGCAATTGGCTCCCGGCAACTACCACCTTGTTTTTCAGTTTATGGGCTATGAAAGTTTGCGCAAGGAAATTAAGCTGAGCGAAAATGTTAAGCTTAATATTCAGCTAAAGGGAGAAGTGGTCATGCTTCGCAATATTACCGTTACCGATAAAGCGGAAGATCCCGCCTACGCGATCATGCGAAAGGCCATTGCCAAAGCAAAATACCATCGTCAGCAGATTGATTCATTTTCGGCCAATGTATATATAAAAGGAAAGGGGCGGCTCATCAATTCCCCTTTTTTTGTCAGAAAGCAACTGGCCAAAGAGGGTCTTGACTCCACTAAATTATATGTATCAGAGACCTATAGCGAAGTGTCCTACAAGCGTCCGGCGCAGTATGCTGAACGGGTGATATCAGTGAGGAAAAGCGGGCCGGACAATGGTAGCTCGCCAATGGAGTTTGTCAGCGGGAGCTTTTACGAGCCTAAGATTGGCGATGTGGTTTCCCCCTTGTCGCCCAAGGCTTTTGCTTTTTACCGATTTGAATACCTTGGCACCACAAAAAGCCGGGACTTTGAGATCAGCAAGATCAGGGTCATTCCGAGGGTGGAAGGTGAGGAAGTAGTGAGTGGGGTAATTTATATCGTCGAGGATTATTTCAGTCTCCATAGCCTGGACCTTACCACGGTTCAACTGGGGGTCAACATCGACATTGAGCAGCAATACCAGCCCATTGAGCCACACGTCTGGTTGCCAGTGTCGCACAAATTCTTTGTTCATGGGAAATTCTGGGGCTTTCAGTTTGAATACCAATACCTGGCTTCGGTCAGCAATTACCAGGTGACACTTAACCCCGATCTGCCACACGAACTGGAAGTGATCGACGAAAAAACCGAATTGGAATTTCAGGAAAACATTACTGAGCTTTCCAATGAAGATGAGACCAGGGACATCCAGGAAAAGCTGGTGGAAGGTCAGGAAGTGACAACCAAAGAGCTAAAGGCGGTATTAAACTCTTACGAAAAGGCTGAACATAAAAAGCTGGAGGAGCCCATGGTTTTTTACAACAAGGACTTTCACGTGGACTCGCTGGCTTACCATTATGATTCAGCCTATTGGGCCAATCTCCGGCCCATCCCGCTGAACCATGAAGAGATCAATGGCTACCACTGGCTGGATAGCCTGGCGGAGGTGAGCCAGAAAGAAGCAGAAGGCGACACCGCTACCACCCGCGATAAGTCAAAGTTTTCTCCCTTTCATTTGCTAACCGGAGCAAGATATGATGTCGGTGAAAAAGCCCATCTGTCCATCAGCCGGATAAAACCGGAGTTCAATACGGTGGAAGGATTTAACCTGGAAAGCATGCTCGATTTTACCAAAACACTGAATGAAAGATTAAGCTACCTAAAAGTCTATGGGCTGATCAGGTACGGCTTTTCCAGTGAACAATTTTATTACAAGGGTGGCGTGCAGTATGATTTTGGCCCGCGATTTAAACGGGGTGGGATCAAATTGGATGGCGGGAGTTATGTATCGCAGTTTAATCCCGGAAACCCCATTCATCCGACCGTCAATAGTTTGACGACACTCTTCCTGGAGCAAAATTTCATGAAGCTATACCAGAAAGAATTTGTTTCCCTGCAATTCGAAAAGCGTCCGGTCGAGAAGGTGCTGGCAAAGATGAAACTGGAATGGAGTAAGCGGACTGAACTTTCCAACAATTCGGATTTCACCCTGATCAATATCGACAACAGAAGCTACACGTCTAACAGGCCGATAAACGCTGAACTGCAGGATACCGGCTTCGATCCCCATGAGACCCTGATCCTTACCCTTGGCCTGGAGTTTAAGCCCGGCTTGAAGTTTGGGCGACGCAATGATTATTTTTATGAGCTTCCCAATAAGGCACCGTTAATCAATGTCGACTATCGTGGAGGCCTGGGCAAGGTCTACGGTGATGCGGACTTCCACCACATCAATGTTCGGATAAAGGATGACATCGAATTCAGTCGAAGCAAACTCAAATGGGCTGCGAATGCAGGGACCTTCCTCGGCGAAGCTCCCACTTATTTCATGGACTTTGCACATTTCACGGGCAACCTGACCCCCTTCATTCCAGGCAAAAGCCTGGAGACATATCGCTTGCTCGATTACTATAAATACAGCACTGCCGAAAAGCATTTCTCAGCTTTTGTGGAATACCGGCCCACCAAGCTGTTGCTTTCTCAGATCAAAGGCTTGCGCCGGAAGGGATATGAGGAATACCTCTTTGCCAACTACCTGGCTACCCCACACTCCAACAACTATGTGGAGCTGGGCATGGGCTTTGACAACCTTTTCCGCTTTGTCCGGGTGGAGGCCATCACCAGCTTCCAAAATGGCAGCTTTCATGACTATGGATTCAGAATTGGCCTGGCTTCCTTTTTCAATGTAGGTGATAGTGGGATTTCTGTTTCGTTTTAGGGAAGATTAAGGTAGATTAATAATAGAAAACCTGTTAGGTTTTATAACCACTTTGTATGGCAGAATTCATTGTAATTAACCATCTTTATTCGATATCTATCCGTTTACAAAGCTCTTGAGACGGATGTATAAGGAATAATGTTTTTTTTACAATTGCGCAAAAACAAATAAAACTTAGTACTATAAAGAGAACATTTTTAACATTGACAGGATTTTTTATCATAAACCTGATTTATGGCCAGGAACTGACTGAGACGTTAAAAAAAGCATTAATCCAATTAGAAGAAATATCAACCGCATCCTATTATTATTCAATGACATTTAGCGCGCCAGAAGATACATTGGCATTCAGTACACGTAGGAGTTATGTGAACATGTATGTCGATACTACAAACAAATATATAGGTGCAAAATATTCTGAATCAGATATTGACAATCATGATGAGTATGATATGTGTTACGATGGTACATATAAAATTAGATTTGATTGGACTAATAGAAATGTTAAAATCGATACAATGACTGATAAAATCTATGGGAGACCAATGTCTCCATTTTTTATTAGAGCCAAAGAATTGATAAAGTACGCATTAAATCATCTGGATAGTTCAGAAGTGAAACTTAATGAATTTCAGGATTCTACCAGTATAACCTTTTATTTTAGAAATAAGATTATTGAGTTTCCATGGGTAGGACCTTTTATAACAAAATCCGAAGGGAAAAACTCCAGATATGAACTTGTCCTTAATAAAAATTTCTTACCATATAAGCTAAGAAGAAAAATGCCTCATCAGACAAGCTGGGAAATTTGTACAGATATTCAAATATCCAATCATTTAGATTTAGATTTCAATTTCAGTGCAATTCAACAGATTCCAACCGATTTTGAGATAAAAGGTAGGGAAAGAAAAGAAGGAGTAGAAAGAGTAGAATATGAACTTGAAGGTACAATAGCCCCAGACTGGAAACTCAAAGAAGTTTACGGAGATAGCGTCTCATTAAATGAAATAAAACAAAAAGTAATTTTAATGCAGTTTACAGGAATTGGCTGTGGTTATTGTCACGCATCGATTCCATTTCTAAAAAAATTGGCAGACGATTATAGAGACAAAGACTTTGAATTAATTAGCGTTGAGACTTGGAGTGATAACGTTGCTGGTATTGAAAGATATAAAGTCAAAAATGAAATGAATTATAGATTTTTGGTTTCAAAGAAAGAGATTAAGGATAAATATAAAATTCAAACAGTACCCTCATTCTTTGTAATTGATGACCAGAGAGTAATTAAAAAAGTTATTGTCGGGTATATAAAGGGAGAAACTGAAAAAGAAATTATTAAAACAATTGATGATATGCTGTAAAAAATTCATTGCGCAACAAAACAAATTGCGGGTTTCAGGTTTGCAGGCATTTGTAGCTTGTAAATGATAGGAAATCGCCTTGTACTCCCGCACAACACCGTACCATAAAACGTTGTAACTTTAATAAAGACACACCGCTGATTAAAAGTTACATGAATGAGAATGAATTAATATTACTTTGGGACAATAATAAAATTAGGATAACCTCATATATCAGAAAGAGCATTGATAGGCCTGATATAATAAATGATATCATGCAGGAAGTATTTATTAAATTCTGGGAAAACCATGAAGAAATAAAAGATAAAAACAAAACACTTCAATGGCTTATTAGTGTTTCAAGATTCACCATCGCTGATTACTATAGAAAAAAGCAACTGGATAACATTAAGCTGAAATCATTAATAGTTGACGATTGCTCTGAGCAAGAATCCACAACCTCAACACCGGAAGAGAGTAAGAAAATATTGCCTATAATTCATAGCCTACCAAAGAAATATGCAAATATCATTTTACTTAGCGACATACATCGTTTTCCTCAAAAAATGATTTCAACACAATTTGGATTATCAATTTCTTGTGTTAAAAAAAGGATTGAGCGTGGGAGAAAACTATTAGCCCTAAAAATGAAAGAATGTTGTGCTTTTACTCACGATAAGTATGGCAACATTGTTAGCTGTTCGGAAAAAAGCAAATACCTTGAAATTATAAAAGATTTAAAAATGAGTAGATAAAATCGTCACTTTTCGTCTTTTGCTGCGACTATGTATAAAAATGTTTTAATCAACTTAAAATATGTCGCATGAAAAAGTGTATTTTATTAATTTCGTTTGTAATTCTAACTTTTAAGTCATACCAAGTGGGAGCCCAAGAATTTCTTGATTTTTCTGGCAAAAAAATTAGTGGATTTATTATTTATAAGGTTTCAGAGAAACTTGACAGCCTAAAAATTAATGAATCGATAAAAATAAAAACCGATAATTACAAAGCGGTTCAACAAGACTTGATGGCTTGGGGCAGAATGACTGGAAATAAAATAGAAGTGACTGACGACAATCAAAATAATCTTGTTTTTGAGATTACAAAGATTGCTAACCAAATAAATAAAGGGAAGAGTTTTTCAATAATAATATCTGACAAAGGACTGGAAGAACTTTTGTCACCATTGGGATTTTCAGTAGGTGCTGCATTGAGCGGTTATCAGGTAAATATTTATTTTCAGGGGCCGGCTGTCAAAGTACTTGAAAAAGGATTTAAAGAAAAGCTGAAAGGATTTAATTCTATATTTAGTGGATTTGCCAGGAATGGATTATCAAAGATTGGTCATTCACCAGCACAAAGCAAATTACGGATTTTGGAAAAACATGGAGCAAAGTTTTATGTTTGTCAACCGTCGATGGAACACTTTGGATTAAAAGAGCAAAATATTGCATTTTCAAACATTGTGATTTGTGAATATTTCACATTCATTGAAGTACTTGAGAAATCGGATATTAAATTTTTCCTACAATGAAAAAAAAGCTACAGCTAACACGCGGTGATCAAAAATGGCGGTTTCAGTACAATTTGCTTGTTCGGTCTCCGCTGACAAGATCAGTAACGAGGGATAGGTTCGCAGCCGCAATCCACTTCGATTCAAACCGCCAACCGATAGGACTTATTTAAACAGCACAACATTTTTTACACATGAGAAAAATATTCTTGCTATTAATTATAATTTTTATTTCTGCTAATAGCATTGCTCAAAAAAAATCAATTTTTGGACAAATTGTAGACAAAGAAACTCACAATCCCTTAAAAGGTGCAAGCATATTAGTAATTGGTACTACAGAAGGAACGATAACAAATGACAGTGGCTATTTTGAATTATCAGCAGATTACAAAAACTCCATTGTACGCATATCATATATGGGATATAAATCTTTAGACATAAAACTTACTAAAAAAAAACAACCATTAGTCGAACTGGAAAAAGAACTTTTATTATTTCCTGAAATGAATATTGGTCTAGGCGAATATAATGGACCAAACAAATATTCAGAACCAAAAACAAATAATCAAGCTAAAGAAACAATTGACGAATTTGATCAAGAACTTGATGAAATGGAGGAGGAACCAGTTGATCAACAATATACAATTGTCGAAGGACCAGCGAGTTTCTTTGGTGGAATAGATAATTTATATGCATTTTTTGCTGCAAATTTTCAATACCCTCAAACTGTATTAGATAACAAGTTGAGTGGACATGCATACATTAAGTTTACAGTCTTACCTAATGGATCAATTAGTTCCATTGAATATTTAAATAGTGGTGTTTCAAGTGAAACAAAGGATGAGTTTAACAGAATTTTTTCTCTCATGCCTTTTTGGAAACCTGCAATTCAACGTGGTCAAAATGTAGAACAAAGTTTTATAGTAAACATAAAGTATTCTGCAAAAAACTATAAAAACAAGCCCTAAAGACATGGTATGATACAGCTATGAATTCGGATTGAAAAACGCCCAATGATGTAAAACAGAGTTATGCAAATGCAAGTATCTTAAAAGACAGTAGAACCTTGTTTAACATAATAGGCAACTCGTACCGATTGGTGGTAAATTTCAATTACGAACATCAATTAGCTCTTATGAATGTTACTAAAACGAAAAACGCTCGATGGAAGTCCAAACTACCTGCGTTAATGAGATAACAATTCTATTAAGCATGTCCATTGACCGTACTACAAACGATATGAATCTATTCCCCCCAAACCTATCACCCCACTAAATTTCGAATCATAGCTGAGCGTCATGAAGCCTTTTAGGAATTTGCGCATGTAAACATCCCGGACTTATAGCCTAAGCGTATCAAGGCCGACATCTTTATTCAAAATCTCACATCGCCTATTCAATACCTCACATCCCCTATTTGCTATCATCAAAATCACCTTTAAACATGACTGTTATCAGCTTTTAATATTCAGAGGGTCGGTACCTTTAGCTCTATAATTTATTTCCAGGAGAACGGTTTATAACTTTGAATTAAGAGAAACCTTTGTGTTGAAGAACATTTCTTTATTGGCCTGGACAATTTGTTTGAAAAACACATCTGGTTCCGTCTGAAGCAAAAAATTATTGGCTGATGAAAGATAAGAAATATGTAACTATTGATGGCAACGAAGCTGCGGCTTACGTTGCCTATCGTGTAAATGAAGTATGTGCCATTTATCCAATTACCCCCTCATCAAATATGGGTGAATGGGCTGATGAATGGTCGGCAAAGGGCATCAAGAACCTTTGGGGCAATGTTCCGATCGTAGCTGAGATGCAAAGTGAAGGCGGAGCGGCGGGAGCAGTTCATGGTTCGCTTCAGGCGGGTGCCCTTACTACCACATTTACAGCCTCCCAGGGCCTTCTACTCAAAATCCCGAACATGTTTAAAATAGCGGGTGAATTGACACCAACGGTTTTTAACATCACAGCGCGATCTATTGCTACCCAGGCACTCTCAATCTTTGGTGATCACTCTGATGTGATGGCTGCCAGAACCACCGGATTTGCGTTTCTTGCTGCCGGATCGGTACAGGAAGTAATGGACTTCGGATTGATTGCACAGGCATCGACACTCGAATCAAGAATCCCCTTTCTACATTTCTTCGATGGATTCAGAACTTCTCACGAAGTATCAAAGGTGGAACTAGTCTCAGAGGAAGTAATGAGAAAAATGATCAGTGATGAGTTGATCGCAAAACATCGTGAACGAGCATTGACTCCTGACCGACCTGTCATTCGGGGAACCGCACAAAACCCTGATGTATTTTTCCAAAACAAAGAAACCATTAATAATTTCTACACTGCATGCCCTGACATCGTTCAGCAACAAATGGATAAGTTTGCCAAACTTACCGGCAGACAATATCAATTATTTGAATATTACGGTGCTGAAGATGCGGAGGAGGTGATCATGGTGATGGCTTCGGGAGCACAAACCATCGAAGAAACAATTGATTACCTGAATAAACAGGGAAGAAAAGTAGGTTTGGTCAAAGTGCGACTATACAGACCTTTTGACATAAAAAGATTGGTGGAATCCCTTCCCGCAACTACTAAGAAACTAGCCGTTCTTGACAGGACCAAAGAGCCAGGCGCACCGGGCGAACCTCTTTACCTTGATGTGGTTAACGCATTAAGTGAAGGGCTTTCTCTTGGTTATGGAAAAATAAAAGAAATGCCAAAAGTAGTAAATGGTCGATTTGGACTATCATCCAAAGAATTTACCCCTTCGATGGTAATCGCTATTTATGATAATTTAACTAAGGAAACACCTAAGAATCATTTCACCATTGGTATCAACGACGATGTATCCTTCACATCCCTGGACTACGACCATTCTTTAGACATCGAGGAAAAAGACGTTTTCAGAGGAATGTTTTACGGCCTGGGTTCTGACGGTACGGTGGGTGCCAATAAAAACTCAATCAAAATTATCGGTGAGTATACTGATAATTATGCACAGGGATACTTTGTTTACGATTCTAAAAAGTCCGGATCCATTACAACTTCACACCTGCGGTTTGGACCAAAACCAATACGTTCTCCCTATCTCATCAAAAAAGCCAATTTCATCGCTTGCCACCAGGCCGTGTTTATTGAAAAGATAGACATGCTGAAAAACCTGGCTCAAAATGGTGTGTTCCTTGTAAACACTCCGTTCTCAAAAGAAAAATTCTGGAAGACCCTTCCTAAAAAAGTGCAGGAACAGATCATTGAGAAAGAAGCTAAAGTATACATCATAGATGCTCAAAGTGTAGCGGAAGAAAGTGGTATGGGGCGAAGAATTAATACGGTGATGCAGACCTGTTTCTTCGCTATTTCGGGCGTACTTCCAAAAGACAAAGCCATTGAGGCTATTAAAGATTCCATTCGAAAAACGTATGGCAAAAAAGGTGAGATCATCGTACAGATGAATATCAATGCCGTGGATAACACCCTGGCTAATCTGCATGAAATTGACATTCCAAAAGGAGCTGATAGCAATATTCCGATGGTAGCGCCGGTACCGGAGTCATCACCTGACTTTGTGAAAAATGTATTAGGTAAAATTATCGCCGGAGATGGGGATGACTTGCCAGTGAGCGTATTTCCTAAAGATGGTACTTTCCCAACAGCTACAGCGCAATACGAAAAGAGGAACATCGCGCTGGAAATACCTGTATGGGATGAAGAAACTTGTATCCAATGTGGAAAATGTGCAATGGTTTGTCCGCACGCCACTATCAGGATCAAGGTATATGACGATGCGGCTCTGACTGGCGCTCCTGATACATTTAAATCAGTAGCGGCCAGGACGAAAGAATGGAAAGAAACTGATAAGAAATACAGTATCCAGGTAGCTCCTGAAGACTGTACGGGATGTGGTGTTTGCGTGGAGGTTTGTCCGGCGAAGAGCAAAGCAGACAAGAGCCGAAAGGCGCTTTATATGATGCCACAACCGGAATTGAAAGAGCAGGAAATCAAAAACTGGGATTTCTTCCTTTCACTTCCCGAACTTGACAGAGGTCTGATCAGTACACATACCTTACGCCAGCAACAAGTAATGCAGCCTTTGTTTGAATTCTCAGGCGCATGCTCTGGTTGCGGCGAAACACCCTATGTTAAATTAATGACACAGTTGTTTGGCGACCGTGCCCTTATCGCCAATGCGACCGGCTGTTCATCCATTTACGGTGGAAATTTACCTACCACTCCATACACAGTCAATAAGGATGGTCGAGGACCTGCCTGGTCAAATTCACTCTTTGAAGACAATGCTGAATTTGGGATGGGCATGCGCCTGGCAGTTGATCAGCAAAAAGCGATCGCCGAAGACCTTGTTATTCGACTTGCTTCAAAAATCGGTAAGCCATTAGCCGAAGACCTCTTAAATGCCAAACAGGTAGACGAGGCCGATATCTTTGAGCAACGTAAGCGAGTTGAAGCTCTGAAGGCCAAGCTAAAAGATGATGACAGCCCTGAAGCAAAACGATTACTGACGGTGGCAGATTATCTCGTCAAGAAAAGTGTTTGGATCCTTGGTGGAGATGGCTGGGCTTATGATATCGGATATGGTGGATTAGATCACGTTCTTGCCTCGGGTAAAAATGTCAATATATTGGTCATGGATACAGAGGTGTATTCCAATACCGGTGGCCAGACCTCAAAAGCGACTCCAATAGGGGCGGTTGCCAAATTCTCCGCCAGCGGTAAACCCATCAAAAAGAAAGACCTCGGTATGATTGCCATGGCTTACGAATCAGTTTACGTGGCTACGGTAGCATTTGGCGCAAAAGATGAGCAAACGTTGAAGGCCTTCCTCGAAGCAGAGGCATTTGACGGGCCATCCATTATCATCGCCTACTCACATTGTATTGCTCATGGTATTGACATGTCCACTCCATTGAAACATCACAAAGCAGCGATTGATTCAGGACAGTGGCTGTTATACCGCTATAATCCTGACTGGGCATTGGAAGGTCAAAATCCATTGAAACTGGATTCCAAACCTCGAAAAATGAGGGTGGAAGAATACATGGAAATGGAAAACAGGTTTAAAATGCTGACAAAAAGCAAACCTGAATTGGCCAAAAAATTCATGCAACAGGCCCAGGATGATGTAGAACTTCGATACAAACACTATCAATACCTGGCCGACAGGGCGGGTGATGGTGATCCTGTGGAAGAAGAAGCCTCGGTGGAGGAATAATTGGAAATGTAATTGGCAGATATCAAAAAAATTAATTATGAATCTCGAAACTAAATATCTGGGAAAGACGCTTCGCAATCCACTTGTTGCATCGGCCTCTCCCCTTTCTGAAAACATAGATAATATCAAAAAGCTGGAAGATGCAGGTATCGGGGCGGTAGTTCTCCACAGTTTGTTTGAAGAACAAATCCGCTTAGAGCAGGAAGAATACAATTTTCATACAACACAGGGTACAGATTCGTTTGCGGAATCACTATCATACTTCCCTGATATTCATGACTATAAAACCGGTCCTGAGTTATATCTGGAACACATCAGAGCAGCGAAAAAAGCTGTCGACATACCCATCATTGCCAGTCTGAACGGAAGTACACTTGGCGGATGGACGGCTTATGCCAAAGAAATGGAAAAGGCCGGAGCGGATGCATTGGAATTAAATATCTACAGCATCCCTACAGATCCTAATGTATCAGGTGCAGAAGTGGAGAAAAAATATGTAGATATTGTCACTGCCGTAAAAAAGGAGGTCAGTATCCCCGTAGCGCTTAAATTAAGCCCATTTTTCTCCAACATGGCAAACATGGCTTCTCAATTTGATAAAGTTGGGGTGGATGCGTTGGTGCTTTTTAACCGGTTTTATCAGCCAGACATTAATCTGGAGGACTATGAAGTAGTACCCAACATCCTTCTTTCCCAATCGCAGGCGATGCGTTTGCCAATGAGATGGATAGCCATCCTGAAAGATAAGATTTCGTGCGACCTGGCGGCCACCAGTGGAATTCATACCGGAACGGATGTCATTAAAATGTTATTGGTAGGTGCCAATGTGACCATGATCTGCTCCAGTTTATTGAAGCATGGAATATCTCATGTCAAAAATATCCTGGACCACATGCAAAACTGGATGTTAGAGAGAGAATATAATTCTGTATCACAACTTCAGGGCAGCATGAGCCAGAAAAAAACGTCTGACCCAAGCAGCTACGAAAGGGCCCAGTACATGAAGGCCATTACAAAGTACCAATTGTAAAGAACACTTATTCATAACCGAATTATAGGATACAAAAAAGCCATCTCAAAAGGAGGTGGCTTTAATTTTTAATTTCATTTACCTCCCTCGTCATTCATGACAAAGGAAGAGTGAATTTTTCCGATCATTTCGGAAGCCTGATCTTAAATCTGGAATATTGATTTGGCTCTGAATCTACGTAAATTCTTCCCTTTAGTTTTTCTAAGATTTCTTTCACAATATACAGGCCCATACCTGACCCCTGAGATAATTCCGTTCCTCGATAAAACATCAGGAAAATTTTATCAAAATTTTTTCTTTCTATCCCGATACCATTGTCTTTAACTTCTATTTGATACGACCTTCTCTTTTCAACAAATTTTATTTCTATTAAGGCTCGATCTCTGTTAAACTGTATGGCATTCAGAATAAGGTTTTTCAAAACAATTTTCAATCGCCCAACATCTGTTTCAATAAAATCATCTGAAGAATAATTTCTTATAATGGTAACCTTATCCAGATTATAGTCCTCACCTAATCCACAAATCACCTCATCAACAATATGCCCAAATCGTATGTCTTCTATATTAATATTTTGATCCATATTTAAAGCAAAATGCCCCAGGCTGGTGATCACACGTTCAAGTTTTTTTACACTTTTTTCCATGTGTTCAACATTTTTGACTACCGGGCCGTCCGTAATTTCTATTTTGGTAATATGGATTAATCCCAAAAGCGATTTTAATGGCGCAATAAGATCGTGAGAGGCGCTATATACCAAACGATCTAATTCTTTGTTTACTTTTGATAATTTATAGGTTCTATCCTTTACCCTTTCGTCTAGTTGTTCATTTATTTTGCACAATTCATCATGTGCCTTTTTCAACTTAATATTTATCTCTTCCACATACTGCTTTTGCTCAGATAATTCGTCCATAGTCGACACTAGTTCTTCATTTGTCGCTTCCAGTTCATCCTTGTTTTCCTGCAATTCACTGATAAACCGTTTCAATTGATCAGTCCTTAAATTGACTTTTCGCTCAAGAATCATATTGGTTTTTCGCAGTTGGCTGGTTCTAAATAAATAAGCCAAATAGACCATTAAAAGCATGCATACAGTTGCAGTGACCTTAAACCACCAAATTTTCCAAAAAGGCGGCGTAATGATTAGCTTTAACGAAGTTCCCTCTTCATTCCAGACGCCATCATTATTTGATGCTACAACTTTAAAATGATATTCGCCTGGATCTAAATTTGTATAAGTAACATACGTTCTGCTCGCATCTGTAAAATTCCATGAAGATTCAAAACCCTTTAAGATGTATTTATACTCATTCTTTTCAGGGTAGGTATAGTTTATGGCAATAAAGTCAAATGAAATGACCGAATTCTGCCAAGACATTTTGATCTCCCTGGTTTCTTTAATTGTATATTTTAGCGGGGAATCTTTATCCGCATACGAAAGTGATCTGTTAAACAACCTAAAATCATTAATATAGACAGGTGGGATGAATTCATTTTTCGTAAGGCTATCAGGATAAAATGAATTAAAACCGTCAAATCCACCGAAGTACAATTCTCCTTTTTTTGTTTTTAAAAAAGATTGGAGAAAAAATTGATCACCTTGCAACCCATCAGACCTGTCATAGTTAATAAACACCTCCTTTTCAGGATTAAATTGTGCCAAGCCTTTATTGGTGGATATCCATAAATTGCCGCTATTGTCTTCTGTTATGGCTTTCACATTATTATTTGGCAACCCTTTTCCAGTATCATATATTTTTTTGATTTCACCAGTCAAGTCAAATTGAATAATTCCTGCTTCAGAGGTACCTACCCAATATCTCCCTTTAGAATCCTTAAAAAAGATATTCAAATTATTATCGGGAAAATCCCTGTAAACAATAAATGAATCGTTTACCGGATCATATAGGTTTAATCCATCTTCAGTCGAACACCAAATATTGTATTGATCGTCTTCGTAGATGAAGGAAATTGCATTACTTGACAAAGAGTTCTCAGCCTTATCGTCTAAGCTAAATTTCTTTATTACTCCTTTTTCAATATGAAAAACATCTATTCCTATATTATACACACTCATCCAAAGCAACCCATTATGGTCAATACGAAGATTCCAAATCGTCCGTCCTGAAATACTAGTTGGATCATTTGAATCCGGAAAGTATCTGTGAAATAAACCCGTTTCTCTCTCGTAGCAATTTAATCCCGTATCCCAAGTGCCAATCCACAAATTGTGATTTTTGTCTTCAGCAATACTCCTTATTACATTTCCGCTTATGCTCTTAGGATTGGAAGGGTCATGTTTAAACACTTTAAATGTTTGATTTTCCGGATCGTAGACATTTAATCCACCACCATCTGTACCGATCCAAATGTGACCTAGATGATCTTCAAAAAAACAACCTGTAAAATTATATGAAAGAGAATTTCGGTTATTTTCTTCTTTCCTAAATAGCTTAAACTTTGATTTTTTAGGGTTATAATAATTGACACCTCCTCCTGAAGTACCTACCCAAAGTATTCCTTCTTTATCCTTATGGAAACACCATATCCCATTATTGTTTAATCCGGTTGTGTTTTGATCTTCACTGAATTTCAGATATTCAAATTCCTCTTTTATTTTATCAAAGCGATTTATTCCTCCTTGATCTACTGCCAACAATAGATACCTGCTGTTTTCTTCAAAAATATCCAGGATTATGCTTTGGTTCACCCCTTTGCCATCGGTACTGACAGGATATTTCCTAAATACCCTTGTGCGTATATCAAATGAAAAAAAACCATTTCCATCTGACCCAATCCATATTTTATCATTCTTATCAATAAACAAACCCTTAAAAACCGGATGACCAAAATCAATATCAGGATCCTTCAATTCTGTAAATTTCTTTGCTCCAGGATCAAACCTTACTAAGCCATTTTTATATTTGGCCAGCCAAATATTGCCATCGCTATCTAATGCCATCATATTTAAATGAGGCGCATATACATTCGGATTATCATCAGAAAAAATATACCGCTGGAACGATTGGGTTTCCGGATGCCATTCATTAAGACAATTTCCATTTGTCAACACCCACACCACACCCGAGTAATCTTCTATAATACTATTTACAAAATTTCCGTTGAGACTAGAACTATCGCCGGGAACATGTGAAAACCTTTTAAAATTATTGAACTTCCTGTTATATAGATTCAATCCCTTATTTGTCCCAAACCATAGTGTTCCGTTTTGATCTTCAAAAATATATCTTACAGAATTGCTACTAATTGACGTTGAATCGTCTTCATTATATCGGTAGCTAATTACATTTTTGCTATCATATCTGTCAAGCCCGACATCAGTACATATCCATAAAAATTCCTCCCTATCCCGGTAGATGCACCATACCCTATTGCTGGACAACCCTTCATTTATCGTTAATTGCTCAAATTTAAAATCGGTTTTTTGGGCTTTGAGGCTGCCAATAAAAATGCACTGAAATAGAATCAATAAGCTTAAAAGTCTGTGGACGGCAGAAAGCATATTATTATTAAAAAGTGAATTATCGACATTTATAAGTTAAAATTGCTCTGTAGACATTTGTATATCACGTATGCTAATAAGCAACACTAGAATTTAAATAAATTTGCAGGATTTACAATAGAGAAAGGTATTAAATCCAATATCAGACTATTAAGATAATGTATCTTAAATAATTAAATATTGAACAAAAAAGGGGGAGTTATTTGGAAGTAGAAGGCACAAACTTCATCGAAACGGAATTCACACAATGCCGGGTGTTCTTATCAGTAAAGCCTTCACCTAAAAACACATGGCCTAAATGTCCTTTACAGTTGGCGCAAATTATTTCTGTTCTCATCCCATCAGCGTCCGGGATCCGAAGAACCGCCCCTTCAATCTCATCATCAAAACTTGGCCATCCGCAGTGTGAATCAAACTTGTCTTCTGACCGATATAACGGTGCATCACATCTTTTACAGATATAGGTTCCCGCTTCTTTGACATCGTAGAGTTCTCCGGTCCAGGCCCGTTCGGTGCCTTTTTCCAGAATCACGTATTTCTCGAAATCTGTCAACTCATTATAGGGAATAGTTTTACCATCTTTCATCTCCGGTATTTTTGCGCTCATAGTATTTGATTTTTTGGCATTGCTTTGATTTTTAACGGAGGTTTGACCGCAGGAGCTAAATGTCACTCCGGCTATCATCAGGAATACTGCATAATATTTTTTCATACCAAGACTTAACTGAAAACTTGTCCAATTAGTTTGATCAGAACCTTAGATGCCAGTTTTTATGTCAAAAAATCTGGTGAATTGTAAAGCACGTTACAAATCCTGCCTGTTAATTGAAGTGATAAAGGAAGATAACGGTGGCGGTAAAAGCCGCCTTGGGATTATCCTTGATTTTCATGGTGGTGATCACTTCCACCTTAATGGTGCCCCGAAGATTGACGGCCGATTTTAGAAAAGCCGTCATATTAACCTCATCGTTTACCTTAACGGGTTGGTTAAATCTTAAACTTTCTATACCATAATTAATCATCATTTTCAGGTTGTTCACCTGGATGAGCTGATTCCAATGATACGGAATGATGGACAGCGTAAGATAGCCATGAGCGATAGTGGAACCGAACTGGCCTTCCCTGGCTGCCCGTTCAGGATCGGTATGTATCCACTGATGATCTAAGGTGGCATCAGCGAATGTATTGATTTGTTGTTGCGTTATTTTTAAATAAGGTGAAGTTCCGATTTCCTGCCCCACATATTTCTGAAACTCTTCGAAACTATTGACTATTAATTTACTCATGATATGCAGTTTAAAAGGCCGAATTTAAACAAAAATCTTAAAATCGCACTAATTAACTGATAGGTTAGCAGGGCAAACGCATTTACCGTCATTCCAGTCCCGATAGCTATGCGGGATTGTTCTAATTTTATTTTAATGAACAAAATTTGTCTGGAATCTATAAAATGACCTTGAATTGATTCCGGAATGACGAAGTTTCTTTAATAAATGCGTTTGCCCTGGATAGGTTAGAAGTGAAAACGTATGGATGCATTAGGGGTCACCCCGAGGGAAGCTTGCTGAATTAAAACCGCTTGTTGCTCGTCATTTATTTTATAGTACTGATTCACAATGTTCCTATGGCTGGCCAAATTCCACACTGACACACCGAGAATGATCCTCCTCTCGTCACCCAGATCAATAGCATATTTTGCTGACACGTCCCATCTGAAATATTGCGGAATTCGCTCCATGTTGGGTGAATCAAAATATATGTTGCCCGTCTCCCCGTCTATTGCCAGACCAGTGAAAGGTAGGCCCGAATGCCATTTGACGCCTGTGGAGAATTCAAATGCATTTAATTGATAACTGACGGCCAGGTTGAAAAGATGTCTGATATCAAAATTGCTCGGAAATTTCGAAGGTACAAAAGTGGGGAAATTGTATTCATTTCCTGAAATTGAATAAGATGCCCAGCTTTTAATATTCCTCCAATTTTGCCTTACCAAAAAGTCCGCCCCATACGACGTATAGTCCCCATATGCGTTCTCATATTGGAACTGATTTTGAAATCCCTGGCTTTTTGATGTAATTCCATCCACTACTTTATAAAAGCCATCCATTGAAAATAAAAATCCTCCTTTGTCATAATTGATGCCCGCAGAAGCTTGCATGCTTTTTAGCAAAGGAATATCCTTATTATTCATTAGCACCCACCGGTGATTTTCGACCCCTAAAAAGTCACTTTGCAGGTCAACCACCTGGGTAACTGCCTGGCTTTTCATTTCACCTAAAAGTTCGAAGGAAAAATTTGAGAAGAAACGATGGTTAAAGGCCAATCTTGGCTCCAATGAAAAGAGGTCAAACTTCTGAAAATAATTACATCTCACACCTCCCTTTAAGTTGGTCCTGTTGTTTTTAGAATTGATCTCCCCTTCGGCGAATAGTGCTTGCGCGCGAAGCACTCTTTTGATGTATCGGTAATAGGTAGGGTTGTTAATGTCCTCCATGTTGGTCACACCGGTTTCCGTGAAATGATAGCCGCCGTTCAATATCAAGTGATCGCCAACCGCAAATTTGATTTCAGCTTTTAATCCATTGTCAATCACTTGGTTTTGCTGAATCAATCGCTGATTATTATTGATGTCCTGGTTTACGGCATGTAGATCGTAGCGTGAATAATATCCCGAAATAAAACTTGAAAAAATATTACTCCATTTCCGCACATAGGATGCTCCAACTGCTGTGTTATGTTGCCGAAGGCTGCTGGTTTTTGAAATAATAGAGTTGTTGATGGCAGCTTGTTCTATAAATTCCAGTTCGTTATCATACCGCGAAAAGTTGATCCTTATTTTATCTTTTGACGTCGGATCATAGATGAGCCTGCCATTGACATCAAAAAAAATAAAGTTTTCTTTGGAACCGGAAGGGTCAATTGCTTTCGATGGAGAATTGGTAATAACTTCCGTGTTGTTAAAAGCCCTTTCATAGTAATTATGATAGGTGGGGGTAGTGATGATATCCGCAATCGACCGTCTCGCAGAAAGCTGAACACCTATTTTCCTCGAAACGGGAACCCTCAGAAAAAAATCCCCATTGATAAAATTCAGGCCAATACCGCCTGTTGTTTTTGAAGGAATATCATCGACAGAAGAAATCTCTATCGTACTGGATACACCTTCGCTGAGTGATGCGGGTGTGCCGTTTTTAAAAAGCTTTACATCTTCCGTTAAATATGGATTAAAAGCAGAGATCAATCCAAAAAAATGTCCGTATTGGTACATCCTGATCCCGTTCCATAACACCAGATTTTGATCATTAGTCCCCGCTCGCACATTTACGTCAGCGACCTTTTCCCGGGCGCTGGTAATTCCCGGTAAGGCCTGCACGGTTTCAAGCACATCCTGCTCAATCAATCCTGGCAATATCCCCAAATCATTTGTTTGGATCAGATAGGAGCCGTCGACCTGCTTGTTAATCCCTTCCACCAGCAGGTCCTTCACGACAACCTCCTGTAACGTTAGGACATTTGGTTTCAATAGAAGTTTAACACACGGTTGATGAAGAAATTCGCCGTAATTTTTCACCAACGATTTATACCCGAGTGATTGGATGGCGATAGAGCCTGACTGATCGCCCGTTTCAGCTTCAAAATATCCACTTTCATCGGTAACTGTATATTGGTCACTCCATTGTATCACTGCACTGACGACGGGCTCGTTGCTTTCCATATCAAAAACAAATCCGCATATCTTATAAGTGGTCTCCTTTTTTGAAATGGCAAAATAGCCCTCACTTACTTTCCTGAATTCCAGGGCAGTGCGTAGATTCAAATAGTCTATTAACTCATCGACATTATCAAAATTCGCAGGTTGGATAAACAGACCTTCGAGATACTCATCCACATAGGTAAAATTGATGTCAAATTTTTTCTCACAGCTAATTAAATATTCTTTCAGGGAAATCTCACTTTGACCTTGTTGGGCAAAAATCGGAAAGGAGGAAGCAGTCAGAAAAAAAAGGAGGAAAAGTCTACTTGTTCTCACCAATGATTACAATATGGGTTTTATCTGAATCATCAAAGGTAGCATTAAATGGTATGGACACTGATTTTAAAGCCGCCGTGAGATCGTTGTGTACAAATGCACCGGTGAATAATATGGTCGTATCAATATTTTTTGATTCGATCTCCACTCCATACTGGCGTTTTAGTTCATTGATCACCTCAAAGTAGGGCAGGCTTACAAACTGACTTTTGTTTTGTGTCCAAGAGGGGGTAGTATGGGTAGACGCGTGGTTAAAGTTCATTAGCTTACCATGGTAGAATCGCACCACCTCTGTAGGTGCCACCTCGATTTCAAAATCTCCGCTTTCCACCTTCACTTTACCCTCAAAACAGGCCACTTCAAAAATATCCCCTCGTTGCTTCACATTGAATTGGGTGCCCAAAACGGTCACCATACCGCCCTTGGTAACCACGTGGAAAGTACTTCCCTTTGTGACTTTGAAGAATGCCTCTCCTTCCAGTTTCACTTCCCTCCTTTTCTTCCATTTCCTTTTTGAATAGCTTAGCAAAGATTGCGAATTAACGATTACCTCTGAGGAATCAGGAAGTGAAAAGGTGGTTTTATCGGCCGCCATGGTTTCAATCCGAACGTCACCCGTCCTGAGGAAAAACCAATAAATACTAAAAAATACGACAACCGAGGCCGCTAACTTCAAGAGCACCCGTCGATCATACATCTTTATGATTTTTGCCTGGACACCAGTATTTTTGCCTTGCTGGAATTTTTCCAGCTCACCTTCGATATCAAAATCCGGCGCCCGTAGCTTCTCTATTCCGGCTAAAATCTTTTGATACTTTCTAAAATCATCCGTGCTTTCGAAGGCTTTTTTCTCCTCCTCCGACATATCCCCCTCAAGCCATTTTCGCAAACTATCTTTCTCCATCATATTCCATTTTCAATAGTATAACAGATCAATCATTCATTTTCCTACCCCACATCACAATTCTTCAATTTTTTCCTTGAGCGCTGTCAAGGCCCCGTAAATTCTTTTTTCCACTGCTTTTCTCGATATCCCCAGCATCTCCGCAATTTCCGCATGCTTCTTCCCCTCAATTCTGTTGAGCAAAAAGGCCACCCGCTGAGCTTCAGACAAGTCCTCGATAGCATTTTTCAGGCGCTCCATAAATTCGTTTTCTTCCATGATGTATTCGGGAGATTCCTTCGAATAGGATCTTGCGGGCTCAGCCTGATAATTAAGCGCAGTCTTTTTCCTGGCCAGGTCATTTAGCATTTGATTGTTAGCAATGGTGAACAAATAGGACTTCACTTTTTCGAGTGGCACTTTGCTACAATTTTTCCAAAGCTTTAAGAATGCTTCCTGGACAAGATCATTGGGATTGTTGTCCACACCATACTTGTAGTACAGAAATTTATACAGGTCTTTGGAATAGGTGCGGAAGACTTGGTTAAAAACATTTTCCTTGCAGATATCACTCATCTGAATTCAAAAAACTTATATTCAATTATTATCAATTTAAATATTTTTCAATGAAGGTAGGAATTTTTTAGTTTCATCTGTTTCATCCTTAAACAACTATCTAAAAATTTAAGCATTATAAAAAAAAATTAACTGAACAAAGTAGGAATTCAGAAACCTAACTTGTTTTATACACACAACACATAGGTTTAATGCGATGAGAAATTTTAAAGAAATTTTTGAATTGATTATCAGGGCGTTCGTATTGGTCATTGCTGCATTTATGTTATTAGTTGGAATACAAGGATGCCAAAAAGAGGCGGACATCATCATTGCACCAAATGACGTGGAGGTAATGACCACTGCTTCACCTGTCCATTCCACCATGATTCGTACCGCTACCCACGATGGTTCGGGAGACAATATCATTGACCAGTCAAGTTGCACCTCGGTGGTGCTGCCGATCACCGTGATCGTTAAAGGTTTGGAGATAGTGATCGATTCTGAGCAGGATTTTTACACTATTGAGAAAATTTTCGATGAGTTCGACGGAGATGACGACGTTCTGGAATTCATCTTTCCGATAACCGTCGTGTTGTCTGATTTCAGCGAGGTCAAAATTAATTCGGACGATGAATTGGAAGCAATTATCAACCTCTGCTCGACAGAAGAGGATGATGACATTGAATGTGTGGATTTCAAATACCCTATCCTGTTTTCCATCTACAATTCCGAAAAGCAAATAGCAGATACCAAAGAGATAAACGACGATCAGGAGTTATATCACTTTCTTCATGAAATGGAGGAAAATGACTACGTGGGAATAAATTTTCCCATCACCTTGCTGTTGTTTGATGGAACTGAAGTGATAGCCAACGACAACATCGAATTGAACAACCTGATCGAAAATTCAAAAGATGCCTGTGACGAGGATGATGATAATGATTACAATGACGATGATGCGGATGACACCCTATTACTGGTGTCCCTGCTGGACGGAAAATGGGAAATCACTATGTTTACCAACGTATCTGACAGCTTAGAGCATTTTAGCGGATTTATATTCGAATTCTTTGAAGACGGAAATGTGATAGCCAATAAAGAAAATGTAGAGATTCAAGGAAAATGGGTTACAAATGGAGACGATGGCCATCTGAAACTCGAACTCTACTTCGGCGATGAGGTGCCATTTAGCGAGCTAAACGAGGACTGGAAAATCTTTGAGTTTGACAGCAGCTTCATTAAATTATATGATGAAGACGATACAAACACCAATCCTGTTTACCTGAAATTTGAGCGCCCCACTCCCATCGAACCAATCTTATCAGTGTCTCAAGTTCTGCCTGGAAATGCATGGATTGTCGCACTTTACCAGGAGGGGGAAGAAGTAAAAACCAGCTATTACAATGACTACCTGCTGGAGTTTTGGGAAGATGGTTCTGTTTTCGCAAAAAAAGGGGACGTTACTATCCAGGGAACCTGGAATGAACTCATGGAAAATGAAATCGATAAATTGGCCTTATTCTTTGGAGAAGTCCCATTTGATGAATTTGACGAAGACTGGAAAATCGTCTCTGTAAAGGAAAACAGGGTAGAGTTAACGTATACTAGCGTGGACGATGGAACTGTCTCTGTATTGGTGTTTGAGAGATAATTTAACAACTCACATGATAAAACTACCTATTTGGCTACAATCAATTGTACTGTTGGGAGTAATAGTACTTGGTGCAGGGTGTGAAAATAAAGATGATGGCACTCCGGATTCAGCCGCCATTGCAAATGAAGTAAGCTCCATCGTGAATTCATCGATATGGACCATTACAAAATTCATTGAAAATGAAGTCGATGTAACTCAAAATTACTCAGGAATGGAATTTGAGTTTAATTCCTCAGGAACACTGACGGCTACAAAAAATACGGATGGGTTTTCGGGAACGTGGTCTGTCACCTATGATAGCGGTAGTGATGATAGCTCCGATGATCATCCTCATTCGGATTATGATGACATTGATTTCAATATACATTTTCTGACGCCTGATATTCTAATTGAATTATCTGAAGATTGGGAAATCATTGCCTATTCAGCCATTAAAATTGAGCTGGTTCATGAAAGCGGGGGAGATGGCGATATAAGTTATTTAACCTTCGAAAAGAAGCAATAAATACAGTTAGCTAGTTTTTCTTAGTTTTGGTTTAGCGAGAGGGCCTCATGTGTGGTGAAGCCCTTTTCGCTTATTTCATGATTTCTTCAGTAAGCTTTTCTGCCCATTCCACCAGCTTTTCCCGTTGTTCTTCAGACAGCCTGGCATTGCCATGAATTACCTGGTAAATTGGAAGGGGCATTTCTCCTTCTTCTACTTCCTCGGCTATTTCATCCAGCTTCTTAATCATCCGCTTTTTCTCATATTTCCCCCATTCGGAGAAATTTAATTCTTCCTTCCCTTCATGGATGTCGTGTGACATCAAAAAGCTCACAGGAGCCACATACGAATACCAGGGATAGGTTACTTGATTAGAATGGCAATCATAGCAGGATGTTTCCAGGATCTTCGCCACATCTTCCGGAACATGATGATAGCTAACAATGTCATTTTCATCCGCGGCCAGGTTCGCCGGATAATTCTTCGGAAAAAACTGGATGACCACCAATGCAAACAGGAGGACAAAACCAACCATTTTAAAAAACTTCTTCATCGATTTTTCTATTCTAAAAGTTTATTTGCTGAACTATTGGCCCATTCAATGAGCACCTTTGACTCTTTTTCTGTCAATTTTTTATCAGGGAATTTTTCCAGAAATTTTTCCGGGGGCATTTCCCCCTCTCCTAATATTTCGGAAATATCGTCCAGTTTGCCGATTTGCTTTACTTTTGACAAAGTGGAGAGGTCATCCCACATGAGCCCTTTTTTTGCTTTTTCAGACTTACCTTCGGCGCTATGACATCCATAACACTTATTATCCACAATACTTTTTACATTTTCCGGCATTATAATTTCATCAGAAATACTCAAGCTGGTAAATGAAAAGGTCAGGGAGATAAGCGCAATAGCGGCAAAGGAGTAAATTAGTTTTTTCATAGCTATCTCATTTATTTAAATAATCACCTATAATTTCACCATTATTTCAGATAAAATTGCCATAAAACAAAAAAACCTGATAAGATCAGGTTTCCTTTATTTAATCGGTAATTTATGATTTTAATTGTCGCACTTATTGATCTGCTTTTTGATGTCCTCCTCCCTGCTTGCAAGTAAATTTTTAACCAGCTTCTCGTCCCCGCTATTTAGCTGCCTGATCCGCTTTTGTTTTTTACAATAGGCCTGGCAATTTTCATTTAGAACCACAAAACGATAAAACTTTCCTTCGAGCGGAAACAACACCTCCATGACATTGTCATTAAACTCTACCTGTGTTTTTTTGACTTCCTGCGAAACTTTGGTCACCGTACCATACATGTATTGTTCAGGTAGGATCTCTATCTTTATATCGCAATTTTGTGAGAAGGCCGGGACGCCAAAAAACAGTAGAAATGGCAATATTTTAAAAAGATTTTTCATGTCAGCAATGTTTTGGTTTTTTTTGGGGGTAAATACAAATAACTAAGTTTTAGTAATCATACTATAAATAGTATAAGGAAATTTGTCTTTATTATTACATTAAATTCCCATGGTTACATTGAATTTGTTTAAACAATGTTAAAAAGGCTTCTTATTCTGTCGCTGTTTTTTTGGCCGATATGTATTTTGGCGAATGACTCCACGAAAGTCGTCCTCGAATTATCATTTGTGGGTGACATTATGCAGCACGGACCTCAGATAAAAAGTGCGTACAACCCGGTTGACGACAACTACGACTACCTCCCTTGTTTCAGGACCATTGCTCCCTCGTTTCGCCAGGCTGACCTCGTTTTTGCAAACCTGGAGCTCACACTTGCCGGTAAACCGTTCAGCGGCTACCCCACATTCAGCGCACCGGATGAGCTGGCGCTTGCCTTAAAAAAGAGTGGCATTGACGTATTGGTCACCGCGAACAACCACTCGCTTGATCGAAGGAAAAAGGGTTTGGAAAGAACCATCGATGTGCTGGACTCATTGCACATACCTCATACAGGAACATTTAAAAATCCGGATGACAGGTCGACTAACTACCCGCTAATGATCCAGAAAAAGGGGGTAAAAATAGCCCTGCTAAATTATACCTATGGCACCAACGGTATACCTGTCACAGACCCTAATATCGTAAATTTGCTGGATACTGCCCAAATGAGGCTTGACATCCAGCATGCAAAATCAAAGGATGCTGACCTCATCGTTGTGTTCACCCACTGGGGCTTGGAGTACCAACAAATGCCAAATTCAGAGCAAAAAAATATTGCCCGCTTCTGCAAAAACCTGGGGGTGGATCTAGTGATTGGTTCTCATCCACACGTATTGCAACCGATAGAGAGGGCGGGCGATTTTATCACAGTTTATTCTTTAGGGAATTTTTTTTCCAATCAAAGGGACAGGTATAAAGATGGCGGGATGATGTTCAATACGGTGATTGAATTTGATACCGTCCATCACACATCCACCATTTTGGAAGCCGGTTATGAACTGACCTGGGTGTATAAAAAAAAGAGTGATTACGGAACAGAATACTTTATTCTCCCTGCCGCACATCCAAATTCATTTGAATTTATTGAAAATGAAAGCGACAAAAGCCAGATGGCTTTGTTTGTCAATGATTCCAGGGCACATCTTCAGAAAAACAATAAAGGAGGCATTATTGAATATAAATTTCGCATAAAGGAACTACCACATTTCAATATGCATGGTGAATTGGACTTTAATATTCTTGGACGAAAAAGGGAGATTAACCCCACTAAACAGCTAGTGGCAACCAAGAAAATTGAAACCTCCCCTACCCTCGCCAGTAGGCAGGAACAAACCACCGTTTTCAGGATCCAATTTTTAGCAACCTCTAAAAAACTGAATACCGGTTCTCTTGATCCTAATTATTTCAAAGATATTCATGCCGAAAATATCAATGGTGTCACCCGGTACATGACGGGTAAATTTTCCACTAAAGAAGAGGCGGAAGATCATCTTCTGTTAATGATAAATGAAACAAAATACAAGGATGCGTTTATTGTGGAACGACCAGAAGACTAATCTTTGAGAACAGAAAACATTACTTCACTGTCTGACTGTAGCATGCAAACAGGTTTCATTTTATTGATTTTACTAAAGAAGGACCAGTTTTTTACATAGCCAATTTCAACATCCTGATAAAGTAAATCTGCCTTCAGATTGGTATAGTTAATACCGAGATCTTTAAACCCATTGATACAGTAGGCATTGTCATCATCCACCAATTTCAAAATAATGTTATTGGATCCAGAGAGGTAAATCTCACCTACCAGTCCTTTGACTTTATCCACATTTTCTTTTGTGGGAGTAGGTACCGGAATCATTGCTATGAGAACTAACAGCAATAAAAATGACGCAGAAAAAATTAGCGCTTTTTTCATGACTTACTGTGTTTACAATGGAACTCTAACTACTAAAAAATAAAAAATGCTTATCAAATTTAGGATTTGTTTTTGGAATTACAAATGGAAAGACAACAAAATCATTGACACAACAAAAGCCTTCAATTTTATTCTTATGACCTGAATATCAGCTATTTAAACCAATATTGTTAATTAAATAATTAATAATTTGATTGCGTCAGAAGCGTTTCAAATCGCCTACCATAAATGTCCACTCAGGAGTCTTTAACTCGCCCTGATTTGGCACAGAGTACCAGGGGGAAATTGCGGGATCATTTGGATTTTTCAGTACATGAACGTCCTGTGCAGGCATGTAACTCTGAGCTAGCAAAAAGAGCTTTTCTCCTGTTTCAGTATGTGTACATTCATCAACAATCAGCACCGCGTGACCTGGACTTCCTCCCTGAATAAATACATTTCCAACAGAGACTTTTTGTACCGGAACAGGCTTCAACTCCTGACTCAGGGAAAGTGTACCTGCATACATGAAAACTTGTTGAAGGTAGTCCCTGAATACCCCATATTCTGCAGAAGGAGTCGCCACAAGGATCCAATCGACATTATTACCTTCCACTCTGATGCGATATCCCTCCTTCCATTTACTATAAGCTGCATTAAATCCATTAGTATAATTAAAATGAATGTCATCGTACATTTTTTGTTTGAAGAGAAATTCGGCACGAAGCCTGATAACCGCATCAGCACATTGCTGCAAATCCCTGGACCCGACATCTACATCAATAACCGCGGCGTGGACATCCTGCCGGAATTTCAATTGGCCGTTATACAGGTAAATCTGTTCACCGTGTAGCTTTAATGGTAGATTTCTTAAATAAAAACCAAAACTAAGTGAATCGATGTCTGTTCTCACAAATCCCGCAGGTGGATTAAAACGCTCAGCAATCGTCATTCCATTCGGACGAATGATATCCACCGTATCACTGGAAACCGGGCTCGCTACAACAGATGCATTAACTTTTTCTTCCGATGTGGTTTTTTGGCCGTAACAGGCGATTAAACCAAGGGTCAGTAGAAAAAGGTGGCCATTCGAAATCACTGGATAGAATATCTCTTGAAGGCTTCCATGGCTTCATACTCGGCAAAGCCTAATTGATCATAAAGCGCGGCGGTATTTCTGTTCCGGTCTTCCGCCCGCTGCCAAAATTCCCTCAAATCCGGTCCCGGGAAAAGGGCAGAATCCTTTTGTGACTGATGTTTGAAAATTGCTTTTCGCTTTCGCATCAATTCATCCGGACTGATCGGCACCGCCATATCTATTTCGTCGATGCCCCACTCCTGCCATGCACCGCGGTACAACCAGATGTAGCAGTCTTTAAACCAATCATCATTTTTACAGGCTTCCGCGGCCTTAAATACCACATCGAGACATACGCGGTGCGTGCCATGCGGATCAGAAAGGTCACCTGCAGCATAGATTTGGTGCGGCTTGATCTTCCTTAGGAAATCAACGGTAATCTGAATGTCCTCCGTTCCGATTGGTTTCTTTTTCACCAAGCCGGTTTCGTAGAAAGGCAAGTCGAGGAAATGGGCATTTTCATAAGGCGCACCCACATCCCTGGCGCCCGCTCTGGCCTCACTTCTTCGGATAACGGATTTTAGTTTTTGGACGAGGGGAGAATCGATATCCCCCGGCTTTTTGTTATTGATGTCACTTAATACCTGTTGGAATATATTTTCCGTGCCCATTTTGAGATCATGGTATTCCTGGTCAAACTCCTTCATAAAATCCACGAGTTGGAGCACAAAATCATCAAATACGGCGATGTTACCAGAGGTCTGATATGCCACATGCACGTCATGTCCCTGCTCCACTAACCGAAGGAAAGTACCTCCCATGGAAATCACATCATCATCAGGGTGCGGACTAAAAATAATGACTCGCTTTTTGGCTGGTTTAGCTCTTTCCGGTCTGTTCGAATCATCCGCATTGGGTTTGCCTCCCGGCCATCCGGTAATTGTATGCTGCAGGACATTGAATATTCTGATGTTTATATCGTAGGCATGATTGTGCTCCGTCACCAGGTCACTCATACCATTATCATTATAATCCCGATCAGTTAGCTTAAGAATTGGCTTGTCAAGTTTTAAGCTCAACCAGGTAACGGCTTTTCTTGTCAGCTTTTCATCCCACTCGCAGGTCTTGACTAACCATGGTGTTTTTCTTCTGGTTAACTCAGCGGCAGCAGCTTCATCAAGAATAATGGTGGCATCATCATGTTTCTGCAAATAAGTAGCGGGCACAGAATCTGTAATTTGGCCCTCAATGGTCTTTTGAATTATGGGAGCTTTGCCTTCTCCCCAGGCCATTAAATATATCTTACGCGATTTCATGATGGTACCTACCCCCATGGTAATTGCTTTCCTGGGCACATTATTCTCCCCAAAAAAATCGCTTGCTGCATCCACCCTGGTAAGGTGGTCAAGGGTGATTAACCTGGTAATGGAATTTATGCCGGAGCCTGGTTCGTTAAAACCAATATGGCCGGTACGCCCAATCCCCAAAATCTGAATATCGATCCCTCCTACCTTGTCGATTTCCTCTTCGTATTCCTGGCAAAAATGTGAAATATCCTCTTTCGCCAATGTTCCATCGGGAATATGGATGTTAGCCTTGTCAATATCAATGTGATCAAAAAGGTGCTCATTCATAAAGCGAACGTAGCTTTGCAGGGCATCCTTCTGCATGGGGTAATATTCATCCAGATTAAATGTGATTACATTATTGAAACTCAATCCCTCCTCTTGATGCATTCTGACCAGCTCGCTATAGACGGAAGTTGGTGAAGACCCGGTGGCTAAACCTAAGACGCAATTTTTTCCTTCTTTTTGGCGAGATTTAATCAGCGACGCTATTTCCCTGGCCACTGAAACTGATGCATCGTCTGACCGATCAAATATTTCCGTCGGGATTTTTTCAAAGCGAAGTTCAGGATTGAATTTTTTAAATTGATTACCCATATTCCTTTCAATTAATCAGGTTTAAAATGATCTGTTATAAAAATAATATTAGTTACTTTTCAACAACCCTGCCCTAGACCTTAATAAATATTTTCTTTTTGTACATGAAATAAGCAGGGATAAAACACACCAGGCAATATAATATGGCCCACAGTAAACTTACAAACTTCGGAGCCAATCCAATGTCTACCAATCCATTAAAAAAAAGTGAATTAATACTGTGCTCGCCACCAAGGTGTGTTAATGATGGGAACATTCCTGCTAACACATAAATGGTGATCGCATTTGAACCGTATATAATACCAAACTTAGCACCTTTATCATATCCCAAAACATCCACAAACCAAATAAAAGCCGCCAGGGCCATCGTGGCCAGGCCGCTGGAATAAAGAACATACGAGCTAGTCCATAGATTCTTGTTGATCGGAAAGCCCCAGCCCCAGGCGATCCCAACCAGGTAGCCAATAAATCCCATGAAAAATAGCCAAACAACTCTACGATCTATTGAGCGGTCGCTTAGGATTATCTTTCCGACAAGCATTCCCGAAATACCCGTCGCAAACGCCGGAAACGTACTTAACAATCCCTCGGGGTCCCATGTGCCACGGTATAGCCTCAGGGGGATTACCAGGTTGTCAAACCAGGCCGCAAGGTTAGTTCCGGGCTCCAAATTGGCAGGCCCTACTCCCGGTACAGGAACTACGGTCATTAGCAGCCAGTACCCCACCAAAAATATGATCCCAAGATAAATTTGCTTACGGCTGTTTAATTGCAAATAAATAAATGAACAAACCAGGTAGACAATGGCAATCCTTTGCAACACGCCTGGAATTCTAATATCAGCAAGATTAAAATCAATGAACTGTTCAGGGAAGATATTTAAGAAAATACCCAGGGCAAATATTTTAATTGACCTAATGACTGCTTTTTTCATCAGGTCTCCTTTTGTACTCCCTTTTTCTATTCTTTTGGTAAAAGCCAATGCAATCGACACACCTACAATAAAAAGGAAAAATGGAAACACGAGGTCGGTGGGTGTGGCACCATGCCATTGTGCATGAAGCAATGGGGCATAAACATGGCTCCATGACCCGGGATCATTCACGATGATCATCGCGGCTATGGTGTAGCCTCTGAAAGCATCCAGTGAAATTAATCTATTGCTTTTCTGTAAAGAAGGTTGATCTGCCATATCACACATCTTTTAGTGAAAAATATCGATAGAATGTTAATCCCTTTTTCTGATTGAAAAAAGAAGCCGCTTATCGGTTTGAATTTAGTCAAAACAATGCAATTAATTCATCAATTATCTATCATATTTTAAAATGTGGTCGATAACATCAAAAATAATTGCTGTTTGATATTACTATATTGCTTAGGCCTGGATGACACTTTATACATCACTTATTCTATTATGAAACCAGCTTTTTAAGGGCTAAAAAAAGATTATCGCTTGGAAGAAAAATCCTTTTTCATCATCAACTTTTAGTCGCCCAACCTGCTATCTTTGCCAATCAAATAATTACTTTTTCATTTGGCTGTAAAACAGGACTTCCTCAAAAAACAAGGCTGGTTTTCTATCATTTTAAACCTAGCACTTTTTGTCGTAAAATACTGGGCGGGGGTTATGAGCCAATCCCTGGCTTTGGTAGCAGATGCCTGGCACACCCTGTCTGATTCCCTCAGTTCTGTAATTGTCCTGATTGCAGCGAAGATCACTAAGATTCCCGCTGATAAAGAGCATCCTTTCGGCCATGGAAGGGCCGATCTTATTGCTTCCCTCATTATCGGTGCCATTCTGGGCTTTATCGGTTACAGCTTCTTGAAGGAGGGAATTGAAAAACTGATCGATCATTCGGCGGTACATTTTAAAACATCAGCCATCATCGTTACCATCATCTCCATTGTGAGCAAAGAAGCCCTGGCACAATATTCATTTTGGGCAGGAAAGAAGACCGGATATGAAACCTTATTTGCCGACGGATGGCATCACAGAAGCGACGCCATATCTTCGGTAGTGGTCCTGGTGGGGATCTTCGTTAGCGAAAGCTTTTGGTGGATTGACGGAGCGCTGTCAATAGCTATTTCCCTACTTATTTTTCAGGCTACCTATGAAATTATGAAGCGTGCTGTCAGTCCGCTAATGGGTGAACGCCCGAGCGACAAGCTTATCCAGAAAATAAAAAAATTATGTGATGAAACTGCCAACATGGAGGTCTATCCCCATCATTTCCACATGCATCGATACGGGGATCACACAGAACTGACCTTTCATATAAAGCTGGACGGAAAGATGAGCCTTACTGAGGCCCATGACATATGCGAAGATATTGAAGCGGCTATCCGGGGAAGGATGTTACTGGAGGCCACCATTCATTTTGAACCGCTATGAGAGGACAACTGTTAAACCTGTCAGGTTTATCCTTGGAACAAAAAAACCGATGAAGATTTCTCCCCATCGGCCATCAAAATATAAAAATTCAAACTATTACAATTACTTCCATTCAGCAATGGAATCTTCACTGTACTTAACATACTGGCCATTGCCAGCTTCCGCCGCTTTTTTCTTGCAGATTTCTGCTGTTGCTATGGCCTCCTTATATTTTTTTAAGTCGGCCTGGATCAAAGATTTTTTCCGGTATACCCAGAACACATTTTGCCCTTCCTTTTCATAAGACGCAATCGCCTTATTTATCCATTCCAAGGCTTGGTTAAGGTCTTTACCCGAATCATGGTAATAAGCTGCCGCCTGGTAATAATTTCCCGGTTGGATGGTGAGGCCCCTTTCTATCGAAGCCATGATACGCTCATCAATCTCCACCTCAACAGGAACATTTACAACGACATCATCCCACGCCAATTGTAAGTCGGCCGAGGTATTTGTCACGTTCTGAATAGAAATAGACAACGTCTCAACTATTCCAGAAGACTTAATGGGCAGGACCTTTACCCTCAAGGCGTCTTCTTCCTCCTTGTATTGGCCGGTACCACCCTGGTCAGGTCTTGTACTGAATATTACCGTCCACTCATTTTCACCGGGAATTGTAAATATGGCATAAATCCCTGCCTTAAGATCTTTTCCTTTAATTTTGACATCATCGCCAAACTCAATTGTCGTAGCCGAATTAGCCCCGGTTCTCCACAATTCATTATATGGAACCAATCCACCAAATATTTCCCGCCCCTTTTTGCTTGGCCTGGAGTAGGAAATAGAAACTTCTGTTAAACCTACTTTTTGACTGAAAGTAGCAGTAGGGCTCGCTGCTGGTAATTCGATTTGGGCGTTGCTTTGAAAAACAACAAACATCAAAGCTGTAGCCAGTGTGAAAATTTTGTAGCTGTAAAATTTCATGTGTTTATTTTTTTTTTGTTTTAAATGGTCACATCCCTGCCTCGTCGGAAGACAGGAAACCTTTGATCCGCCAGCTGGCGGATGTCGGTTTCATCTTGATTTATATTTATTTTGAATGTCAAATTACACAAGGAGATAATTTAATTCACAAACTTGTTTGATTGATTTTAAAAATATCGGATAAACGGTAAATAAATGCGATTGAAGAGGGATTTTTATACGAGGGATGATGTAGTGGCAATTGCCCGGGATCTCATTGGGAAGGTACTTTGCACAAAGATAAATGGCCAACTGACGTCAGGTATCATAACCGAAACGGAGGCATATTGCGGCAGAAATGACAAAGCTTGCCATGCCAACAACAACCTTCGCACCCCACGGACCGAAATCATGTACCAAGAGGGAGGGCATGCCTATGTTTATCTTTGCTACGGTATTCATTACCTTTTTAATGTGACAACCAATAAAAAAGGCCTGGCGGATGCGGTTTTGATAAGAGGGGTGAAACCTCTGGAAGGAAAAGACATTATGGCCAAAAGGAGAGGCACCTCCCGGAATATTTCCAACGGACCAGGAAAGCTAACCAAGGCGCTATCTATAAACATGTCCCATTACGGTGAGGATTTATTAGGAAAAACCATTTGGATTGAAGAAAATACCAACCTAAATAATTCGTTTGAAATCAAGATTTCGAAACGAATAGGAGTAGAATACGCCATGGAGGACGCCGACAAAGAGTGGCGTTTTTCAATGGATTAATTCGATGATTTACTTGCTAGATTTTTTTTTGTAATTTATTTACTTCAAAAAACGCACCATGATGAAGAACATCTTATGCCCTGTAGATTTTTCTGAGGTATCCCTCAACGCCATCGAATTTGCCACCCGGCTGGCAATAGCACATCATTGCAACTTGATTTTACTCAACGTATTTACAGAAAACGACTTTAATCAAATCCTGGAAACGGAACATATCAATAAAGAATATAATGAAAAGCTGGAATTAGCTGTTTCAAAGTTAAAGTTGATCGCAAAAAAAATAAATGAGACCGAAAAAAAATCCGGTTTGCTAAAATGCGATTATTTACTAAAAAGCGGAAAACTCTCTGACAGCATATTGGAAGTTGTTGAGGAAAATAAGATCGACCTGATCGTCATGGGATCAACGGGAATTACCAGCCTGGAGGAAAAATACATTGGCAGCCAGACCTTAGATTTAATTGAAAATGCTCCTTGCTCGGTCTTCGTAGTACCAGAAGGGATATCATTTGCCAAGATAAAGAAGATTGTCTATGCTACCGATTACCAGGAAGAAGACAAAATCGCAATCCAGCAGGTCATTAGCCTGGCGACGGTTCTAAAAGCCTTTGTAGAGGTGCTGCATGTCTCCCACGCGGAAACCGAAATCAACAAGGCCCTTTACCAGGAATTTGTGGATGAAATAAAAACATTTACCCATTATGACAAGCTTAGCTTTCATCGTCAGGTGTTCTCAAAGACCACTACCGGCCTCAAAGAATTTATGCATGAAGAACAGGCTGATTTATTGGTTCTGTTAAGTAAAAAGCGGAATTTCTTCGAAAATATTTTCCACCACAGCATTACAAAAGATCTGTATGAGTTTTCAGATTTTCCTTTTATGGTTGTTAAGAATGAGTGAGGTTTTGGGTTAGACAATACCCAGCTACCTTCTCAATTAGCTTTCCTGAAGTCTTATCTTTCAAAATGAGCTTTTTCACCGCGTAATGATTCATTTCTACTTTTGCCAGGTAATATTGTTCATCATAGGGCTCCAATTCATTTACCTTTTTTAACTCCTACCCTTCCCCGCCACACTCTTAAACCGATCGGCTTCCACATTTTTTTCTTTGCCGATTTTAATGCCGCATCCAGTATGACATTGACCACGTAGCCATCATAGAAAGTTTCTAATGGGGTTCAAAAAATCAACTTATTTTTGATATTCAAAGTGCAACATTCAATAGCAATGCACCTGACAGTACTGAATGAAAAATCGATAAGCCTTTACGCTCAATCTGCCGAAATCAAATCTTCCTTGCTTAATGTCCTTTCCAAAAAACATACATCGAAAGGAAGGTGGTCAATTTTTTTTACTGAGGTCTGGTAAAACCCCTGTCCCAAATACCAATTTTTCAGCCGTACGTTCTGATCTATTATCCCAACCGAAACACGATTACCTCCCAGTTCCAAAATCTTATTAAAGGCAAGATCCATTAGCTTTCTTCCGAGCTTTCTGTGTCTAAACAGCGGCATTACTCCCACCCGCTCGATATAAAAGAGTGTTGGATCCTGTGGTGATCGCTCTATAGCAATACACCCGGCGGGCCTTTTCTCCTCGTAGCAGAGATAAAACTCCACCTCTTTCATTAGGTGATCTTTAAAGGACTTTTCATTAACAAAAGCTGGATTGGAGGGATTATTTTCACGGGTTAAGCTAAATTCAAGGGCTACTGTACCAAAGGATTTTTGTAGCACAGAAACGCTTTGCTTTACCAGAAATTCATCGTCGGGAGCAACTCTGATCAACATACTAAATAAAGTAACTTTTATTCAGGAATTTTTGTTCCAAATAGTACCAAATACAAATGCCGTAACAATGCCGTAAGGAAAACAGAAGGTATTTTGATAACTTGAATCGTCATCGCGTATATTCAACAAAATCATTATGAACGATGAACCAACCCGAGCTTGGCCGTCACTTGGCCTCACTAAGAAGCGAGAAGGGATTCACTCAACAGGAAATCGCTGACAAAAGTGGTATAAACATACGTACCATTCAGCGCATTGAATCAGGTGAAGTTTCCCCAAGAACTTTCACTGTCAGGCAGTACCTGAACGCGATGAACCTCGAATACCAAGAGGTCATGAATGAATACAAATCCGAAGGCCATTCTGTGTATAAAATTGCGTGGATGCTGGGAATCGTATGCTTCATCATTGGCTTCCCGGAATCGTATTTTGGAAAACTCCTATTCGAAAGGTCTTTGACCTCCACTGAGTCCACGTTTTTTATCCTGGCAAAAGTGATTTCGGTTAGTTCCTATTTTTATTTCATCAAAGGGTTCTTACACCTTGGAAAAACTAATCAGATTCCCTTGATGGCAGTCTCTTCTATGTTTTTAATGATCGGTGCAATTGCGTCAGGTGTGTTTGAAATCCTGGGGGCATTTCAGATGATTTCATTCAGGAGCGTCATTGCCTCTGAAAGTGTTTACTTTGGCGCCATAGGTGTGCTATTTGGTATTTCGCTTTTCAAGGCAGAACAGATTACCGGTAAATATGGTGTTGTGGCTGGCTTGCTTGAAGTCTTGGCTGGCTTTACATTTCTATCAGTGTTCTTGGGATTCGTAGGTTTATTTATCCATGTTCCTGCCGAACTTCTGGAGATAATCATCTTGTATTCGCTCGCGCAAAAAGTTGGGAAGTTGGAATTTACCCATTAATAGTTTATTGCAAATTACTCAACTCCTCTTTCAGTTTCTTTGTCAATCCGGAAACCACCAAATCATACGAATGATCCACCCACTGATAAATCGTCTCATCTGATACCGATCCATCTATTGAAATTGTATTCCAATGTTTTTTATTCATATGGTACCCCGGCTTAACGCAAGCATATTTTTCACGGAGTTCTACCGCCTGCTCAGGATCACATTTAAGATTGATGCTTGCAAAAAAATCCACATCCGTCAGGGCAAACATCTTCCCCATCACTTTAAATACGAGCGCCTCTGGGCCAAATGGAAGTTCTTCGGTGACACCAGGTTTCTGAAGACAATACTCTCTAAAAGCCTCAATGTTCATAGTCTAAAACAAATGCCGTATGACCAAAACGATAACAGCCAACAAAAACATAATGATGGAAATCTTATTCACCCAATGCATTGCCCTGATATTAAATTTTGTGCTGCCACTTGCATCTTCATTTAAAAAATTCTTTTGGCGCTTTCTTCGAAAGAAATAAGCGAGAACTTCCCCGAATTGAAAATATCCCAGTGTTTCAGGCTTTTCTTTTCCCTTTTCTTCCATTATTTCTTAGCATTTAATCCCACTATTCCGGATCTCTCCAGTCTCCATGGTCTTTGATTATGTTGATCAATTCATCAAGGGCTTTTTCTGAGGTGATTCCCTTTTTTACAACTTCTTTTCCTTTATACAGGGTAATTTTTCCTTTTCCCGATCCAACATACCCATAGTCGGCATCCGCCATCTCTCCGGGGCCATTGACAATGCAGCCCATGATCCCGATTTTAATACCTTTCAAATGATCAGTCCTTTTACGGATCATAGCCGTCGTTTCCTGAAGGTCGAAAAGAGTTCTTCCACAGGAAGGACAAGAAATATACTCCGTTTTTGACATCCTGGTTCGTGCCGCTTGCAATACTCCAAATGAAGTTTCATTCAGAAATTTTATCTCATTCTTGATTTCATCTTTATCTCCGGAATAATCGCCGTTAATAAAAATCCCATCACCGAAGCCGTCAATTAGCAGTCCCCCCACATCCGTAGCGGTATAGAGCAACACCTGATCTTTGTTCAGATCTTGGTAAGATCGCTGGACGATCACCGGCACATCTGAATTCACTTCTTTCAGGTAAAAGAAAAGCCTTCGCAATTCCGGCAGAGCATGTCGATTGGTTGTGTGAAAGATCAACACCAATCCTCCATCATGCAGGATTTCTTCTAACTCATTGCCCCAATCATCTATTGAGACTGATACAAAATTTAATTGCTGGTTCTTCTCAGCTTCATCAATATATTCTTCCAATTGAAACAAGGGGTACCTATCATTTCTATCTTCCAGTTTTTTCCAAATTGGATAATTAACAATCTCCTTCAAGCCATTGGGAAGCATAAACGGGATAGGGGTATCGCCAGAATAAATGTAGTCAGTCCCCAGGTCATTCATCCCAAACTTATCCAGTTCAGGAAGATAAATATGGCCCACGCATGAGAGGTCTTTATATTGAACACCGGAGATGTGGGAAACGTCTGTGATCACTCGTGGGACATTAGTTCCACCAATATTTCCACTCTCCCGAGTATGTCTCTTTTGATAAGAAAAGGGATCTATAGGTATGTCAATAATCTCCGGAATGAACTTATGATTCGATCGATGGGTATATCGATTAACCAACTCTTGTGCTACGGGGCCCTCAAATTCCGGATCTTCCGTTAGGGATACCCTGATCGTATCTCCCAGCCCGTCCTCCAGCAGTGTACCAATGCCAACAGCCGATTTTATTCGCCCATCTTCCGCCTCTCCGGCTTCTGTCACACCAAGGTGCAAAGGGTAAGGCTGCAAGCCTTCTTCCTCCAGTTTCTGAACAAGCAAACGATAGGCCTGCACCATTACCTGTGTATTGCTTGCTTTCATAGAAAGGACAACATCGTAGTAATTCAAATCTTCACAGATGCGTAAAAATTCAAGCGCAGATTCCACCATACCCAAGGGTGTATCACCGTAGCGGCTCATGATCCTGTCAGAAAGTGATCCGTGATTTGTGCCAATTCGCATAGCGGTGCCATATTCTTTACAAATTTTTACGAGGGGGGTAAACTTATCGCGTATGCGATCTAATTCTGCCTGATAGGCATCGTTTGTATATTCGATCTGCTCAAATTTCTTCCTGTCTGCGTAATTCCCGGGGTTTACCCTTACCTTCTCCACAATTCTGGCAGCGACTTCAGCGGCATTTGGTGTAAAATGAATATCAGCTACCAGGGGTGTATTGTATCCTCTTTTGAGAAGTTCTTTTTTGATGTTTTCGAGATTGGCTGCTTCCTTAATACTCGGAGCCGTAATCCTAACTATTTCACATCCCGCTTCAATCATTCGAATGGATTGCTCAACAGACCCAATGGTATCCATCGTATCCACCGTCGTCATTGATTGAACACGTATCGGGTTATTTCCTCCCACTCCCACCTTGCCAATATTCACAACCCTTGTTTTCCGCCTGGAATAGGTAGTCAGGCTGTTGCAATAGATTTTAGACGAAAGGAGATTTTCTGCACTATCCATGAAATACTATTTGCTGCAAAGTTAACTCAAAACTATGAATAATGTTTGCCAAAGCCCGACCCTTACCTTTGAAGGGAATACCAGCCTTTTATGGGAAAGTGATCAGAACTTCTCACGTCTCTAATCACTTCAAAATTATCAGCGACAATGCCTTTAGAATAAAATTGATGATCAATCCTAATAAAAAACAACACACTATTGAAAGTAAAACCGAAACCGCTCCCCACCTCCTCAAATGTGTTACCGGCCACCATTCTCAATTTGTAGTAATTGTTACCGTAAGGAAGTTCGTTGAAATCGCAGGCCAAAATATACGGGTAGGGGCAATTTTTGATCGATTCAATAATGAGATCAAGCTCCACAGCCCGTTTTGATGAAGCAGAACCGAGTTTAGTAACTGTTTCCTTTGACTCATTTGAAATCTGGGATGGTCTTTTGAATTTACTCAAAGCGAGCCCCATTGATTTTAAATGAAAATTGTATACCCTGACTGTATCACCTTTAATTAATACATCTGTGAATATACAGTTATTTTGATACGAGCCTTCCAAATCGTTTAGTATAATAGTGCCTCGATTGATGATTGGAAACTTTGAAAAAATTGCTATGCCTCTATTATTGAGATCATTTTCTAACTTTAAAATATGGCTATCAAACCCTTTCGCAGTTAATCTTTTAAACACATCGGTTTGCTCGGAAGTTGGGTTGGAAGAGTATTCCTGGAAACATTTTATCCCTGAAGGTTCATCTACAACCCAATGTATTGTCTCGGGTTGAAACTTGCTATAACCTTTTCTTTTCCGAAAATAGCGTGCATTAAAACTCAATACAGTAAAGGAAGTTTCGTCGATTGTGTCATTCGACTCAAAGGGAATATTAAATGTCGTATCAATAAAATAAAAACCAACTGACAAGGCAATGATGGGAAAGATGATGAGTTTACGCCACTTTCTCTTAAACAAAATGATACAGATCAATATCAACTGTGCACCTATAAACAGTGGAATGATGTAGTTAATCAGGCCAATTGGCCAAAAAACTGCGGGTGATACGAAAATACTCAGATAGCTGAGCAAGGTTAAAAGAAACAGGAAAACAACCATTTTCCTGAATTTATTTCTTTTCATTAAAATGTGGTTGGGAGACTATTTGCGAAAATTAAAGCAGCAATTTCTAAAAAAAATCCCTTATCCCCAATCTATTACAAATTCAGTAAGGGGATCCCCTTTGGCGATGCTTCTAGTGACTTTGGTTTGCAGTTCTTTGCAGCCACAGATAGTTAATGCCCTATCCATCCAACCTGCTATTCGATAATCCAGGATTTCGTTAGCACCGGGAAATTCGGTCATATGCAGGGTAATCCCATTTGAACGTTTATCTACTACCTGAATCACAGCCTGATCGTAAAAAGAGGACATGATTTTACCAGCTCTTGCCACCATAAATGCTGGTGTACTTATAAGTATAAAAACCTTATAGATTCCCGTCAAGGCAACCTTAGCACTATAATCCCCGGAGGCAAATGCTGCTTTTTTTACATTAAAGTCGTAGAACATATTTCCCATCAATTTGGTAGGTTCAATAACACCTGCGCTAACATCATACCATTGTGTTGCCATGATAGAGTCATTGTACAATTTTTGCGACTCCTCGGACAACTTTCCTTTCCAATCCTTATACCTATTCGGAAAATTATCCTTCACAAACCGATCTATAGATGTAAGTACTGTTCCTTTGACTTTCATTTACTATGTGCGTTTTGGGGCAAATAAAGATACTGTTTGAAATATATCATTTTTATCATTTCTATAAAAAAAACGCGGGTGTTTTGAAAAGTAATTTTGGAAATTAACTACTTGTCAGGATTTAAACCCAACTATTTTGTGAGAGTCGTTACAGAAAGGTTTATTCTTAGAATTCACACATCGGCAGAATGCCATCACCTTTTTTTCCAGCTACTTTGCCTTGCCAACGCTTCTTTTCAGAAGAATTTTACCTGAAATTAACAGTGGGCCGATCATCGTCAATTCGATGGTCGTTTCATTGGCTTTTTCTTTCAAACCTTCCCTAAAAATTGACAGGGCTCCGGAGGGGCGTAAGCAACCTTTTCTACAATGGCTTTGCCAAAAGCTGCTTCCACATTGATCCAGGGCCTTTGATGCGGATCAATCACACCAGGAAGACCCCGAAAACAATTTTCTAAACGGATACAAACATCTCATTTCCAGACTACTGAAAATCATCTTTTGGATACTTTTTTACAATCTTCTTATCCATGGTAAGAACGCCGTTTAGAAATGCCTGAATGATTTATGGCAAGGAATTCAAATTATCAAACCCAACATTCTGTTTACTGGGAGACTTGCTAAAGCGGAATCGCTATTAAAACCTTTAGAACCACAAGTTATATGCCGGGACTGTTTGGGGATTCAATGCTCCCAAGGCACTGAGCACCTGCGAACCATTAAAAGCTGTCAAAGCCAGAATATTAAAAATTAAAGTCGACTTCCTATTAATGATATCCGATCGACCTCTTGACTTTCCAGCTATTTCTTAATGATTTTAAACAGCTCGCTTGATTGGGTGGAACCGAGTCTGACAAAATAACTACCCGAAGGAACTTCGGAAAAGTCAAATGCTTTGTTGAACTGTCCTCCGTCGTCCGTACTTACCCTTGAACTTAAAACTATCCTTCCCAATACGTCCTTGACCTCCACGTCAATGTCCGAAACAGCAGGAAAATTTGAAATTGAAACAAAAAGGGTAGCTCCCGATATGGGGTTGGGATAAAGCACTACATTGTTTGCGCTTCCCTCAAAGTCAACAGAAACGGGACGGAAAATTTCCGTCGTTCCATCAAAATCTGTTTGCTTCAAGCGGTAATAGGTAAGCCCATCATAAGGACGGGAATCAACAAATTCATAGACTTGAGGTTCATTCGTCGTCCCCATGCCCTGTACAGAACCGATCGATGCATATTGTATGCCGTTCCTGGATTTTTCGAGGGTGAAATAATCGTTGTTTAGTTCGCTGGCTGTTTTCCAGGAAAGCAGGATACTTGCACTTTCAGCCTTTGCTCTAAAATACAGCAGCTCAACAGGTAGAAGGCTTGGATTATCGCCATTTTCATCCAGTGCCAACGGGCCGCTAAATCCCCCTGATGGTTCACAATACGGCAAAGGCCCGTCCGGATATGGATTACATCCAGCAGAACCACCTCTGGCTATTTCTGTACCACAAATATTAAGTCGATCCGGTGTACTTCCAATGATATCGACAGTTCCGCCATTTTCTACAATTAAATTATAACCACAACCTCCGGAGGAGCCGATATTGAGTTTACTGCTAATAGAAAGCAACCCACCATTCTTAACAACAATATTACTGTTAATCGTTGCTTGTCCTGGTGCTGTAATGCTTAAGGTACCAAAAATGTCTGTTCTGGTTCCCGTCCAGGTATCTACGTTACTATCAAAAGTTAAGGTAATCCCGGAAGGGATATTAATGATTTGTACTCCAGGGTCATTGGCTACGCCACCCTCTAAGCAAGCGGGAGCGCTTGCATTGTTCCAATTTACACTAGCAGTCAATGTACATGTCTGCCCTCTTGACTCAAGTTGACCCACTAATAACACCAGGGCCACTAAAAGCCTTAATTTTTTAAAAATAAACGTCCCCATAAATAACTATTGTTTTCTCTAATAGGTAATTCACCTAAAAGATCAACTAGGTATTTTACCTATCGAATCCTCATTAAAAAATCCTAAACATTCCCGAATTATATTTTAACAATCCAGGATCATTTAAGACAAATGTATAGGTATATAGGTTTTGGGGAGGTTTTCTTAACTTGAAGTGGTAAAACTAATTTACAACATTTTACTGTATTCTCTTAGCTACAGAACAAATTAATATTCAATGATTTCTATGACAGTACCCCTTTTATCATAAAACTTCCAGGTGCCCGTAAGTTCATCATTTAAATAGCTTCCTTCCGAATCGATGTTTCCGTTGCTGTGATAGTATTTCCATTCTCCTTCTTTCAAACCACCTGAGTATTGCCCCTCAGCCAACAAAACACCTTTTTCATTGTAAACTCTATGTGGCCCATTTTTTAATCCGTTTAAGTATGTGTCAATTTCAGAGATCGATCCGTCCTCAAAATATTTTTTTATTTCACCGTTTCCATTTTTGAATTTGAGCTCCTGAATCGTATCGCCTACCACAGTCATGTATTTACTAACCTTCATTAATAGACCTTGTCGATAGGTGTACTCCCTCATCAAATTTCCATTTTCATGAAAAAAGCCCCAAAGCCCTTCCTCCGCGCCCTCCTTATATTCACCGATGGTTTTTATTGCCCCATTTGGGTGATAATAAAACCACTGTCCATTTTCTAATCCCATATCAAATTCCCCTTCGGCGACCAACACTCCGTTTTCGTTGAAGTATTTCCAATTACCCTGCTTTAAATCCTGCTTGTATTCCCCAAAGCTGTACAACTTTCCATTGGGATGATAACTGTACCAAACACCGGTTTTATCGCCTTCACTATATGCTCCGATCACACTTTTTCTGGTGTTTTGATGGTATTCAATATACACACTGTCAGGAAGCCCATTCTCGAAAAATAATTCCTTTTGAACAACAGAATAGGGGTAATAATACGTCCATTTACCAGTGGGCTCTCCGTCGATATAATTTGTCTCGCTCCTTAAATAGCCATCATCATAATACTCCTTCCAGTATCCTGTTTTTTGATCGTCACTATATGTCCCTTTCATGTAGAGCGCCCCGAAATCAAAATACTCCTCATAAACTCCCAACAATTTACCTTCCTTATAGTTGGCCAGCTTTTTTAAATATCCTTCCTGTGTAAATTCTTTATATTCTCCATCCAACTTGCTGTCTGAAAATCGCGACTCGCTTTCAATTTCGCCGTTACGATGATAAGTTGTCCATTTTCCGACTTTCTTGTCGAGTTTGTAAGTACCATATTCTTTTATTCTCCCGTTCTCATAATACTCTTTCCAAACACCTTCTTTTTTTCCCTCCTCCATTTCTCCCTCAATTTGGAGTATTTTACCGGGATAATACTTTCTAAAATTTCCATTGGCAGCACCCCCAGCATATTGGATTTCCAGTTGAACGTTTCCTTGACGATCATAACCCAGCCAAACCCCCTCTTTTTTTCCATTAACATATTCTCCCACCTGCACCAGGCTATTGTCGGTGGTATTATATGTCTTCCAAATACCGGTCTTCTCCCCACCAGCACCAGCTTCTCCAGTAGACCGAAGCGTGCTGTCACTGCTAAATTCAGTAATGGTGGATTGTGCAATGCATATTTGCGTAAAGATGAGGGCTTGAATTAGTAATAAAATGGTCTTCATGGTATGCTATTCTAATTTATCGAAGTGATTGTTAAATCTAGAAAGATGCTGTTAAACTAAAAAAAAGAATTGTTAAAGGTAATTCACTAACAATTCCTCTTTTACGATTTCCATCCCTTTGCCCGCCTTCTCAACTATAAATTTGATGTTATTTTTATAAAAGGTCTCCGGTTTGACCGGGTCAACGATGTAAATTGGAACCCCACTTTTCACATATTGTACCAAGCCCGCTGCGGGGTAAACCTGCAGGGAGGTTCCAACTACCAAAAATACATCAGCCTCCAGGGTCTTTGAAACCGCTGCATCCATCATAGGAACCATCTCGCCAAACCACACGATATGTGGGCGCAGTTGTGATCCTAATTCGCAAAGATCGCCCTTCTTCAACTCCCACCCCATGATATCATAGATCAGAGTTTCATTCGCCGTACTTCTGGACTTAAACAATTCGCCATGAAGATGGATCACATTTGATGAACCTGCCATTTCATGCAGGTTGTCGACATTTTGCGTAATAATGCTTACTTCAAAATATTTTTCCAATTCAGCAAGTACGAGGTGGGCTTTGTTTGGCTTGGCTTGCAGGGCTTGCTTCCTACGTTCATTATAAAAATCCAATACAAGATCAGGGTTTTTTGCCCATCCTTCCGGAGTAGCCACATCCATAACATCATAGCCCTCCCATAGGCCTCCGGAATCCCGAAAAGTCTTTAATCCGCTTTCTGCGCTTACCCCAGCACCAGAGAGCACAGCGACTTTTTTCATCTGTATATTATTTGTTTTTTAAGGTCAGATGGAATTCGCACATAAGAATTTTATTCCCGTCTGCCGGCAAGGCACGGCATTTCCCTAGGGTGTAAATAAAATTCTTATGACTCATTTCATGTGCAAATAATTAAATTTTAATGGTCAAATAGCCCGTCCCGTCATGTCGGAAGAACCCCTGTCTGTCAGCAGACAGGTTTGATGATTAACATTTTCATTAGTGTTTGTGCCTGTGCACCGGCGTACTTCGGTACACAGGTGCGATTAATGAACATGTTAATCATGTCTGTTTCATCTTACTTCTTTTTCCGTCCGGTTTTTTTTTCGGGCGTCTTATCGGCTAACTCTTTACATTCCTCATATGTCAATTCTTCAGGAACTTTACCTTTAGGAATCTTCACATTCTTTTTTCCAAATTTGATATATGGCCCCCACCTGCCATTCAGCACTTGTACATTTTCGTCTTCATCAAAACTCTTGATCAGTTTTTGGCTATCAGCCAGCCGTTTTTCCTCGATGATCTCAATCGCTCTTTCCAGGCTAACTTCATGGGGGTCATCGGTCTTTGGAATGGAATAAAATTTACCGTTATGGCGTAAGTAAGGCCCAAACCTGCCCACATTTGCCTCTATCTCCAACCCTTCGAATTCCCCGACTTTTCTGGGAAGCTTAAATAAATCCAACGCTTCCTCCAAGGTAATGCTTTCAATGAATTGACCTTTTCTTAGGCTGGCATATCGTGGCTTCTCTTCACCCTCTCCATCACCTATCTGGACAATAGGACCAAACCGGCCCATTCGTGCCAGCACCTCTTTTCCAGATACAGGGTCTACGCCAATCGCCCTGGAGGCATTCACCTGCGATTTTTCCAATTGCTCTGATTCTTCTACCTCTGAATGAAACTTGCCATAAAAAGAATCGATCATCTGATCCCAATTAATTTTTCCCTGGGCTATATCATCAAACTCCTTTTCAACTTTAGCTGTAAATGAATAATCAATGACATTCGGGAAATTGCCAACTAAAAAATCATTGACGATCATCGCCATGTTGGTTGGGAACAGCTTGTTCTTTTCAGTCCCGGTAATTTCTACAGATTCCTTTTTGGAGATTTGGTCGTTCTTAAGTTTTAACTCGATATACTTTCGCTCCTTGCCTTCACGCGATTCTTTTATTACATAATCCCTTTTTTGAATGGTGGTAATGGTGGGAGCATAGGTAGACGGTCTGCCGATACCCATTTCCTCCAGCTTTTTCACAAGACTCGCCTCTGTGTACCGCGCAGATGGGCGGGTAAACCCTTCGCGACAATTGATATTATCTAAATTCAATGCCTGCCCAACAATTAGAGGGGGAAGCATTGACTTGTTTTCTTCATTTTGGTCGTCATCATCTGTCGACTCAATATACACTTTCAAGAAACCATCGAATTTCACTACCTCACCAGTCGCCTGAAACACCCTGTCATCGGTTGAAATATTAATGGTCGCTGTTGTTCTTTCTATTTTGGCATCTGCCATTTGTGATGCAATGGCACGTTTCCAGATCAATTCATATAACCTTTCTTCATTTCCAGATGTTCCGGCGTATTTATTTGAAAAATTTGTGGGCCGGATCGCTTCGTGGGCTTCCTGGGCAGATTTTGACTTAGTTTTAAAGTTTCTTATTTCCAGGTATTCATTTCCGTAAGAACCAGTGATCTCCCTCTTTGCTCCTTCGATCGCCTCCTCAGACAGATTTACTGAATCAGTTCTCATATATGAAATATGCCCGGCTTCATATAGCCGTTGCGCAAGGGTCATTGTTTGTGAAACTGAATACCCCAGTTTTCTGGAAGCTTCCTGTTGTAAGGTAGAAGTGGTAAATGGAGGTGCCGGTGTTTTTTTACCTGGCTTTTTCTCCAGATCGCCTATTGTAAATGATGCTCCAACGCATTTTACCAAAAAATCATTCGCCTCTTTCTCGGTGTCAAACCTCTGAGGCAATTCTGCTTTTAATTGCTTTCCTTTCTCTAAATTGAATAATGCAACTACACGAAAGAAACTCTGAGGGTTGAACTTTTCAATCTCACGTTCTCTTTCCACCACAAGTCTCACAGCCACGGACTGCACTCTTCCCGCAGACAACCCAGTTTTTATCTTTTTCCACAGAATCGGAGAAATCTCAAAACCTACAAGCCTATCGAGCACCCTTCTGGCTTGCTGGGCATTTACCAGATCCAAATCGATCGTCCTTGGATTTTGGATGGCATTTAATATCGCATTTTTTGTGATTTCCCTGAATACGATCCTTTTTGTCACATCATCGGATAATTTCAAGGCTTCCTTTAGATGCCAGGATATCGCTTCCCCCTCGCGGTCATCATCACTCGCCAAATAGATAACCTCAGAATCCTTCGCCAGCTTTTTAAGCTGGGAAATGACTTCTTTCTTATCCTTGGGGATTTCGTATGTAGGCTTGAATTTATTTTTAATATCTATGGCCTTATCATCTTTAGGCAAATCCCTCACATGACCATAACTGGAAGCTACCACAAAATCATTTCCCAGGTACCCCTCGATTGTTTTTGCTTTCGCAGGTGACTCAACTATTACTAAATTTCTTGGCATCCCTCAATTTTTGATGAAAGTTCCAAATATCAAAAAAATAAAAGCTTAAATGCAAATCCACCTCTCTTTTAAGAAGGATTTATTTTATAACTAGTTAATAGTGAAGCATAAAAGTCATATTTGCCAAAAAAATCACACACGGAAGCCTGTGCGATTTTCAAATTACTTCATCTTTTGGTTTAAATTGTATCATGATCTTCCACTGACCCCACAAACTTACACGCTGGAAAAAAAACGTAGACATAATTGTTATCCTAAAAGACGGATATCTAAATTTTTAAGAATTCATCAATTTTGTCAAAATTTCCAGTCGCACTATTTTATTCTGTTTTTCAACAAAACAATAATATCATTGCCAATAATTTACTAAACAAGAGATTTATTTAAATTTTGTCGAATTTGAAATAATTTTTTTAAAAGATTTTTATTAGTAAAAGATTTGTTATTTCTTTGCAGCAGACATCAATATTTACATATTAGAGGTCTGTATTTCAGTTTTTGAGGGATTTTTTATTAATTTCTTAAACAAAACATACGTTTATATATTAATCTTTCAAAAATTATTGAATAAGTCAGCTTAAATTAGTCTTTTTGTCAATGCGAATTGGCATGGTATTTTTAGTATAATAAATAGGAATTTAAACAGCCAAAATGAGAGCAACAATAATAGGATTTGTTCTACTTCAAATAGTTGTTTGGTCTATTGTTTTTAGTGGAGAAGATAATTTGACGGGAAATTTTTATGAAGATCTTTCAGATACCTGGGAGGTAGTAAATGTCAATCAACAGGCTCAGGGAGAAATTCTCCTTCACTATCCTACTTTTAACAGACTGACCTTAAATAGCGACGGCAATTTTATCCGGTTTACTATCGATGGTGCCACAGAAGAAGGCAAGTGGAGGGTAAACAAGGAGAATACACATCTGGTCCTTGATACAGGATACAAGCTCGAAAAATACGAAATCATACAAATGCCTGACCAGCTAAACAATGTATTTATCATCAAAGGGCAGGCAAATTCAGGAGAAGAAAAGCTGGGCAAGGAGGTAAAACTTACCCGGCTGTAATCGGTTCTTATCCTTTTCTCATTTTCTTATAGGCATTAATCAGATTGTTAGTCGAATCATCGTGTGATTTCACATCACTGTCATCATTTAATTCCGGAAGGATATTGTTGGCTAACTGCTTCCCAAGTTCCACTCCCCACTGGTCGAAACTATAAATGTTCCAAATTATCCCCTGAACAAATATCTTATGCTCATACATGGCAATCAAACTCCCTAGCGTCTTCGGCGTAAGTCTTTTAAACAAAATGGAATTGGTAGGTTTATTGCCGGCAAATACCTTAAACGGCACTAAATTCTCAATTTCATCATTTGCCATTCCTTTCGATTTCAATTCGCTTGTAGCTTCTTCCCTGGTTTTTCCATTCATCAAGGCTTCTGTTTGGGCAAAGAAATTTGAAAGTAATTTCTGATGATGGTCTCCTATTGGATTTTGACTAATGGCTGGCGCCAAAAAATCGCTCGGAATTAGCTTAGTACCCTGGTGGATCAACTGATAAAACGCATGTTGTCCATTGGTGCCCGGCTCACCCCAGATAATAGGTCCCGTCTGATAATCCACTTCACTGCCATTTCGGTCAATGTATTTACCGTTGCTTTCCATGTTTCCCTGCTGAAAGTAGGCAGCGAAACGATGCAAGTATTGATCATAAGGAAGAATTGACTCTGTCTCAGCTTTGAAAAAATTGTTATACCAAATCCCGATTAAAGCAAGGACAACCGGGATATTCTTATCATACTCAGTATTTTTGAAATGATTGTCCATCTCATGAGCCCCTTCAAGTAACTCAATAAAATTCTCAAAACCGATGGTACAGGCAATGCTCAATCCAATCGCCGACCACAACGAATATCGACCTCCCACCCAGTCCCAAAATTCGAACATGTTTTCGGGGTCAATACCAAATTTTTCAACCTCAGCGCTATTAGTAGAAAGGGCCGCAAAATGATATTTTACTGCATCCTCGCTTTTAGAATGTTCTAAAAACCAACTCCTTGCCGTATGGGCATTGGTCATGGTTTCCTGCGTGGTAAACGTTTTTGATGCGATGAGAAATAAAGTGGTTTCAGGATCAACCTTTTTAAGCGTTTCAGCAATATGTGTCCCGTCAACATTTGACACAAAGTGGGTCTGTATATTCTCCTTTTTATATGGTCGCAAGGCTTCTGTTACCATCAATGGCCCCAAATCCGATCCCCCTATCCCGATATTGACAATGTCTGTTATTACCTTTCCACTATACCCCTTCCAGTTGCCGGAAGACACTTTATCGGAAAACACTTGCATTTTAGTCAACACCCGGTTTACGTCAGGCATGACATCCTTGCCATCCACCATTACCGGTGTATTCGATCTGTTTCTCAAAGCCGTATGCAATACCGCCCTTCCTTCTGTCTCATTTATTTTTTCCCCGGCAAGTGCTTTTTCTATCGCATCCTTCAAATCACATTCATCAGCCAATTCAATCAGCAATGCCAGGGTTTCCCTGGTGATTCGGTTTTTTGAAAAATCGACCAATATATCTTCAAACTGAAGGGAAAAATTCTTAAACCTGTTCGGATCATTCTTAAACAATACCTTCATATGAAGGTGCTCCATTTCACTGAAATGAGTATTTAATTTTGACCAGGCATTTGTTTTTTGTGGGTTTATTTTTTTTAACATGGACGTAAATTTGAGGTTTTTAACTTGCCGTAAAAGTAAATAAAATGAGGAAAAGACGCCTACATAGGAGTGGATTAATAGCGCTTAAATAAGATGGTCATGATCGCCACTTCATCAACTTGCGCCTGAGCCTTAAAGCTCATTTCCCAATTTTCCCAGTTTATGTTCCTTTGGTCGATCATTTGGTTGCCAAATATGCGGGCCATGATTTCCCTGCTGTTCCCGCTTTCATTTTGCATGCGTCCAACATGGTAATTGATATCCAGAGGGACACGGCTAAAAATCAGGAATAAATAGTCTTGCCGCTCATCACCGGTCACCTGAATAAAGTGTTCTTCATCAGGTATTGACAGATAATTACCCTCATAAACAAGGGCTGCGCTGGTTTCTTTGTCATGAGGGAATAGCAAAGAAAAGTCATTGCCCTCGCCGCTGCCTATTACATAAAAATATCCTCGCGAACTGTTTTTAATATCGATCTTGAAACGGTCTCCGATTTGAAAGCTGTATTGAAGTTCATAAAACCCGTCATTTTTTAAAGACGTGGAAATCACTCTCATGTCAGGATTTACCACCTCCACCGTACCAAACATGGGGGCAGAATTTTCAGATGTCTCAAGCAGTATGAGCTCATATGCATATTTCACATAGTCAGAAAAGTCTTCATATCGAATCCACGTAAAACCGCTTTTACCCCAGTTTTTTCCCCAGGAGTTCAGGACTTCAAATGCACCCCCCAGTTTTTGATCGTCGTATCCCACCACGCAAACGGCATGACCAGGCATTTCATTGGTAATCACCTCCAAAGGCTGCCAAAATTCTTCCGCTTTCAGGAAGGAAGGCGGGCAATACATTCCGACCACAACAGGAAATCCCTGTGATAAAGATTTTTTCACCGATTTAATTCGGTCTGCCTGCTTGTCATCCAGCTCAAAAAGTTTATTGTACTCACTGATGCGATTCGACTTCGCTTTAATCAAAACATCACCGGGTAATTCGTCAGGACAAAATTCAAGGTAATCGACGTATTTGACCGCCCCCGTATATTTCATTTTAGAAAGCACCTCCTCCATTTTACTGCCAATAGAACAGTGCTCATCGCCCTCCCTTCGAGACATTTGGTAAGCAAAAATCGGTGAAAACGCATTTCGTGTGATAAAATCCGGATCACTCCAACTGTTTTTCCTGGCCTCAAGGATGGTCCGCGCACCCCAGGCGGCTGCCCATCCTACAGAGGTGCCAAACCTGATTTGGTTACCTGCCCTGGGACAATACTTTTTTAGCGAAGTGGATGGGGGAAGGTTTTCAAACGATAGGACAGATTGGCTTGGCAGAGTGGTAGATTTGTCGTATAGCTCATCATCAAATATAAGTCCCGTATAATACTCCTGGGCGAACAGCTTACTAGTAAAAATGATAATTGCAAAAACTAACAAAAAGTGCCTCATCTCTCCCTATTGCTCAAATAAAACACAATCTATTGTTGATTCAACAGTGCCTACAACAATTGTGTTGAAAAGTAAATACCCCAACAATTTAATCAAATGTTCAATCGATCGGTATCCAATGGTGGATTAATTTGGTATGCAGCCTTTTTCTGCAAGCATTCTATGCAACTGTCATTGCCACTCCCTGTTCTAAACCATTGGGCAAAATAGAAATAGTAAACTGGAGAACATGCCCTGTCATCTCAGGCATCACCATCATCATCTTACAGCTCCTCAAAATCTGGATATTTGTAATGGAGTTCATTAAAATCCTCATCAAACAAAAAGAACTTCTTATTTGCTTTTTCCAATTTCAAAAACAGCAGTGACTGGAATAGGTATCGTCAACTTATTGCCAGTTAGACGAATAATCTATTCCAATTTAAAAATTCGCCGGGCAATCTGCCACTTTTCATCAGCAGAGGCATCCTGTGATGTCTGTTGGAATTTGGAGACAAAAGCTTCCCATTCGGATTGCCGGGGTTTCGTAGCCAATTCCACCATCGCCTTGTCGTGATCAAAATCAGGAATCGTGTCCATGATCATGAAGAGCTGGTTTCCCTGAATATAGATTTCCATATCGATGATCCCCACTTCCTTCATCCCCTGTGTAATTTCCGGCCACGCCGCTCCGGGTGCATGAACTTTTATATACTCTTCAATGAGCTTGGGATCATTTTTTAATGAAAGGGTTTTGCAATATCGTTTTGTATTCATTGTGGTTTTGTTTTTGGTTCCAATTTGGCCCCCGTTGCTCCATAAATTACTACAACCAAGAAGCAGACTAATGGCACAAAAAATGACATGTGAATGCCTGTTGCATCAGAAATCAGCGCCTGGACTGAAGGAAAGACAGCGCCTCCCAATATAGCCATTATCACACCAGCTCCTCCTACTTTTGTGTCATTTCCCAAGCCACGAACTGCTAATCCGAAAATCGTTGGAAACATTAACGATAGATTAAATGAGATGCCCACCAGTGCATACACTGCCACTTCGCCACTTCCAAAAATAACTACTGATGCACACAAGGAACCTATCAATGCGGCAATCAATAACAATACTCTCGCAGAAATGAAATTCATTAAGAATGTAAAAACAAATCTTGAAGCTGTGAATAAAAATATGGCGTAAAGATAGTAAGTAGCCGCGTCATCCTCATTTACATTGAGTTCTCCCATCACATACCTGATTGTAAATGACCATGTGCCAAGTTGCGCTCCAATATAAAAAAACTGTGCTACTACTCCCCAAACATAATGAGGGGTCCTAATTAGTCTTTTAAACGTAGGGATTAAGTCCAGCTCAGAGCCAGCGTCCGAAGCTTTTGGCATTTTAACAAATTTAATGACCACCCAAAGAAGGATCAGGAAAATGGCAACGCCGATATAGGGTCCAATTACTGCATTTAATTCCTCCGTCTGAATTGCTTCTAGTTGTTCGGCAGGCATTGCAATCCGTTCGCTCTCGGTGGCGGGATTTAAATGGGAAAGGATAAAAACTTTGCTCAAAAGAATCCCTGTAATTGAACCTATCGGATTAAATGATTGCGCCAGGTTAAGTCGAATAGTCCCGGTGCTTTCAGGACCCATGGCGATTATATAGGGATTTGCAGTCGTCTCTAAGATGGAAAGTCCACCAGCTAAAATGTATAAAGAAATCAAAAAATGCCCATAAGACATCGTCAAACTGGCTGGATAAAACATGAAAGATCCAAAGGCAAAAAGTCCCAAGCCAAGCAGCACACCGGATTTATAAGTATACTTTTTTATGAAAATAGCGGCAGGAATGGCTAAACAAAAATAGGATCCATAAAAAGCAACCTGAATCCAGGATGTTTGAAAATCAGTCATGCTCATGATCCGCTTAAAAGCTGACAATAGCGTATCCGTCATATTGTTAGCTATTCCCCATAAAAAGAAAAGGCTGGTAATCAGGATAAAAGGAAGGATGTTTTTTTTGCTAAGGAATTTTACGGATTGATCGGTGGCATTCATCGGCTTTCATTTTTTGAAAAATTCCCCTAATTAAAGCTATTTTTTTAAAAGTCTTTCAATAGACCACAGAAGAATTCAATAATGATTGACATGGCTATAATTCAAGTATCCAAAAAGCAGTGTATTGGCTAAAAAAAAAGAAACAGTCGCTTTAGACAATGTATTTTATTTCGTTTGTTTTCAAGTGAGGGTCTTTTGTGATTCAATAATTGCCAAATTCTGTGACCGTTTGCGACGCTTTGCTACGTTCCTAAATCGTCCAATACAGGATCGTTTTGGACGAGCGGGGGCTGGCACTTTATCCTGTAGGAGCTCTCTATCTGTCTACTCCTACAGGATATTGTTGATGCCAAAAAAGCGCTTCTCTCAATACAGAATACATAAACCACTCATGGAAACATTCATTGCATCAACATGGGCCATTGCCTGAAATGTTTTAGGACAAGGGACACTCAGAATAAAATGCAGCGAGTATAGCTGATACAAGGACTTTCCTTCTTGATAAGAGGGTTTTGTAATGTTTTTCTATTCATTTAAGAGAATGTCCACAAGCACGGAATTCACCTCATCCTTTGACAGTCCGCTTGTCACTTTTGGATGATAAAGCAAATGAATGATATCCTTGTCTATTTCCGCGTAATAGTTGGTTGTGGTCCATGCAGCTTGAAAGATACTATTCGAATAAGTCGTTGCATCGCGGGCCAAGCCAAGAGATTGTGTAAACTCCTCTCTCAACAGGTGCTTTTGACCCTGGCTATCGGCCCTGACATTATCCACGTACATATGGCCGTTTGTCAAGTTGTCGTCTTGATCCCAAAACACGGAAAACAAGCCCCAATTCTCATCTACCAAATCAATGACATCAGGATACAGTTTCACGTAAGCATCAGCCGGACCGATGAAAACATGATAATTTGATTTAGCCTGGTCATCAACCAATTCTATAACAAAACCATCTGTTGCCAATGTATTTAGCTCATCAATGATATTTTGCAACTCTGTGCTAAGTTCCTCATTTATGTTTCCGCTTACAAACACAGACATTTTGCTATTCCATTTTCTGGTAATTCTGGATGCTTCTCCATATTCAAACCCTAGCGCGATGTCGTCAAAGTAATCCACTACCTTCTTTTGATCATCTGAAAGATTAGAATACCCAACCTTATCAATAGTTTTGCCGGAAGGTGCAGGCGTATAATAGTCTCCATCATCAGCACAGGAAGAAAAAATTAAAGCTAAAACCAGAAATAGAAGAAGGGACTTCAGATAGTCCATTAGTGGCTTGTCCGTTGAAAAAAAATTTTTTGTATTCATTGTTTGATTCAGATAAAGAATAAAGGGCCAGAAAAAGATCTTCTAAACCCTTTATTCAAAAAAAGCTAATTGTAAGTTTCGGTAATTGTAAAATCTCCGTCTGCGGTATTTGAGCAGTTATACGTCACGGAAATCTTTTTGGAAGCAGGATCATAGGTCCCTGAACCACCTGTAATATCAAATGTGTATCCTCCTGGAGTGGTATAGCCGGAAATCGGGACAACGGCAACTGAATTGTCTTGGCAAATCAGGTCAAAAGAAACAGCCTGTGCATCGCTCCATCCATAGAAATTTTTATTTGAAAGTCTGTTTGAAACATCTGGATCAGCCAGCAGTAAAAGATCATTTCTTCCATTCCAATTCCAGGAGTAACCGAAACTGTCACCGGTAGTGATCGAGAGTGGTCCGGCATACTCTGATGCAATCACACCACAAGGCAAGGTATAGGTTTCTGATATAGTGAAATTTCCATCTCCTGTATTTGAGCACTCATACGTAACCGAAATACTGGTTTCGTCATACGTTCCCGTACCGCCAGTGATATCGAAGGTATAACCGCCCGGAGTAGAATAACCGGAGATCGGAACTACAGCTACCGTATTATCATCACAAGACAACTCGAAAAGAACGGCCTGGGCATCGCTCCATCCATAGAAGTTTTTATTGGAAAACCTATTGGAAATGTTGGGGTCGGGTACCAGCGTAAGGTCATTTCTTCCGTTCCAGTCCCAGTAGTAACCAAAGCTGTCACCGGTAGTAACAGAAAGTGGCTCTTTGTATTTCGAGAAATCCTTGGTACACTTAGGGATCCCGAGTTTTTTCATAAAAACCATCAACTTGCTTAAATTAGCTCCAGTTCCCGCACCATTAGAAGAAAGGACAAGCTGAGCCATCACTTCCTCTTCGTAATCAAACTTATCGCCATGTATTGTTATGTTAAATTGTGCAGAGCTACTATTAGCTAAGATTTCAATGCTCTGAGGAAAGGAAATTTCCTGATCCAAAACGGCCGTGCTGGCTTCTGAGAGCTCAACACCGACACTAATTGCCTTATCTGACTGAGGACCCACCAGTTGAACCGTGGCTGTAATAATGGTATCCGCTTCAAAATCGTAGGATAGCGTGGTACTCTGCTCAGGAATAGCAAAGCCTACGATTGCATCTCCATTGAGCAGGTTGGACTCGTCTTCGACGCATGAATACAGTCCGATCAAAATCAAAAATATTTGAAAGAATATGCTTTTTTTCATTTTTCTCATCTTTATTTAGAAATCAGTTTTAAAAAAACAGTCGTCACAATATGACCCTGATTAATACCCAGGGTTTTGCTTCAAATTACTGTTTACATCGGTTTCCGCGATTGGAATATTGGCGATTACCCTAAAATCCGTGTAAGGAATGCTGCATTCTCCTTGACAATCTACTCCTGACATTCCTTTAGGAATATCCATTCCTTTTCTCTTCAGGTCAAAAATTCTGTGTCCCTCGAATGCAAGCTCAAGTCTACGCTCCTGCAACACCGCGTCGATCACGTCAGCTTGTGAAGATGCAGTTGTGTTAGGTAAGCCTGCCCTGTTCCTTATGTAGTTAAGATCAGAGATGGCCCCGGCAAGGTTGGTGCCCAATTCTGCCAGCGCTTCTGCCCTGGTTAAATACATTTCAGAAAGACGGATAAGCGGAATATGGTCAAGTCCGAAACTGCCACCATATCCTATAAATTTTCCCACATAATCCACCTCTTCTCCAGATTTGGAAGTATGGGTAAACAACGCTGCACGAATATCATCAGGTCCATAAAGGTTGAGGATATCCTGCCTTGCCACGAAATCGCCGTAACCAATGCCTGACTCCGGGTCAACATAGAGTACACCTTCCAAAGAACCATTCAAACCAGGACTTTCATCTCCAAGAAAAGAAATACCAAAAATGGTCTCCGATTGATTAGAAAAAATCTTCTTATAGTCCGTTTTTTCAATATCAAAACCAACATTGTCAATCACCTTAGTTGATGCAGTAATGGCTTCTTCCCAATTGCCAGCATACAAGTGAACCCTAGCGAGCAATGCCTGGATAGCGGATGCACTAGCCCGGTTTGGAAAACTTATGGAAGTATTGACAAGTCCTGCTGCCTGGTTGAGGTCTGCTATGATTTGCGCATATACTTCATCAATAGTATTTCTTTCAGGGAAACTCTCTGTTGGAGAGACAATCTCTGTCACTATAGGAATACCAAGCGGCTCACCAACAGAGAAATTTGGGTTTCTGGCATATACTCTTACCAGGTCGAAGTGAGCCAGTGCTCTTAGAAATAACGCTTCGGCATGCACCTGGTCTAATTGACTCTGAGTAGCATCCGTTATGTTATCAATTGCAGAAATAACAAAGTTTGCAGAATTGATTACCCGGTACGCCTGAACCCAGATAAAAAAATGGGCATAGGGAGCATTACCGGAAATTCCGTTTAACCTGGACGAATTATTGATGGTCTGCTTTAGGTTATCTGCCAATGTTTCAGCGATTACAACAAAGTCCCTCCGGTAATATGAATTAGTATTTCTCAGTCTGTCATACCCGCCAAGAAGCGTGGCCACTACTCCATCGTAATCTGATAATGCGGTTTCGTTTGTTAATCTATCATTCGGCTCTGTGTTTAATATATCTTCACATGAAAACAATGACAGCATAAGCAAAACCACTGCTATTTTATTTAAATTCTTCATTTCAGTTTTTTGTTTAAAATCCTAAATCTATACCCACTATGTAAGACCTGGCTTGCGGATAATCGCCTGTTTCGTTTCCACCCAGTAATTCAGGATCTCTTCCCGAATATGGCGTGGATGTCCAGAGATTGTTGCCACTTGCGTAAATGGACAGACTCCTTATTTTAAGCTTTTCAAGCAGAGATGACGGAACGCTGTAAGAAAGATTAACTTGTTTAAGCCTGACGTAATCCCCCTTTTCTATTAACCTGGAACTGTAGGAATTACCTGGTCTGGCGTCATATGTAAAGCCATTCCATGCAATTGGAACATCGGTGATATCGCCGGGTTTTTGCCACCTGTCTAACTCACTGCGTTGTTGGTTCCTGTCAGCAAACCCACCAGATGCTTTTGTTGAAAAACCGAGCTGATTATATAAGTAGTTCCCTCCGGAATACTGAAAAAAGACAGTTAGGCTAAGGCCCTTGTAAGAGAAGTCGTTTGTGAAACCACCGAAGTATGTCGGAAGACTTCCTCCTACCACTACACGATCATCAGCGGTAGGATGAAACGTAAGTTCACCATTTTTATCCAGGTATAATGGCCGACCATCTGCAGGATTTACACCCGCATAGCGGATAGCATACCATGAAGTAATAGACTCACCCACTTTTGTGATCACTGGTCCATCAATGATCTGATCTGTTTCGCCACTGAGCGCTAAAACCTTGTTATCAACCTTGGTTAGATTAAAACCGGTGCTCCATTTAAACCCATTATGATCAATGTTGACAGTACTGATATCAAGTTCCAAACCTTTGTTTTGAACTTCCCCAATATTCTCCCATACAGTAGTATATCCGGACGTAGCCGGAATTGGTCTCTCCAGAAGCAGGTCATTTGTATTCCGGATAAAATAATCTCCGGTGATACTAATCCTGGAATCTAAGAAATATGCGTCTACACCTACGTTTAGTACTTCAGATTGCTCCCAGCTTAGCCTATCATTTTCTACCGTCCAGGGCGATAGCGCACCGCTTCCAAGGAAAGACCGGTCAGCAGAAAAGAATCCGCGGGAAACAAAATTATTAATATTTGCATTTCCTGTTATACCATAGCTTCCACGTAGTTTCAGGTCGCTCACAATTTTGTCTATCGACGACATAAAGCTTTCGTTGCCAATTCTCCAAGCCGCAGAAACAGCAGGGAAGGTACCCCATTTATTGTTTTTCCCGAATCTGGATGAACCGTCGCGTCTTATAGTTCCTGATAAAATATATTTGTCTTTTAGCACGTAGTTGATCCTTCCGAACATCCCGGCCAATCTCCATTCCGATTCATTTCCTCCTACACTGGGCGTTGCCGCCGTTCCTAGTGCATTAAGTTTGGAAGAAGACAGCTTTGTGCCAGAAGCATAGAAATAATCTAGCTTTTGCTGCCTGTAGCTAACCCCTATCAAACCGTTCAGTTTGTGTTGGCCTATTTCTTTCGAATAGGTCAACGTTTGGTCTGTCTGCCAGTTGAGACTTCGATTATTACTCTTATAAACACTTCCTTCTACCGATGCTGCGACCAGGGCCTTCGGGCTACCAAAATAGCTATAGTTATTATTAAGGAAATCAATGGCCCAATTCGACTCAAATACCAGGTCTTCAATAATTTGATATTTAAGTGAATAGGATGTAAGGACTTTGTAGTTGGTTGTTGTTTCGTCAAAAAGGGAGGGGTCTTTGTTTACCAGCGGGTTCTCCGTGTATAAACCAAACAAAGGTTCTCTGATGGAACCGTCTTCCTCATAAGGAGCGTTAGTCGGTACGATAAAGGCTGAGGCAATTGTTGGGTTATTGAACCAAAAACCATCTCCACGCGTTGCATCAGAATTTGTATGGCTTAAATTTACTGACAAGTTGCTTTTTAACCTATTGCTCAGTTGATTATCCAGGTTTACTCTTAGTGTTCCTCGCTGAAATCCAGTACCTACCACATGGCCTTTAGAATTATTGTAAGATCCTGAAATAAAGAATTTTGTAGCCTCATTTCCTCCTCTGGCCGAAAGTTGATAGTTCTGAATGATGCCATCCTGAAAAAGCAAGTCCTGCCAGTCATAAGTCGGGGCATCTTCCGGTTTGCCAAGAAAGGCTAACTGATCCTGGTATTGCTGACTTTCTTTGCCATACCTGTTGGCATATCCCTCTAACACGAGCTCTGTCCATTCCGGACCAGTGAGCATATCCAGTTTGTTTATTACTCTGTTTACTCCCCAGTGTGCGTTGAAATTATACTGTGTATCACCTGTCTCGCCTCGTTTGGTAGTCACGATAATAACACCATTGGCTGCCTGAGCGCCATAAATTGATGCCGAGGCATCCTTTAGTATTTCGACAGAGACGATATCATTTGGATTGATGGACGCCAACACATTTTCCTGGCCACCGCCAGCTTCTCCATACTCTCCCTGCACTACCTGGACGCCATCGACAATGTAAAGTGGCTGATTTCCGGAGCTAATCGACCCAATCCCCCTGATCCTAACCTGGGTGGTACCACCAGGAGCTCCTCCATTGACAATTTGTACTCCAGGTGATCTCCCCTGAAGCACTTTATCAAAACTCATAGCAGATGTGTGCTCGATATTTTCAAAATCAACAGAAGAAATGGATCCAGCAACCTCTCGCTTTTCCATGGTACCATACCCCACGACAACGATTTCACTCAACGACTGTATGTCTGGTAGCATCATCATATCGATGACAGATTGTTTACCAACCTGGACTTCTTCCGTTGTATATCCCACAAAACTAAATACCAGCACTGATTCTTCCGATGGAACACTGATTTGATAAGTTCCATCTAATTTGGTAACTGTTCCCTGGGTAGTGCCTTTGATAATTATAGTTACATTCGGAATACCTTCACCATTTTCATCAATAACTTTCCCAGTTACAGTGAAATCTTCAGCATTCAGTTCGATAACAAAAGGCTCATTGCTATCTCCGGATTGCTTGATAACGGAAATTGTATTGTTCAGCCGTTTAAACTTCAAGTGGTTCTCTTTGGACAGAAGCATCAGCACATCTTTCAGTGTTTTGTTTTTTGCTTCCAGAGATACCCGGCTTATTTCTTTTAAATCTGCGTCCTTATAAAGGAAACGGAAACCCGTTTTGTTTTCCAATTCTCTTAATCCTTTTTCCAATTCAATGTCCCTCCATTCTACTGAAACATATACTTCATCCAGGTCTTTAGCAACACTTGCATGGGCCATAAGGCCAACGCTGGTAAAGAATTGAATTATTATGACCAGAATCGAATAACGGGACACGATAAAAAATTTACTTTTAAAATTTAAATTCATGTGTTCTTTCTTTAAATAAAGTTTGGTGCTTAGTTGTATTTGGCTAAACAGAAAAATCAGCGGGGTAGTAATTGTAAGGGCTTTTGATAATCGTCTTTATAAAATAAGTGTATCCATAATCTCCAATGGCTCAGAAGCATCAGTTTGCCTTATGCTTTTTCTATGAAGAAAGTAGATTCATTTTTATCTATTGTTATGGGCTTTTCGATTAAGACTAAAAAGAAAAGTGCCAATTAATAGCAGGAATATTAATAAACCGATTGTTGCTGAAACCAATTTCCAAGATACAATTACGTCGGTATTGATTTGGATTACAAAAACCCAAAATGACCAACCTAATAGCATGATATTAGGAATTAATATCACTAAGTTCTTGTTGTTAGTTAACATACTGCTGCCCCTGTTAGGCCTCCTCCTATAGCGCCCACAACCCCACCTGTAATTGTTCCAATGACAGGAACTGCGGTACCTATTGCAGCACCGCCTAAACCTCCGGAAAGTGCTCCTCCTACTGCTTGATTGAAATCATTTTCAAGTGTTTTGCTTAGATTCTCATACTCTTCCGATTCTAATTCAAGTTGTGCTTGATTCGCTTCTTCATTGCACGACGTTACAACTAACAAACCTGTTAAAAGTAACAAACTGTTTTTTAATAAATTTTTCATTTTGATTGTTATAGTTTTATCGCCCTACTTTATTTTCAGGATTGTTCGGGTCAAATTCTTATCCTGTTATAGTCAATGTCTGCACTTTTAAGGAGAATTTTTTTATTTCTATTTGCCAAAAGGCGGCTTCTATTCTCCCTCAAATCTGGCGTTAATTGCCCATAACGTTAAGTACTTTCATTGCGCGGGATTACAGATCAAATCACTGTCCCACAACTGCAAAGATTTTTAAAAGCAAAAATGCTCAATCTTACAGGTCGAGCCCGCATTACGCTCAAATAGTATCATGGGCTTTATTGCCGCTTTTGATTGCCATATTTTGTAATAAAAAGGCTAGTTAAAGTCGCTATTATTACAGCATTAATTATTGATAGCCAAAAACCTATTTCATTTGGATAAAATGACCCGTAGGGCATTAGCCACATAAATAGTGCTGACATAGCAAATAAAGAAATCCAAACCCTGTTACGATGCTTTTTATTTACAAATAATTTCATACTATCTTCCACATGAGGTTAATAAACTGGCAGCAATCGAGGATAAAGCACCAGATACAAATCCGAAGGCTCCCCCAACCACAGCTCCACCGACACCTCCAGTTACAGTTCCAACTATAGGGAAAGCAACAGTGCCAGCGGTTGCCCCACCATATCCACCTGCTATAGCTCCCCCTGCTCCACCAACAATAGCTCCGGCCATAACATCTCTCATATTCACTGAGCAACCCATTACTCTACCATTGGAAGGGCTTTCTTTGCCCAATTCTTCTGATAGAATATTTTGAACCTTTTCAATACCTCCTTTTTCAACAAATTCGGCAAAACTTATGACGCCAGTGCTTACTGATAATAATTGCAATTTCTCGTCTTCAGTTAATGTTGAATTTATAACTGAATGCTGAAAAGATACAGCTTTAGATTTGGCTTCATTTATATTTTCTTCATTCAAGAGGTCATCTACAAATGGCTGAAACAAGACTAATTGTTCTTTACTGTAAATTTCAAATGTTGAAAGGACAACAGTTCCATTTTTTCTTGCATTGGCTAAATCGTCTGGTAATCTTACCTCACTATAATTGTTTGAAAAATCTAAAATGGCTTTTTCTTCAGCATTGAAGTATTTGCCGTTCAAACCTGATAACATGTCCTTTGCCAACTGCTTTTTATTCAATCTGATTTCGTTGGTTCCAATAGGTATTATATTACTCCCTAAGTTTGAAACAGCCAGATTCAATCCACTAGCATTTATTTCTGAAAGAAAAGATATTTCCGTCTCGAAATCGTTAGCAGGATTTAAATCTTGTTCTTGGTTACAAGAAAAAACAAAAATAACCACTACGAAAATTGATGAAATTGACTTTTTCATTTTGTTTTAAATAGTTTAAACTTTTGCCCTACTTCTTTTTCGGGGGCTTTCGGGTCACTTCCTTCCCCCGCTATGTTCAAAGATTTTCAACCTTAGAGGACTTCTTTGTTTATCTAGATGGTCTGCTTTTCCTCTGTTCGTTGTTCATTATTGCCCATAACAAACTAGTATCATAAAAATCATTATTCCTTTTTTTGTTTAGAAATCAATACTTTACGTCCATTCAATAATCTATAGTCAAAGGCTCCCTGAGACTCAAATGCATCAAGGATTACAGTAAAGGGTTCATTATCAAACTTACCCGTATAGGCCTCAGACAGGTTTACTCCTTTTCCAAATTCAAATTGGATGGCATACCACCTTTCCATTTTTCGTAGTACTTCGCCAAGCGGCTCATTTTTGAATACAAATTTCCATTCTGTCCAGTCAAACACTGACTCATTTTCCAATTCATATTTTTCGCTATTATTGGTTTCAATATTCAGTTGTGATCCCTGGAATGGTAAAAGCGTATGTTTGAATTGAACGTTTGTATTATTTGTATTAGAAACTCTCACTTTTCCTTCTTTCACCGCTACACTAGCTTTCTTTTCGTCCGGGTAAGCTTTTACGCTGAAGGAAGTTCCTAAAACTTCTGTCGAGATATATTCAGTTTCGACCCTGAAGGGGCGCTTATGATCTTTTGTCACTTCAAAAAAGGCCTCCCCTACAAGAAAGACTGATCTTACGGTATCACTGAAAGGTTTATAGTAGGTGATTTTTGAGTTGCCGTTCAGTTGAACTCTGGTTCCATCAGCCAGCAGGGTAGTGATATGGCTTCCTGGTGGGCATTCAACGACGGTAAGTTTAGATTTGTAATCGGTTTCATTCAATGAGCCATCGACCAAGTACCAAAAAGCCAATGTTCCCAGCCCTATCAAAAGGACAGCGGCATACCTCAAGAAAGTCAAAGATCGATCTTTCTTCCTTTTTCTTTGTGTGGGGGCTTGTCTTAGCTTTCGGCTGCTTTCTAAAATCCTATCAAAAAGCTGTACATATGCCTCATCGCCAAGTTCAGGCTTCTCTTTGTAGTTTATCCCCATGACAATCTCCCTGGCCATTTGAATTTCCATGGCTTTTTCCGGGTATTCGCCAAGAAATGATTGCCAAAACTTCCTGGAATGCACATTTGGCTTCAGCACCCAATCGATAAAGTATTTATCTTCAACAAATTGCCGGGTATTAAATTCTTTATAAGTCATTTAAACATGTTACTAGTTCTTCTTGCTAATAGATGAGTTCAAAATGGATACTATCCCATTTTCTCAAAAAAATTATTTCAGCTCTTGCAATATTTCCTCAATAGCCCTGCTTAACTGAAATTCGCTTCCTTTGAATCGGTCATCGAAAGCTTGTGGTACATGAATGTCAGGCTTCACTCCAACTTTTTCGAGGTCTTGCCCATCGAGGGTAAAACATCCCCAGGCCGGGAGTCTGTACGATGATCCATCTACCAGTTGATCGGAAGTTGTAAAAATTATCCAATGGTAGGTCTCTGTGCCGATCACCTTCCCCAATTTCAATTGTTTAAAACCCTCTGCCGTCACCTCTCCATCACTCAAAGTCTGTTCGTTAATAAGCAATACGATTGGTTTGGATGAGGGAATAAAATTTGGTTGCGGGCTTATTTTCCCGTTTCTGTATTTCCATTGAAAGTACTCTTTTTGTGAAAGGAAGTTTAAAACTTCATCGTGCACATTACCGCCGCGGTTATACCGAAGATCAAGGATCAGCCCATCTTTCTGGTAGTTTGCAGAAGTCATCTTCAATACGAATTCGTTCAATGAAGAAGACAACATATTTTTCATGTGGATGTAAGCAATCCGATCATCGCTTTTCTTATTTACAAACTGTTCATTTTCATATTCCCATTCATCATACAGAGCTTCCCTGAATGATTCAAAAGACTGTGGGTGGATTTTTACTTCAAATTCTTTACCATCCCTGAGAAAGCCCAAAACAAGTTCATCCCTGAATACCGGGCTTTTGAAATACGACTCGCGATTGGATTCAAAATTGACACTATCTTTATCCACGCGAATAAGCAAATCACCCGGTCGTATATCCAGGTCAATTTTATCGGAAGCTGCATTTCTTATGATCCTTTTTACCCGATAGGGATCATCGTCCCCAAACATGATCCCAGGACTCATGGTGTGGGATTTACTGTGCAACTTTTCCTCTTCGCCTTCGGAAGCAAATCCCAGGTGGGAAGCGTTAATTTCGCCCAGCATGTCATTGACCAGCATTCTCAGGTCTTGCCTGTTGGAAACATACGGAAGAAAAAGTTGGTACTTCTTTTTTAATGAGTCGCTATTGGCCCCATTGATGTTTTCATCGTAAAAATTCTCAACTACATTACTCCATGTTTCATGGAATATTTGATCAAATTCCTGCCTCAAAGCCAATGTGAAATACTGCTTTAAATCAATTGGTTCCACTTTGGTATTAGCCAGGTCTAATTCATGAACAGTCCCATTGAAAAGTATATAATATTTTTCCCCAGCCGATCGTATGGTAAATTCACCAATATCTTTAGTACCTCTAATGAGCTTCGTTTCATCAGGGGAAAAAGGTTTTCTAAATGTCGCCCACAATTTGAAATTGTCTTCATCGTGGTTTGAGCCAAAAAGCACGACCTCCTGATCATTGAATTTAACAGTAGTCGGTGAATATTGGTGGCCTAGTTGTGGACCAAACTCCTGGACCCTATCCTGAATGCCTGTTTGGTCGATTGTAAAGTGCTTCGTTTCACTTTTATCTTCCCCTTCGTCTTCAAAAAGGTTATCTAACTCGTCCGACCGAAATGGGGTAGAAAATTTGGCCAACGGTAACCGGTAGATGTGATTACTCCATATCCCCCGTGGGAACGAGGGTTTAAACCTGTCAGAAGCATAGTAAATACACCTGCCTTTATAATCGAAGGTTGGCGAGAACTCACTTACTCCTGTTTGGGTAATATTGATTGTTTTGCCTGTTGATCTTTCGTAGATAAACACATCCCTTTCAAAATTCCTTATGGCCGTATAGATTATTTGGTGGTCATCAGGAGAATAAGCCGGTACAGTATTATAAAAACCCCAAAACTCGTCCTCTGCTATAGTCTTGATCTCATGGCTCACAAGATCTATCTCCATGAGCTTATCCCTGCCGCTGATGTAAAGGGCTTTTGCTAATTTTGAGTCCATGGCCAGTTTGCGGTCATCCGACAGGCCGAAGGTAAGCTGTTTCTCGGTACCGGAGATATCAGCGTGAAACAATTTCAAATGACCGTCAACTGTCTGGTTATAAAGAACGCTTCTGCTATCTGCCAGCCATTTTACCTCCATTACTCTGCCTCCGGAAGTGGTTGGCAGTTGCTTTATGAATTTGCCTGAGATATCCGAAATGAACAGTTCACCGCGTGAGACAAAGGCCAGTTTCTTGCCATCGGGGGAAACATCGAAAAAGCTGATTTTTCCATTTGTGTTGAAAGTTATCTGTTCTCCGAGCAAATCATATGGCTGAAATGCAATAGCCGGCTTTCTAACAGTACCATTCTCCACATCATATACATATATTTGATAGTCCAGCTCAAATACAACCCTGGTACCGTCCGCAGAAACCTGGGGTCTTTTGACCGGCCTGTTAAAATCTGTCAATGTCACATGGGAGCTGTCTTTTAATACTGCAAGGTTATAAATCCCGTTTTTTTCATCAGACACGTAATATACATTTCCATCCCGGTCTATCGTGTGCCAAAAATCCTTTCCTTCCCAACTCGTATATTCTTTATACTCATGTGTTTTAGAGTTAAAAGATTTGATATTTGGGTTGTAAGGCCCTTTGTAGCCTTGTCTGTGTGCATAGCGTTTGCTTTCCCAGGATTCATTAAAAAAAACCTCTCCTGTTACAGGATGTTCTGCCAGGTTATGGCTGTTATTGAAATAGTGGTCGTCAAAGACCCTGCGGGGGGTACCGCCTTTTCTACTTATCTTATATCCAGAATGGATATTGTAGCGGTCCGACGTGAAGTATATTTGTTCGGAATCCCACGACCAGGAATCGACGTGGTCAAATCCTTCATGGAAAGTAAGTCGGCTAATCGCTCCTCCTTGTACAGGCACCAAAAAAACATCGTCATTTCCGTAAATATTGCTTGAAAAGGCCACCCATTTGCCATCGGGTGAAATCTTAGGACGAGTTTCGTTGCCCTCCAGGGCTGTTATTCTAAATGCGGCGCCCCCTGTAGCAGGGACAGACCATATATCCCCATTATAGCTGAAAACAATGGTTTTTGCATCCGGGGATATGGACGGGAATAACGTAAAGTATGCATCTGACTGGGAAAACAAACTTGCGCTAACCAAAAAGGCAAGGCAAAAAATTGATAGTGTTTTTTTCATGACAAAATGAGAATAATACTCCTTACTAGAGGATTAATTTTACCAGACTATCCCATTTTCACCATAGATTTCTATAGAAAAAGTTTTTCCCTACAGTTTTTTTTGAAATTACTTTAAACCTACCAGGCTTTGGATGGAACTCATTGCCCTTGCAATTAGCTTGGCAACCGAATTCGTATTTCCAAATCCCATTATCATAGCTATTTCCTTGTGTGTAAATCCATCGGCATAATAGTGTAGGACAGCTTGTCTTTGCTTCCTTGTTAGTTTATCAATTGCCGCATTGACTCTGGTCAGTTTTTCCCGATTTTCCTCCTCCAGTATTGTTTTTGACTCAGAGCTGAAAACTATTTCAAACTGTCTGATCTCACTGACTTTTATATCAAGATGTCTTCTCCTATCCAGGTAGTAGATAATCTGATGATAGAGCGAGGTAAAGAGATATGCTTTTACCGAATGCACCTTTTTTAACAGTTTTCTTTTTGTAATAAGCCTCAAAAAAACGTCATGTATGCTATCTGTCACCAGCTCCTTATCAGTAGTATATTGGAGTCCGAACCTGAAAAGGTCTTTCGAATATAGGTTATACACATATCCCAATATTGACTCTTCACCGTTCCTTAGGCCTTGAAGTATTTCGCTTTCAGATAGTTCTTTAGTTGCTGAATGAGAAATGCCCCCTTCGAGGCGAAGACTACTTTTTGATGAATCAAACTCCCTTCGCGTATTCATATAATCCCAACACTTTCTTGCTCAAGCATAAATGCAAAATTCACAAAAAAACCAAAATAAACAAGTGTATTCGTAAAATAAATGTATTTACACATAAATTACTTCAACAAATCAGTACTTTTTTTGCAATTTAAAAAAAATTACATTGGCTATTTCAATCACCTACTTCAATCAAATCAGTGCGGGACGCAATATTCTCGACGTAATCGAGAATGCCCCCAATCCTCCTAAAAGTGCTTTTTTGTACCCGATATCCAGGGCAAACATGTGCTAAATGTTTTTTTAAAGGCGGGAATGTATGTTTAGGTACTGCTAAAAAAAAGCAAAAATAACGGATTCTAATTTGTGGGGCAGTTTTTCTGTCGATTTTGGGTTAACCAAAAGCAGGGGTTGATGACTCAACCTCAAAAAAGTGTATTATACTTCGTGTTCCAGACTTGACACGGGGGCCGGGTGACCATCGCCTGATTTGAAACATTCCTCCCAAAACCTTGATAGAGATAACCGTTGGGTGAGGTTGGCCAACTGGATCGATCCCCGTGGTGAACTGGCTGATAATTTAAGAGTATTCTCTCCCACTACCTGAAATGCGAGTTTTACAAACAGCTTTTCCCGACTATCGTGAGGACCACCCCGAAAAAATTATATAAATTTATTCAAAAGCTTTTTTTTGTGAATGGATTGAGGTGACAGTGGGGCGGGGATCCATTCTATGACATATTTACCACTTAAATAGTTTGATACGACTCTTCTATCTGGTGTTCGACAATTGCTGGAATAATTCAGAAAATATATACAATCAGGCAACCCGTCTTTAAACGTCATTTGTACTTCATCTTTTTGACGTCCTAAAAGACCCTCACTGATAGTTCGCCGGAAATTCCTGAAATTGCACTTGTACATGCGGCATACGAACCATTTTGATCTATTAACTTCAGATTTTTCTTTGATACTTCATCGAATGTCTGTTTAAAAATTGGTTCAAAGTATTTGTCCGAATAAAGGTTATAGATTATTTTTTTGATTTTTTCACCTCCAACCTTATCCAGATTTTCTCCCGGGTATTCCTTGTGAATTTGATCTATCCATTTTTATATTTTCTTTGCACATTGACCATTGACATCGATGCAGATTAGACTATAGCCAAGAATGCGATTGCTGCGATTTTCATATATATAGGTTTGCATATATTGGTTCAGTTGTTTACAATCTGATCTATCACTGCCTGGTGTCAATTTGCCTAAGGCTGTGGTAATTCTCATGGCTTCTCTTTCCTTTTTTGCTTATCAACTAATCTTCAACCGTATAATTCAAGTCCGTAAACCTACCACCTGTTATTTTATAATGATCCCCGGTTTCATCGTCATAAACATCAAATGCAAACTCGCCTGAAATCTTTTGACCAGCTTTGTCAATAGCGGTTATCTTCACGTAGGCAGAACCATCTTCACCAAGTGACGTCCCGCCCGTCGATTCGTCAAAACTTTGGGAATTCAGATAGGTTCCTGTTGCCCCTTCACCGGTAGTAATATCGTAGTCGGTAAATTCAGCGCCTGCCTGCAAATTATCAAAATTGTATCCTGATAAACTGATTGATATTGCCCTTCCTTTGCCGGTGTTTACATTATCATAATCAAAAGCTTCTATGACAAAGACGTAAAACCCGGTTTTTTCTGTCGATAATGCCGCTGCTACAAACAATCCCCCTGATTCAAAGGCCATACCATCTGTTTTGGCGGTTAAGTTGACATTGGAGTTCGGTGTAGGATCATTGTCATTTTTGGTGCAGGAAAAAACAGTCATTAACGCAATTGCCATAAGCAATAGATTGGATTTCGATCGTCTCATGTTTATTTTCTGTTTAATTGATTATCAATGAATTTTACTCAACCAGAATTTTGTCAATTAACACTTCTCCTTCCATAAATATCCTAACCAGGTACACGCCATTTTGCAATTGACTTATATTCACGTCATTTGTTTTGGCATATTTTACCTTCCTGGACAAGCATTTTTTCCCCATCATGTCGTACATTTCCATCTCAAAAAACTCTGCATTTTCTTGATAGGGTAATTCAATGAAAAGCACTTCTGCTGCGGGATTTGGGAAAATGACCACACTTTTCTCCGCTTCATCTCCAAGGCCGGTAACAGCCCCATCTGCTTCTTTCACCTCCATGTCAAACTCGTCGGTGGCTTCACCACCATTGCCATCAACGGCTGATATAAAAACTGTAACTGTACCCAAACCTTCTTCCTTGATCGTCAGGACTGATCCGGAGAGTGTTACTAAAATCACATCATCGCCTCCCGATTGTGTGGCAGAATACAAAAGGACATCTCCATCCTCATCCGAAAAGACCGTGTCGAGGTCTATCTCAAATGACGCAAATCCTTCTTCAACGATCTTATCTTCAATGGCATTAAAAACAATGGGGGAGGCATTGCTTTTTTCCAACACCTCGACCACAAAAACATCGCTAGCCTCGCCGCCATTGTCGTCGGTTGCTGTCACTGTTATTTCAGAGGTACCTGTTCCTTTTTCAGATATCGTTAAAGTATTTCCGGCTACTGATACCATGACTACATTTTCATTTCCGGAAGAGGCTTCATAGCTTAGAGCCTCCTCTTCGGAGTGGGAAAACACATCGCTCAAGTCTATTTCATAAGTTCCAAAACCCTCATCAAAAACCCGGTCTTCGATGGGGTTAACCAGATCAACGGAAGGTTGGCCGACCTCCAGGTGGACCATCACACTGTCT
>JBNLGG010000015.1:33757-73101 GCA_050305935.1 Cyclobacteriaceae bacterium | reverse complement strand
CAACTTTTTTATTTTACTTTTATCTAATACCGAATAATTAGGCCTCTTGGCTCTCATCGGAAATTCGTCCGATCGAAGCGGGTTCAATTTTACGTTTAACTTTTTAATAGAAAAAACTTCGTGGGCGAAATCATACCAGGATGCCACTCCTTCATTGCTAAAGTGAATCACTTTGTTTTCAGTTTCCGCTTCGAAACCTGCATTCACCATCTCTTTTAAAATTGCTGCCAAATCCCTTGCATTGGTTGGCGTACCCACCTGGTCAAAGACCACACCTAACTCATCTCTTGTACTTCCCAAATGCATCATGGTCTTCACGAAGTTCCTCCCAAAGGTGCTGTACAGCCATGATGTCCTGACAATGGTGGATCTTGGGTTTATCGTCGCCGCTCGTTGCTCGCCAACCAGTTTGGATTTTCCATAAACACTAAGTGGATTTGGCTGATCTTCTTCCATGTAGGGGAGCCAATTGTTACCGTCAAAAACAAAGTCGGTAGAAATATGATAAAGGGCTGAATGATTGTCCGAACAGCATGAAGCTAGGTTTTCTACTGCTTTTTCATTGATTAAAAATGCCTTTTCTACTTCGTCTTCTGCGAGGTCAACCGCAGTATATGCTGCACAATTGATGCATACATCAGGTTTTTTGTTACTGAAAAATGCTCCAACCGCATCTTTGCTGGTGATATCAAGTTCGCCAATATCGGTAAATAAAAATCTGGCAGAGCTAAACTGATTGGAAATAGCCCTAAGTTCATTGCCCAACTGCCCGTTTGATCCGGTCACTAAAATTGTTTGTGGCATACCAAAATCAATTAGTTGAATTCCTCAATTACACGTAGCAAATATTCCCCATAGCCACTTTTAAGGAGCGCGTTTCCCAGCTCCTCCAATTGCGAGGCGTTGATGAATCCCATTCTGAATGCGACTTCTTCTATGCATCCGATTTTAAAGCCTTGCCTTTCTTCAATTACTTGCACGAATTGGCTTGCTTGTGCCAAGGACTGAAAGGTGCCTGTATCCAACCAGGCGGTGCCTCGATCAAGGATGCTAACCTTCAGTTTTTTATTGTTTAAATAAACCCTGTTCACATCTGTGATTTCCAATTCCCCTCTTTTGCTCGGCTTAATATTTTTTGATATGTCTACGATATCATTATCGTAAAAATATAGCCCTGGAACTGCGTAACTCGACTTTGGCTTTTCAGGCTTTTCTTCAATCGAAATGGCGTTTAGTTCCTTGTCAAACTCCACCACACCATACCTTTCAGGATCGTGCACATGATAAGCATAGATCAGTCCCCCGTCTATTTCTGTGTTTTGTTTCAACAATTTACCAAGCCCTCTACCGTAGAAAATATTATCTCCCAATACCAACGCAACTCTATCTTCGCCGATGAATTGCTCGCCGATGATGAAGGCTTGTGCTAACCCCAATGGCTGGTCCTGCACAGCGTATTCAAAAGAACACCCTAATTCACTCCCATCACCCAGAAGTTTCTTAAATAACGGTTGGTCATGGGGTGTGGTAATTATAAGGATTTCATTAATTCCTGCCAACATCAACGTAGTTAGCGGATAGTAAATCATGGGTTTATCAAACACCGGAAGTAATTGCTTTGAAACTGATTTCGTTAGCGGATGAAGTCGCGTTCCTGAGCCACCGGCTAATATTATTCCTTTCATTTTTATCAAAGTCTTTTTGTTACTATTTCCCGTGGCAATGCACTTTTAACATCATATATCACCGAATTGTCTCCTTTTTTTAAATTGTTCCAATCCAAATCAGAAAAACTTTCATGGTTAACCGACAAAACCACGGCATCATAACTTTTGTTGAGACCTTCCTGCAAGTCAATTCCATATTCGTGTTTCACCTCATCCTTGTCAGCATGTGGATCATACACTTCCACATCGATCCCAAATCCAGACAATTCATTAATGACATCGATTACCCTGGAATTCCTGATATCGGGACAGTTTTCCTTAAACGTTATACCCAACACCAACACTTTTGAGTTAAGAACGGCATGCCCTTTTTGAACAAGAAGTTTTACAATTTGATTGGCAACGTACACACCCATATTATCATTTATCCTCCTTCCTGCTAATATGACCTGTGGATTGTATCCCAACGCTTCTGCTTTGTAGGTCAGATAATATGGATCAACCCCAATGCAATGTCCACCAACCAACCCTGGTTTAAAAGGCAAAAAATTCCATTTTGTTCCAGCGGCATCTAACACCTCCTTCGTGTCGATTCCTACCCGGTCAAATATCATGGCCAACTCGTTGACAAAAGCGATGTTTAAATCCCGTTGGGAATTCTCGATAACTTTGGCTGCCTCTGCCACTTTAATAGATGGCGCTTTGTAGGTGCCAGCAGAAATAATCTCCTTATAGAGTTGATCAATTTTTTCCGAAATTTCAGGTGTACTTCCACTAGTAACCTTTTTAATGTTAGTCAGGGTATTGACCTTGTCTCCCGGGTTGATCCTTTCAGGGGAATAACCACAGTAAAAATCCACATTGAATGTTAATCCCGAATATTGCTCAAGAACCGGTACACATATTTCCTCAGTTGCTCCTGGAAAAACCGTTGATTCGTAAATCACAATGTCTTCCCTCTTTAATACTTTTCCGACTGTTTCACTCGCTCTGATCAGTGGAGTGAGGTCGGGCTTTTTATAGGCGTCGATAGGCGTGGGAACTGTAACAATGTATATATTCGCTTCTGCTATATCTTCAATTTCATCGGTAAATGTTAAGAATGCCGCGGATTCCATGTCTTTTTTATCAACCTCAAGCGTCTTATCGAAATTGTTTTTTAGTTCTTCAATTCTCTTCCTGTTAATATCAAAACCTATGACCGGTCTGCTCTTGCCAAACTCCACAGCCAACGGAAGACCTACATATCCCAAGCCAATAATTACTATTGTTTCCAATTCTATTCTGATTTACTAATTTATTGTAAGATGCGAGAAATAATTAATGCCATACTTGCCATACTTGTGCTGATAGCTACAATTTCAGCAGTTGTCATTTTTCTTCGTTCAGGTTTTTCGGGTGCTATAATTTCTGCCCCTCTTTCCACTTTTGGATAATTATTCCAGAATAAAAATTTACGAGTCCTGTCAACCGATCCATTGGCATACAGCACATACGTTTTACCTTTCTTCGCATTCTCAGTGAAACCTCCCGCCTGACTTACAAAATCATTAAAACTATTTGTCTCATCATATCGAACAGTGATCGGATAGAGAAATTCTCCTCTTAAACGAACCGTCTCTAATTTCTTAGGTATTGAAATAATATCACCATCGTTCAAAATCAAATCAAACTTTGATCCTGGGTTACCCAATATCTTTTCAAGGTCAATACCGATAGTCTCGTATTTGACCAGTTCCAATCCCTCTTGAATCAGCGTTGAATCTTTTTCCAATAGTTCTTTTAATCTGTTTCTTTTCACATTCAAGCCTTCCCTACCTTGTTCTGCATCTGATTCCAAATCATAGTTCTCTAGTTGTTGCTCAATGTCATTGAGCCTCTTAAACAACAAAGCCTCGGTTTCAGATAAAGAATAATTCTCCTGCAATATCTGGTTGGTTTCGTTGTTCTGTTTCATTTGTTGTAAACTCTCCAACCTTATTAAATCATCACTTTTGGGTGGATTAAATTCTGTTCGTCTTATCAAAGTAGCTCCCTTGGCAAATCCCTCTGACGTCAATCCACCGGTTCGTTTTAAGATATCAGATATCCTTTCATCTTTTTTCTCTAGTGCATAAAAACCCGGATACAATACCTCTCCTTCAACTTTTATGTTGATTTGTTGTTGGTACCCTGGCGATTTTCTTATGTAAACCTGATCGAATGGCTGAAGTATGAAATTAGATGCCTCCGCTGAAAGGGCCAGGGTTTCGCTAATCGAAAATGTAAATATTTCGGCCGTACTGTTTCTATTCCCATTTTGCTCAACATCTTTAACTCTTCGGGCTACCTCCACATGTGAACCGGATGCTGACTCCCTCAATCCTCCTGCCTTGAGGAGAAGATCTTCCACAGAAATGGCTTCTGCAAACGGATAAACACCAGGAGATTTTACTTCTCCGAAAACCTGCAGATAAAATTCTTCCTTTAGGTCATAAATCGAAGGGATATTTATAACATCTTCTCTGGAAAGACTAATGTCTTTTTCTTCTCCTTTTAGAATTTGTCTGATGTTAAAGGAAATCACTTCATTAGAATAATCTTCCTTCGTGCGATAGATTGTCCCTCTTTCTAAAAATGCGTCACCTCGCAATCCTTGCGCCTTTTCGATCAATTGAGTGAGCGTTAGCTCTTCTGTTAACTCATATTCACCTTCCCTGAAAACAGCGCCTCTGATTTGGATCCTGTTTTCAAAGCGATCAATAATCCCTCCCACCATCACATAGTCACCATTTTGAGGTGATTGTAAGCCAAACTCTTTATTGGTCAAATCAACAAATTCTCTGGTGATTCCATTATTCCTTCTTATCTTAACAATCCCTGAGTATGCATTTTCAGTAAAACCTCCTGCGAATAAAATGAGATCCTCAAATGTCTCGCCTTCTTTCATCTCATATATCCCCGGCCTTTTGATTTCTCCGCTTATCTCTACCCTGTTTTCATAAGGTAATACCCTAACGATATCCCTATCCTGTAGCCGAACATTTTTGACTATTTGCCCTTTGATTAAAAAATCATAGCCGTCGAATTGATCGATTACATTACCATCTCGCAATAACTCTATGTTTCTCAGAGAACCATTGATATTTGGCCCCCCGGATAAATACAAAACGTTTCCTATGGTAGATAGCGAACTGACATTAAAAGTTCCCGGACTAATCGCTTCACCGATGACAGAAACCCTGATCGTTCTGACCTGCCCAATTGACACCTGCACGAATGTATTTGGTCGCCTACCTCCTGATGAACTTAATCCAGAATAAATTTGTGTTAGTCTACTCTTTATTCTTACCGACCCATCTTCGATTGTTAGTCCATTCAAGTATATCGGACCCAGGTTGGGAATTTTTATATAACCATCAGGTGAAATGATTTCCTGGTAAGTTTGCTCGGAAGCTCCCCAGACGTCAATAATGATTTCATCCCCGGCCCCCAGCACATAGTTTTTAGGAGTTGGAACATTTAGGGAAGGTTCAAACGTAAGCAGTTCAGAATTGAAAAGATTGTATCCAAATATCTTTTTGAGCTTTTCTTTTTCCTCCTGGCTAACCAACTCTTCATAATCCTTGGTCAGGGATTGGAATAAATCATCCTGACGAAATGCCAATTCCTCCCTGGTTCTTACCCTATCATATCCTGTAGAACCTGAAGAGATGGATGTCGACTTTAACTTGGCAATTCGGGCTTTTAGCTTTTGGATCTGCGCCCTTGGCATCCCTTTTGACGCCAAAGCTATTTCCAACTCTTTCTCTGTCAATCCACTCTCGTTGAACCGCTCCAAGAATATTTGCAATTGAGCATCAGAGATATCATCAATGTTGACTGAAGCGATTTGAGAAGGACTAATTTGATTTATATCCAGGTTTTTGGGAATGTTTTGAGCTATTAAAACATTTCCTAAAAAAAAAGGAAGACAAAATAGTATAAAAAGTATGTGTCGTTTTTTCATAACTTGATCTTATAATACTCAAGATACCAACTGATAAAGTTATCAATTCCCTGCTGTATGGACGTAGACGGCTTGAATCCCGTATCTTTTATTAGTGCTTCGACATCTGCAAAAGTAGCAGGAACGTCCCCGGGCTGAATGGGCATCATATTTTTTTCAGCCGTTTTACCAAGCCTATTTTCAATAGCTTTAATGAAATCCAGTAATTCGACCGGTTGATTGTTACCAATATTGTAGACTTTGTAAGGCGCCTTACTAGACGAAGGGTCGGGATTGTCTCCTGTCCAACTTTCATTTCCTTCCGGAACATTGATCATTACCCGGTACACTCCTTCGATGATATCATCGATGTAAGTGAAATCCCTTTTCATTTTCCCATAGTTAAAAACATCGATCGGCTTTCCTTCGATGATGGCCTTGGTAAATAAAAATAAAGCCATATCAGGCCTTCCCCAAGGACCATAGACTGTAAAAAACCTCAATCCCGTCGTAGGAATGTTAAACAAATGGGAATATGTATGCGCCATTAATTCATTCGACTTTTTTGACGCCGCATACAGGGAAACCGGGTGATCCACATTGTCGTGGACCGAAAATGGCATTTTGGTATTTGATCCATATACCGAGCTTGAAGAGGCATACACCAGATGCCTCACCTTATGATGACGGCAGGCTTCGAGGATGTTCGTAAATCCTACAATATTTGATTGAATATATGCATCCGGGTTAGTCAGGGAATATCTAACTCCTGCTTGAGCAGCCAGATTAACTACAAAATCAAATGTATATGAATCAAAAGTGTTATTGATTTTCGCTTTGTCCTCCAGATGTGCTTTCACAAATGTAAATCCATCCAACTCACTCAAGATGTCTAACCTTGACTCCTTCAACCTGACATCATAGTAGTCATTTACACTGTCCAGTCCTATTACACGATATCCTTCATTAACTAATTTTTTCGAAAGGTGAAAGCCAATGAAGCCGGCTGCACCTGTTACCAGAACTGTTTCCAATTAACTATAATCGATTTGATGATGGCGACAAAAATAAAGAATTGACAATAATTACATGATCGTTTTTCATATTATTTATCATAAAACCTACTTTTGCTCCGATTATGAAATTGAATCATTTATTTGAGTTAATTAAAAAAGAATTCTCAATCGAACTCCGGCAAATGTATGCCCTTGGAGGAATGCTTTTGTATTTAATAAGTTCCATTTTCGTGATTTTTATGGCCATCACGCTCAAGAATTCCCAAATCCATCCTATCATCTGGAATGCTGTGTTGTGGATCATACTACTGTTCACTGCAGTTAACTCAATAGCCAAAAGCTTTATCCAGGAAAAGAAAGGCCTGCAACTGTATTACTATACACTTTGCAGCCCCGTAGAAATAATCCTCGCAAAAATTATATACAACACCCTGCTGATGCTGTTTTTAATTGCAGTGGGGGTAGTTTTGTACTCCATTGTTTTAGGGAATCCAGTCCAGAATATGGGGACATTTGTGTTAACCTCCTTTTTGGGAGCGATGGGATTTGCTTCATCTTTTACTACAATATCCAGTATTGCCTCAAAGGCGTCCAATAGTTCAACACTAATGGCAATCCTTGGTTTCCCCATCATTCTTCCTATCCTTCTATTGGTTCTAAAAATCTCAAGAAATGCCATCGATGGATTGCCGACGGAAATCAGCATCGACAGCATGGTGACACTTTTGGCAATAGTCGTGATAAGTATCACAAGTTCACTTTTATTGTTTCCATATCTGTGGAAATCGTCGTAAACTTGTACCATGGTTAAATTAATCCAACAATCCTGGTGGAAATATCTGGGAATCATCCTGGTATATTATACATTGATCGCGGGGTTTCTGATACGTGCACCGAGGCTGGACATTCTCAATGAAACAGTGAGAAACCTGTTTTTTCACGTCGCCATGTGGTTTGCCATGTTTATCATTTTGGTGGTTTCAGTGATTTATTCCATAAAATATTTATCCGACTCCAAACCGTATCATGACATCGTCGCATCGGAATTTGCCAGGATGGGGATTGTATTAGGGCTAATCGGGGTGGCTACCGGATCTGTGTGGGCCCGTTTTACCTGGGGAAATTGGTGGGTAAATGATCCAAAATTAAACGGCACAACCATTGCCCTCCTGATCTATCTTGCCTACATCGTATTAAGGGCGTCCATCGAAAGCGAGGAACAAAAAGCACGAATAAGCGCCGTCTATAATATTTTTGCTTTTACAGCGATGATTCCTTTAATATTTATATTGCCGAGAATGACCGATTCGTTACATCCTGGCAATGGAGGCAATCCCGGGTTTAATTCCTATGATCTTGACAACAATTTAAGAAAGGTATTTTACCCGGCCATTATCGGATGGACTATTATCGGGATGTGGCTTGCTTCATTGAGGATAAGATTGAGAAAGATAAGAGAAGAAATTATACACCATATTGATTGAAATCATGATCAAAAAGATTTTAGGCCTGGCAAATTTACTGCTGATTTTTGTTGGTTTGACGAATACTGCCTTCGCACAGGATACTGTCCAATCCACCAAAGTGGAAATGGCTGATGCCCTTCGTGCGGACGGAAAAATTTACGTGGTTGTATTAGTAGTGATGATCGTCTTTACGTTTTTTTCAATGTATTTACTGTTGACGGATCGGCATGTGAAAAAACTGGAGAAGGAATTAAATGAGTTGAAGGAATCTAAGAAATAGAACATGAAAAAGACACACATTATCGGAATACTGGTCATAGCGGCGGCCATCTTTATAGTGATCGTTACTGCGGGTGATGCGAGCAGCTATGTGACTTTTAAAGAGGCGAAAGAGATGTCTGAAAATGGTAACAATAAAAAGATCCATGTAGTGGGACAGCTAACAAAAAATGAAATGGGGGAAATAGTGGGGATAAAGCCAAGTGAAGACCTGGTAGCCTTTTCGTTTCAAATGGTCGATACAAATAATGAAGTTCATGAAGTCTTTTATAACGAACCAATGCCCCCTGATTTCCAAAAATCAGAACAGGTAGTAGTAATCGGTTCATTTAAGGAAAATAAATTTATAGCAGACGACATCCTTCTAAAATGCCCCTCCAAATACCAGGAAGAAACAATAAAGGTAAGCGAATTAAAATAGTAAAATGGTAAATACACTCATTGGGAATGTAGGGCACCTGCTGGTCATTATCTCCTTCATTTTTTCCCTGATTGCTACGTATTCCTATCTCAGGCAATCGCTATCTGATTCAGGGAAAGAGCAACTCGGATGGAGAAGTAATGGAAGATTGTTTTTTTATATCCACAGCGTTGCCGTGCTAGGAATCGTGGTAGTTCTGTTTGCCATTATCTATGGCAACTATTTTGAATACCATTATGCCTGGAGCCATGCCAGCAGTGAGTTACCTTTTTATTATAAACTAAGCGGTTTCTGGGAGGGTCAGGAAGGAAGCTTCCTTCTGTGGATCTTTTGGAACACCATTCTCGGCATCATCCTTATGAATAGCAGTAAGCAATGGGAAGGACCCGTAATGACGGTGTTTTCTCTGGTGCAGGCCTTTCTGACGTCGATGATCCTGGGCGCCGTCTTTTTCAATTTAAAAATTGGTAGCTCTCCGTTTTTACTGTTACGAGACGTGATGACCGATGCGCCGATTTTTGATGCAGATCCCAATTTCATCCCGGAAGACGGAACAGGCCTAAACCCACTTTTGCAGAATTACTGGATGGTAATCCATCCCCCGACCCTCTTCCTGGGTTATGCCACTACACTTATTCCCTTTGCTTTTTTGATTGCCGGTTTATGGCAAAAAAAATATTCCGAGTGGATCAAACCAGCGCTTCCCTGGACTATTTTCTCGGTTGCCATCCTTGGGATCGGCCAATTGATGGGAGCTTATTGGGCCTATGAAACATTGAGCTTTGGCGGATATTGGAACTGGGATCCGGTAGAAAATGCCGTCTATGTGCCATGGATCATCGAAGTGGCAGCTCTTCATTCCATGATCATCTTTAAAAATAATAATACAGCCCTCAAATCAGCCATGATTCTGACAGTGGCTACTTTTTTGCTGATACTTTACGCAACGTTTCTGACAAGAAGTGGTGTGCTCGGTGAGGCGTCGGTTCACTCTTTTACTGATCTCGGATTGAACGCTCAGCTATTTGTTTACTTATCGACCTTCACCATCATCTCAATTGCTTTGTTATTTCGTAATTGGAAATATGTACCCACAACTGAAAAGGAAATATCTACTTACTCAAGAGAGTTTTGGGTTTTCCTCGGGATCATCATTTTATGCCTGATGGGTTTTCAGGTCCTTCTCCCTACGTCTATTCCATTTTTTAATTGGGTGATGGGAATGTTTAGTGTCACGACCAATATCGCCCCACCCGCCGATCAGGTAATCTTTTACTCAAACATTCAAATCTGGGGCGGAGTATTAATTGCCGTTTTATCAGGGACAGGCCAGTTCTTCTACTGGAATAAAATGGATAAGAAGAAATTTTTTGATGCTTTGACCATCCCATTTATCATTGCCTTACTGGTTTCGGCCATCATAATTGTCCTGGAAAAAGTTACTACTCCTTCATTCATATTTTTAATTACCGCGGCTAATTACAGCATTTTTGCCAACGGGAAGATTCTTCTTAATCTGCTGAAGAAAAAACCAAACCTGTCAGGTGGGGCGATTGCTCATATTGGTATTGCCATGATGCTGATAGGTATTTTATTTTCATCTGGTTATTCCAGAGTAGTCTCATTAAATAATAGCGGGCTCCTCTATTCCTCTAATTTTTCTGAAGAAATGAACCGTGAAAATGTGCTTCTGTTTCAGAATGAGCCGCGAAAAATGCGTGAATATGAATTGGTTTACAAAGGAAGAAGAAAAGAAGTAAAAGGTGTACCTTTCTACGTACCTGTTCACCAGCTACAACCTACCGCAACTTCCTACCTTTCTATTGTCCTCAATGACATAGAACGGGACGGGAAAGTGTATTTTCAGATGGGCGATACGGTGCAGGTATCCCAGGAAAATACCTACTACGAAATTGACTATTTAAAGAATAGTGAAAAGGTCTTTACACTTTTTCCAAGAGCGCAAGTTAATCCGTCAATGGGGCTAATGGTTTCCCCGGATATCAAAAGAAGCCTTGCCGCAGATCTTTATACGCATATCAGCACCATTCCTGATCCAGAAACAGATAAAGATTGGAATGAACCGGAAACTCAAAAATTGACCAATGGGGAGCGATTCTTCATCAATGACTACGTGGCCCAATTAAGTGGGGTGGAAAGGGTGGAACAAGTGCCGGGTATGAACCTCGGGCCAACAGATGTGGCGGTGAAAGCGATCATTGAAGTTTACGCAGAAAACGACACCAAGACCATTGAACCAATATTCATCGTGAAGGACAACATGATCGGAAATATTCCAGTGGTAAGCGATGAGTTTGGCGCAAAGATAAATTTTGTGAATGTCTTTCCTGACGAACAAAGCTTCGAGTTCTCTATACAAACCCGCCAGAAAGATTATATCATTATGAAAGCTATTGAGAAACCTTTCATAAATATCCTGTGGCTGGGAACGCTGGTTTTGATGATTGGTTTTGGAATTGCTACGACGAGACGGTTTAAAGATTTTGCCAAATCGGCATCATAAGATCTTCTCTGCTTTTTCGACCATACTGAGAATTTCATCAATGTATTTCCGGTCATTTGAGAGACGGGGGACTTTATTCTGACCACCTAGTTTACCCCTGCTTTTCATCCACAAATAGAAGGTTCCCTTCTCTACAAAATGTACCTTTGGCATATCAAGTGCTATGTCCTTGTACCTCTTGGCATCATAATCAGAATTTACTTTCCTTAGCGTGTCATCCAAAACCTGAATAAACAGTTTACTATCGGATGGCCGCTCCAGGAATTCTATGATCCATTCGTGCCCTCCCTTTGCGTCTTTTTTTAGATGAATGGGAGCAGCCGTATAATTATCAATAATCGCTCCGGTTTGTTCACAGGCCTCTCTTATCGCAGCATCAGCATTTTCGACTACCACTTCTTCGCCAAAGGCATTGATGAAATGTTTCGTCCTGCCGGAAATTTTAATCCTATAGGGACTTAAGGAAGTAAACCTGATTGTATCACCGATAAGATATCTCCACAACCCCGCATTCGTGGAAATTACCATAGCATAATTTTGATCGAGCTCAACTTCACTTAGGTCGAGAGTCTTGTGATTATCCTTCTCCAATTCGGACATCGGAATAAACTCATAGTAAATTCCATAGTCAAGCATCAGCAATAAATCCTTGGATTTTCTTTGATCCTGGATACCAAAAAATCCCTCTGAAGCATTATAAGTCTCCAGGTAATGCATGTCGTCAAAAGGGATAAGCTGATTAAACACTTGTTCATAGGGGTCGAATGCCACCGCACCATGCACAAAGAGTTCCAGGTTGGGCCAGACTTCACGCAGGTTTTTCTTCCCTGTGATTTCCAGTACGCGGTTAAGAAGTATAATGGTCCAGGTAGGCACGCCAGAGATATTGGTCACATTTTCTTCAATGGTCGATTTGGCCATCTTTTCGATCTTTTCCTCCCACTCGCTCATCAGGGCGATTTCCAATTTCGGTGTCCTGATCAACTGTGCCCAGAAGGGGAGGTTTTTCATAATGACTGCTGAAACGTCCCCATAGTAAGAGTTTGACGTGGTGTCAAATTTATTGATTTGTTGGCTCCCTCCGATGGCTAACCCCTTCCCGGTAAACATCTGTGTGTCCGGATGGTTGTTCACATAAATTGACAGCATATCCTTCCCCCCCTTGAAGTGACAATCTTCCAATGCTTCCTCTGATACGGGGATGAACTTGCTGCGATCATTAGTGGTTCCGGAGGATTTTGCAAACCATTTGATGGTGTTTGGCCAGAGGATATTTTGTTCTCCTTTTAGTAGTCGATCTATGTAGGGAAATAATTTTTCATAAGTGAACAGCGGTACTTTTTTCTTGAAATCCCCACTGTTCCTGATGTTTTTAAAATCAAACTCCTTTCCGAATTCGGTGTTTTGAGCCTCGCCTACCAGCCCGCGCAACAGTTCTTCCTGCACTTCCAGGGGGTATTTCATGAACAATTCAATGTCGTGAATCCTCTTCTTCATTACCCAGGTAAAAATGGTATTGATGATGCTCATGAATTCCTAAATTTTCCTCTTTAATTCAAAACTTTTTCCAAGGTATACCCTTCGCACCTGTTCGTCGCTGGCGAGTTCTTCCGCTGTTCCTGATTTAAAGAGTTTTCCCTCTACCATCAGGTAGGCGCGGTCGGTGATGGAAAGCGTTTCGTTTACGTTGTGATCTGTGATCAAAATCCCAATGTTCTTGTTTTTTAATTGCGCCACTATGGTCTGAATTTCCTCCACAGCTATTGGGTCAACGCCAGCAAAGGGCTCATCCAATAAAACAAACTTCGGGTCAACTGCAAGCGCCCGGGCAATTTCCGTCCTTCTCCTCTCGCCTCCACTGAGCACCATCCCCAAATTTTTCCGCACATGACCCAGACTGAATTCCTCCAAAAGAGATTCCATCTTCCTTTTTTGATCCGCTTTAGAAAGCTTTGATAATTCAAGGACGGCCATTAAGTTTTCCTCGACCGTCAGCTTTCGAAAAACCGACGCTTCCTGGGCGAGATAGCCGATTCCCATTCTTGCTCTCCGGTACATGGGCTGTTTGGTAATATCTTTTTTGTCAAGATAAATTTTTCCGTCGTTGGGTGAAATCAGCCCTACTATCATATAAAAAGAAGTCGTCTTGCCAGCACCGTTCGGCCCAAGTAAGCCAACAATTTCCCCCTGTTCCACTTTCACAGAGACATGATTTACGACTGTCCTTTTTTTATAAACTTTTACTAAATCTTCAGCACGTAAAACCATTTTAATCAAACTTAATATCCTTCACTCTCAACTGTAGTGATGTGTTACCCATAAAATTATTTTCTTCAATATAATAAGCCATGCTAAATTTCATACCGCTACCTACCAGGTCACTGTACTTGCCCATCCCAAACGCTATCGCATCGTACTTGACAGAATCGTCATCACCTTGCTGCACATGGAATTTTAAATGCTGCTCTTTCAGCACCCTCGCAAATCCGGCAATCTTCAAACCATGTGTCACAAACACCGGCTGCATATTTCCGGGACCAAAAGGCTCCATGCGTGCCAATATAGTGTAAAGTTTTTGATTGATCTGAGATAGTTCTATTTCCGCATCTATCTCAATTTGAGGTATCAATTGTTCTTCTAAGATTGTTTCAGATACCACCTCCTCAAAACGTCTCGTAAACTCATCTACCTTTTCAATCTCCATGGTCAGTCCCGCTGCATACATGTGTCCACCATATTGATCCAACAGGTCAGAGCACTTAGATATTGCCTCGTACACGTCAAAGCCATTGACTGACCGGGCAGAACCTGTCGCTTTTCCATTTGATTCAGTAAGAATGATGGTTGGGCGGTAATATTTATCCAAACATCTTGACGCCACTATGCCAATTACACCCTTGTGCCAATCATTCTTAAAAAGAACCGTAGATTTTGCGTTTCTCAAAGCCGCATCATTTTCTATCATCGTCATTGCTTCGGTGGTAATCTCTAAGTCGAAATTCCGCCGTTTCATATTCTGTGTATCCAGATTTTCGGCAATATCCGCCGCATCGTCCACATTTTCCGAAAGCAATAATTCCACCGCTTTACCGGCATGTTCCATTCTACCGGAAGCATTGATTCTCGGGCCTATTGAAAAAACAATATTCGACACATTGATACCATCCCTAAGACCTGATTGCCTGATGATAGCCTCAATTCCGGGACGAGGATGATCGTTCAATATTTTTACGCCATGAAAAGCAAGTATCCTGTTTTCTCCTACAATCGGTACAATATCTGAAGCGATGCTTATTGCCACCAAATCCAGGTATTCGAATAGAAAATCAGGGTCATAGTGATTGTCAATGCAATAGGCCTGGATCAGCTTAAAACCAAGGCCACACCCAGACAATTCCTTAAAAGGGTAATTACAATTCTTTTGCTTGGGATCTATGATGGCAAAAGCCTTTGGCACTTCATCTCCCGGCAAATGATGGTCACATACGATGACATCAATATTGCTCTCAGCGGCAAAATCCACCATGTCTTTCGCCTTGATCCCGCAGTCTAGCGTAATGATCAACGAAAACCCATTTTCACTGGCATATATAATCCCTTCTCTGGATACTCCATAACCTTCCTTATACCGGTCAGGAATGTAGTAACTGATATTTGCATGAAAATGCTTCAAAAAACCGTATACCAGGGTTACTGCCGTGGTCCCATCCACATCGTAGTCGCCGTAGATAAGTATTTTCTCGTTTGCCCTGATAGCTTCATTAATCCGCTCGATGGCCTTTTTCATATCTTTTAATAAAAAAGGATCATAAAGATTAGAGAGGTCGGGATTAAAAAAAGCCTCTGCTTCCGCAAAGGTGGTAATTCCTCGGTTAGTTAAAATCTTGGATATTACCGGATTGGTATTGATAGCTTCCGATAGCCTCTGTACGATCTCTTCTTGCTGTTCTTCCGGGAAAATCCATCTTTTTGTCATATTTGGCTAACAGTTGAAAGGAACAAATCTAAAAAAAGGTGTAGATAAATTAAGGAATTACCTTTTCGCTATGCAAAATAAAGGAGAAAGGGGAGTACTTTTAATTATTCAATGAAAATAATTCCTTTCGATAGGTAATCGTTGAAATTAATTCTTTGCCGTAGTCGAAACCAAAATCAGACGGGGTGAGTTTTTCCAGTTCTATGAGGCTCTTTTCATAATATTTGTCAATGGACTCGAGCATTCTTTCGCGCGGCCTACCTTGTAGTTGTCCCAATTTCCTGTAAAGCTGCTGCGCTTTATAGTAGTAGGCTATCCCCAGTCGATATTCTTTTACTTTATTCCAATCATTTTCAACCATTCGCTGACAAAACGCAATCTCCTGATCCAGTGAATCCAGCGCTTCAAATTGGCTAATCCGCTCATTCACATCAATTGAAACATCGCTTGTTAAGAGCTCAATATTACCGTCCATAAAGTCATCAAACTGAACAGGTGTCGCGATCAACTGCCAAAATGGATCCTCGGGAAGATGATTCCTGACAAATTTTTCCGGCGAAACAAGGAAATTGGATTCTAACTTATACCTGATCTTTTCTTCGTCGTTAGTTGCCGCCGGGTTTTGATTTCGATTAAAGCAAGCCCAGGTAACATCAAGCAGTCTCCACTGCCCATCGATCTTTACGGCATTCCAGGCATGATTCGGATAAGCCAATATCTGAAAACGGTCTGCATGCTCATCCAGCGCATAGCCTGTTATGATCCGGGCCTCTATTCCGGCAGAAAGGCACAACTCGCTAAACAAGTTTGAAAATCCTTCACAAACGCCTCTTTTATTAGCGAAGATTGCCTCTGCGCTCTGGCTGGGCAGCGTGTTGCCCTCCAGGCCTTTGTCATCATAAGTGATATTTTTGGCAATCCAGAAATAGATACTTCTCACCTTATCAAGGTCTGAGTAGCCTGCCGGACTAAGTGCTGCACTTAATTCAAGGATGTTGTTAAATTCAAGTTCTGAAGCATCAAGCGGGTAAATGCCGACTTCGTTAAAAAGGTTTTCAGTATTTGAAGAAAAGGTCGATTCTACGCTACTCCCAGAAGATTTTAATGGATAGGAAGGTTGCCGAGCACTCATCTGTGCTCGGCCCAGCAGGCTTACAACTAAAAATCCCGCTAAAAATCCAAAAAATTTAAAGGTTGTCAGCAAATTAGAATTGATTTAGTTAATAAAAAGGTGTCGTCCCTTTTTATGTTGTGTTTCAAGGGCTTAAATTAAATGATCCTATTAAATAAAAGAAGTTAACTTATTTGCTTATGGTACATAATACCATATTACTTAAAGACAAATACACACCAATAAATAATAATTTTAAATATTGATTTTCAATCACTTACAGCAAATGTCATGAATTAAAACTTTAAAAAGTGAAAATTTTAAGACGAAGTCTTACATCTTTTCAAAGGGGCACTAAAGGTAAGGAACAGATTATTGGGATTCCACATTTGTGGAAATAATCATAGACAATTAACACAAGGAAAACATGTGAAAAAAGATCAAATCAACTCCATTATTCAAAAAACATAATATTCACCCCCTACAATCATTTACTATTATAACACCGTTTTAAAAAATAGAAGTTTAATTTCCTATTTCCGGTATTCACACCCGCCGCAGTGCGCTAAGCAACCCAATTAATTCACATTACCCACCTCACTTTGTCTTCTATCTCCCCTCTTTTCGTAGAGATTGGCCACTTATTTGGGATACCCACATAAAAAAAGCCCAGCAATTTATCTTCTTTCCCCAAACCAAAATGTTCTTTTGACTCCTCAAAGTAGGTGATTCCCCCTGTTCCCCAATAACAGCCAATTTCATATGCAGCAGCAGTCAGGTACATATTTTGAACCGCACAAGCTACAGCACACACCTCCTCGACTTCGGGCACGGAAAACTGCGGATCTCTTTTCATCCCCACCACAATGACATGGGAAGCACTTGCTGGTTTGTTTAGGAGATTGTGATACTTTTTTTCTGAAAACGTTCCATCGACTTCGGTGACTTCCTTATATACTTTTGCCTGGATCTCACCCAGTTTTTTCAATCCATCGTCTGTGTAAACAGTAAATCGCCAGGGTTCCGTTAATCGATGATTTGGCGCCCAATTGGCATTTTCCAGCATTTGACTCACAATGCTATCGTCTACTCTTTCACCTGAATAGTCGGTGGGAAATATCGACCTTCTTGTTCTAACCAGTTTGTTAAATTCATTTACATTAAAGTTCATATCCAGTCTTTTAAAAATCAATTTCAATTCCAACATAGTAATTTCTGATCGGTGAGGGTTCATAATACCGTCCACCAAACGCATTCAAATCATTGCCCAGGCTATAACGTTCATTGAGCAAATTGTCGGTTCCCACATGTAGGTTAACCCCCGTTTTCCCGGCTCTTTCCCAACCAAGCTTGACATTCACAAGATGGTAGGAATCAGAAAAAACCGTGTTGGCGTCATTTAGTGGTATCCCGTCTGTGTAATTGTAATTGGCGTTCAGGTAAAACCCTTTGCCGAAGCCAAGCAAAACATTCAGGTTGACAATGTGCGGCGCGGTACCTGTTAGGGCATTTCCGGAATAATCCACATTTTCGCCGCCCGCCTCTTTTATATAATTTTTGAAAACAAAATCGTGGAAGGTGTAGGCCAGTTTCACCTCCAACTGGTCGATGGCACCCCCTGGTTTATTGATAATATTATAGCCAACTAATAACTCAATGCCCTTTTGGGAGGTATTACCGGCGTTTTTAAAGCGGGAATTCCCACCGGCCTCAATCCTGCTGACAATCGTATTTTTTTGTGCCATAAAAAACGCAGTGATATCATAAATCCATCGGTCGTCTGGTGAATTTCCCCTCACACCAATTTCATAATTTATTCCTGTTTCTGGCTCAAGATTTTCATTAATACTCCCATCGCTGGTCCTGATTTCCTCCTGCGTGGGGGACGAAAAACCGGCACTTACACTTCCATGCAGAGTGATTCGTTCATTAATTTTTTTTAACAGGCTTATCCGCGGCGAAAAAACCGGCTGGAAATTCCGGTCAAACCGATAGGAACTGTCCGTCGCTACTTCCTTGAGCCTGTCAATATGATAACTTAAAAAATTCAAACTACCTCCCAAGGTGACTATCCATTGTGATGCGGAAGAATAGTCTGCCTGTGCAAATACAAATCCCTGGTAAATCCTCGACTCATCTTCAAAACGGAGTGCGCCCGAATATCCGGCATTGTTGTCATGGTTATTAGCATGAAAATTTCCGTACTGAAACTCGCCGCCACCAACTATTTGCAGTTCGTTGTTCCATAGCTTTCCAAAGTGATAAAACTTTGTTCTCCCGCCTATTCCGCTAAGTCTTTCATATTCAAAGTTGGTAATAAAGGGGTTTTCTTTGTCACCATTGGAAACATACATCACTGTAGTATTACCGGTTTTTTTGTTCCAATTGATCTGGTGGCTGATTCCAAGTAGAAAATTCTGATGGTCTACGTAAGCATCTTGATCAACGGATACTTTCCTCGCCTGCCGGGGATCCTCCCGGTATTGCTCGTTTGTCAGTCCCCCGGGGAGTTCGTAAAACAGGTCGGAGTACAACACGTGGATGTCCAGGCTCGCCTTTTCGCTGTAGTCGATTTTGTGCTGAAGCTGCAATACATTTCGATCAGATTGGGTGTGCTTCCTGTATCCATCGTACTTTTGTTTAGCAAACTTCACCCGGGTATTTGAAGTTTCATCCCCATATGATATTCCTGCAAATATTTTGTGATACCCAAATGAACCCATTGAATATCCAACATTCCCCTGTAAGCCCTTTTTATTTCTAACGCCAGAAGACATAGTCATAACCCCTCCCATACCAGCTCCAAACGCACTCCCGGCAGGTCCTTTGACAATTTCAATGCGATCCACATTTTGATTGTCAATGAAATACAGATAGCTGTTACCGGTCGGATCGGTATAGGGAATCTCATTCCAATACACTTTTACATTCCGCACCCCAAATGGCGCCCGGAGCAGGCTTCCCCGGATACTTAACCTATAACTGCTAGGCGATCGCTCTTCCATTCTCACACCAGGTGTCGTATTAATGGCCCGTACCAGCGATTCATTGTTAAATCTTTTTATGGTGGATTGATTTACCAGACTAAAGCCACCCGCAACCGACAGGATGGATTGATCATTTTCAAAGCCTTTTATCTCTACTGATTCCAGCACCATAAAGTCAGGTTCCATAAATGCCTCCACATGACTTTTCGAAGATTCGATCCTAATTCTCTTAGCCAAAAAACCAATATGCCTGATCTCATACACACCGGATCCGGAGGTGATGTTCACACTCCCCAAGGAATCAGAAACAAAATGCCCCTGCCCTGAATTTTTAATAACAGTAGCGCTTGCAAGGGGCTCGTGATTTTGCGAATTGTAGATGGAAAGGGTGACCTGGGCAAGGGCCGCCGAAAGAGAGAAACAAAACAAAATTGAAAAGAAAATCCTGAATACCATCACAGCAAATAGGTGTAATCAATTCTTTTAAATGAGATTTAATTGCACTGCAACAATACTGGAAATAAATGTAACTTTGCCGCTGTTTTACAAAAATGGTGATTATTAAATATAAATTGTAATGAGACGCAGATTGCTCGGTGCAGGAGCTGACGAACTTAGTTATGAAATCAGGGCTATTGTAAAAAAAGCCGAACAGGTGAGTGCCCTGGGGCAGGAGATTGTGTGGGAGAACATTGGTGATCCGGTGCAAAAACATGCCCAGGTGCCCGACTGGATCAAGGAAACCGTCAGCCAACTGGCAATGGAAAACGAAACCTATTCGTATTGCCATTCCAAGGGAGTGCTGGCAACGAGAAAGTTCCTTGCCGACAAGAGCAATTTGCTTGGAGGGGTGCAAATTAAACCAGATGACATCCTTTTCTTTAATGGCCTGGGAGATGCGATTGGGAAAATCTACCAGTTTTTGCTGCCGACAGCCCGTGTCATTGGGCCTTCACCTGCTTACTCTACTCACTCATCCGGTGAAGCTGCCCATGCCAATGATCACCCTATCACCTACAAGCTTGATCCGGCAAACAACTGGTACCCTGATATGGACGACCTTTATAATAAAATAAAGTATAATCCGAATATCGTTGGCATCCTGATCATCAATCCCGATAACCCGACCGGAAGGGTATATCCATTGGATATACTAAAGCAGTTCGTAGAAATAGCTAAAGAATTCAACCTGTTTATCATCACGGATGAAATTTATATCAACGTGACTTACAATGGAGTAAAAGCATACTCACTTCCTGAATATATTGGGGATGTGCCGGGAATATCTTTGAAAGGCCTCTCGAAGGAAGTGCCCTGGCCTGGATCTCGGTGCGGATGGGCGAAATTTTATAACCGCGAAAAAGATTCTGAATTCAATAAACTTTGCACCACGCTGGAAAACGCCAAGATGCTGGAAGTAAGCTCTACCAAGCTTCCTCAATTAGCAATTCCAAGGATTTTTGGTGATCAGCGATATCCCGGCCACCTGGCTGCCAACAATGAAAAAATCGGCCAGCGAAGCAAAAAGATCTCACAAATATTAGGTGATGTAAAAGGCATTTATTTCAATGAAACACAAGGAGCTTTTTACAATACCATTGTTTTCAGGGAAGGCTATTTAAAAGAAGGTCAACGATTGAAAATCGAAAATCCAGACATCGCCAAACTGGTGGAAGGCTGGGTAAATGTACCAGACATGCCAAATGACAGAAGGTTCGTTTATTATCTATTAGGCGCGAAGGGAATTTGCGTTGTTCCGATATCATCTTTCTGTTCTGACCTGATGGGTTTTCGTGTGACTCTTCTGGAAGAGGATGAACAAATATTGGAACAAACCTTTACCAATATTAAGGCATCACTGGGGGAGTACCTAAATTCTTAAACTCAGGCTTCCCCTGCATACTGATAGCCAATAGACTCCACGGTTTTCCTCACATTGTTAAGATCTACTTTATCCCCGGTGATTTTGACTTTTGAGGAGCCAAGGTCAATTTCGATGTGTTTAATTCCTTCAATCGCTGAAAGGTTGTTTTCCACATTTGCCTTGCAATGGTTGCAGGTCATCCCTTTTACTATTACTGTTTTCTGATCCATATTTGATGTATTGTTACTGGTCAAGTTTTCTTGATTTGTTTTTGTATTAGAAAATTTCGATTGGTACCGTATGCGAAAGGTATTTATAATCAATCCAACCAGGATGATCGCCGCAGCCACACTCACCCAATCAGGTAAAAAATGAGATCCGTGGGCATGCCCCCCTAAATTCAATACATAGTCCGTAAACCAGGACCTGGGCAAAAATTCATTTACCACAACCCCAAATGCGACTGCGCCTAAAATAATTGACACCAGGTAAGAAATTAGTGCCTTTCTTCCCATCACATTTCCAATAACCGTCATCGTAGCGGCATTGGTGGCTGGCCCCGCCATAAGAAACACAATGGCAGCACCGGGGGATAACCCCTTTGCGATGAGCACTGCGGCTATCGGCACCGAGCTTGTAGCACACACATATAATGGAATGGATGCTAGAAGTACTATAGCCAGGCTCAGGTATTCATTATCCACGTGGGCCGTAAAGAAGTCGTCAGGCAGCGCCACAGAAATCAAAGCAGCGAGGAGCAATCCAATTACCAGCCATTTGGCGATATCTTCCAGAAAAGTCACAAAGGCATAATTCATCATCTTAGAGAATGCATTTTTCCTGTCAAAATGAACCTCATCGGTGGAGACGGAATTAACTTCTATGGTTTCATTATCCAATTTGTTGGTCAAAAGGCCGCCAAAAACCCCGGTAACGAGAGCAATCACCGGCCGAATAATAGCCATCGGCAGTCCCAACATCGAATAGGTGACTAATATCGAGTCAACCCCGGTCTGGGGCGTTGATATGAAGAAGGAATTGACTGGACCTTTCGCAGCGCCATTTTTATAAAAACTGATCCCCGTGGGAATCACGCCACAGGAGCACAACGGTAGCGGGATGCCAAACAAAGATGCATTGATGACTGACTTTAGATTTTTCCCTCCCATGAATTTGTTGACACTATTAGCAGGAAAATACGCATGCAAAATGCCGGCAATTAAGAACCCCAATAGGAGGTACGGGGCCATCTCAACGGTAAGTGCTGTTAGTGCTGTCAAATAATCTTTGATAAATTGCATTATCATAAAATAAACTTTATCAAATATACACAAGGATTACCGGAGCGGTTTTATAAAATATTTGATATGACTAATAAAATTATCTAAGCAACGAACCTTGACCAAAATGAAAAACCTAATCAAACTTGAAGATCTGGCCTTTTTTGGTCTGTCGCTCTATTATTATCAGCAGATGGGAATTAGTTGGTGGTGGTTTTTTCTATTTATCCTGACACCGGACATTGGAATGCTGGGGTATTTATTTGATCAGAAAACCGGGGCTCATTTATATAATGTGTTCCACCACCGGGGCATAGCGATCTTGTTGGTTTTGGCGGGATGGCTTATGGGAAATTTCTATCTGGAATTCGCAGGCATCATTCTTTTCTCACATGCCAGCCTGGACAGGATTTTCAATTACGGACTTAAATATCCTGATGGTTTCAAGCACACACATCTGGATGAGCTTTAGATCATTCAATAAAAAAGGCCCTTCGGTCACGCGATATTCTAATCTCCCTCAACGAAATTAAACTGGACCGAAGAGCCGCACTACCTATATGTAACGAAATTTTTCTAAAACCTTTCTGTTTGTGCGAAGAAAAATCCAGCTTCTATTGCTGCATTTTCATCTGAATCGGAGCCATGGACTGCATTTTGTTCGATTGATTTGGCAAAAAGCTTTCTGATCGTTCCCTCCTCCGCATTCGTGGGATCGGTTGCGCCAATTAATTTTCTGAAATCGGCCACTGCGTTGTTTTTTTCAAGCACCATAGCAACAATGGGACCTGAAGACATATAAGCACAAAGTGACCCGTAGAACGGTCTTTCTTTATGTACCGCGTAGAATTCGCCTGCCCTTTCCTGGCTAAGTTTTGTTTTTTTCATCGCCTCCACCCTAAAGCCTGCTTCCTCAATCATCTTAGTGATGGCCCCAATATTTCCCGCAGCTACAGCTTCCGGTTTTATCATCGTAAACGTTTTATTGCTCATTGAACTAAATTTGTTATTAGGTGGCAAAAATAAAAATTCCTGCGACTTGATGCCTGATTATTTACCTTATTCTTGCTTGCGTTGTCCCCAGCAAAGTTCAACCACCGGAACCATTCCTCGCCCGGAGGTGTTTCCAAATTAATTTTTTGTTTAAAAAATTTATTCGCAGCTTTGCTGTCTCTTTTGCCGCAAGGCTTGATGTAGGTTATGCGCAATCTCAATTATTTCAAGGAGTTAATTGACTCACCCCGTAAGTCTGTTATAGTGACACATACAAAACCCGATGCCGATGCGCTGGGTTCGTCGCTGGGACTTGCAGGTATTCTGGAAAAGAAAAAACACAAGGTTTCTGTTATTTCACCATCGGACTATCCTGATTTCCTTGGTTGGATGAAGGGCAACGAAAATGTGATCAACTACGAAGCCAAAGGGAACGATATCAAAACCGAAAAACTCATCAACGAAGCCGACCTGATATTTTGTCTAGATTTCAATAGCCTTCACCGGGTGAATTCGATAGGCGAGAAAGTGGAAAAATCCACTGCAAAGAAAATACTCATCGACCACCATACAGAACCTGAAAAGTTTGCCGACTTTGAATATTGGAGTACGGAGGCTGCTGCGACGGCAGAGCTGGTCTATGAACTGGTGGTAAAGATCGGCGAAAAGAAATTAATAGATCAAGACATTGCCGAATGCCTGTACGCAGGAATTATGACTGACACCGGTCAATTCAAGCACCCAAATACGACGAAGAATGTTCATGTGATCACTGCCGAATTAATAGAGCTTGGGGCGGATGTAGCCAAGGTGGGCAAGCTGATTTATGACAATAATTCGATTGATCGGCTGAAGTTTACCGGTTTTGCATTGAGCAAAAGACTGGCAGTATTGGATGAATTTAATACAGCCTATTTCGCTATTGCCAAAAAAGATCTGCGAAAATTTAATTGCAAAACAGGATATACAGAAGGCCTGGTCAATTATGCCCTTTCCTTGAAAAACGTAGTATTCGCGTGCATGATTACAGAACGAGAGGATGGCGTTAAGCTTTCCCTGCGCTCGAAAGGCGATTTCCCGGTCAATCAATTTGCCAAGGAAAATTTCAATGGTGGCGGTCATCAGAACGCCGCAGGCGGGTCTTCCGAATTAAACATGGCTTATACGGTGGAAAAATTCATCGGCCTCCTACCCAAATACAAGCACTTACTAAATAAAAATTATAAAAAAGAATCTGTTTTATGAGAAAAATAGCCTTTGCTGCCTGCGTCATTTTGGCCGCAGTCGTAGTCTCTTGTAGCCAAAAAGACGATTTTCAGGAATCCGGAAATGGTTTTAGTTATAATCTGGCAGTACACAATGAAGACGCAAAATCAATTACTGATGGGATGATCGTGATGTACCATTCAGATTATATGATAAACGACACCGTTCTGTTCTCTTCCAGGCAGTCAAGCGCCGGAACACCTCACAGCCTGATGTATAATCAGGCAATGGATGCCGATAGCGTTCCTATGCTGATGGCTATTAAAATGTGCCATGAAGGTGATAGCGGTATATTTAAATTTAATGCAAAAGATCTGTTTGAAAATTCGTTTAAAATACCATTGCCTGATTCGATCAGCCCGGAAAGCAATATCCTGGCACACTTGAAGGTAGTCAATATTTTTACCCGAGAAGATCATCAGGCTTACATGGAAGGCCTCGAAAACGAAGCTTTTGAAAAACAGCTAGTACAAATTGATGAGATGTTGGATGCCGAGGGAGTGGAGTATCAAACGACAGAAAGTGGCTTAAGGTATGTGATCGTGGAGGAAGGCCAAGGCGAGCACCCGAATGCAGGCGACGAAGTAACCGTACACTATACAGGGATGCTTGTGAATGGAACTGTATTTGATTCTTCTGTAGATCGCGGAGAGCCTTTTCAATTTCCGCTAGGTGTTGGCCGTGTCATCCCGGGTTGGGATGAAGGCATCGCATTGTTAAATAAGAATGCAAAAGCGAAACTTTATATTCCTTCCAAACTTGGTTATGGAATGAGAGGGGCAGGTGGTGCTATTCCTCCCAACTCAATTTTAATCTTCGAAGTGGAATTATTGGATTTTTAATATTTTTGAAATATTAAAGAGAAAGCTTAGTTAATTTAATATTGACTAAGCTTTTTTTATGGAAAGCGTTAAATTGAACCTTTATCCCTGTTTCAGAAAATTTTTAATATGAAAATTTGCCTCGCTTCTAACAACCCAAATAAATTAAAAGAAATTAGACATACTCTCGGGCCGGCATTTGAGGTGCTAAGTCTAAAAGATATCGGCCACGAAGGCGAACTCCCGGAGCATCAAAAAACGCTGGAAGGAAACAGCCTTGAAAAGGCTGAATTTATCCACAATAAATATGGCATAGACGTGATTGCTGACGATACAGGTCTGGAAGTAGTGGCGCTTGACGGCGAACCGGGGGTTTATTCTTCCAGGTATGCCGGGCCCGCCTGCTCCTCCCAAGACAACATGGACCTTCTTCTGAAAAACATGGAAGAATTCAATGACCGACGGGCGCAATTCCGCACTGTTGTCACCCTCATCAGAAATAAAAGGACAAAACAATTTGAAGGACGGGTTCAGGGGACAATTTTGAGGGAGCTAAGGGGTTCAGAGGGTTTTGGCTACGATCCGATCTTTGTGCCAAAAGGTTATGAGATTTCTTTTGCAGAGATGCCCATGGAAGAAAAAAACAAGATCAGCCATCGTTTTCAGGCCATCCAAAAGCTCAGTAACTTCCTGCTGAAAAAAGTGAAGGACTAAACAAGATGAGTGGCTCTTCTTTCATTGTTGGGGTGCTGGGGGGAAGCGGCTCGGGCAAAACATTTTTTATCGATCAACTCTCAAAAAAGCTTCCTGAACATTCTATTTGCAAGGTATCCCAGGACAATTACTATAAAAATATCAAAGAAGTCCCTGTTGATGCCAGGGGAGTTAAAAACTTTGACACCCTGGAAGCAATTAATTTTGACGCTTTTTTCCGGGATATTCAGTCGCTCCAGAAAGGGGAACGGGTAGAGCTTAAAGAATACACGTTTAATAATAGCACCAAAGCGCCAAAGACCATTACCCTGCTTCCTGCTCCTATTATTATTGTTGAGGGTGTTTTTTCATTTGCCCACCAGCCGATCAGAGAGTTGTTTGATTTGAAGCTATTTGTGGAAGCTCCGAATATTGTTAAAATTAAAAGACGAATAATACGGGACGCTGTCGAACGGGGATATGATATGAACGACGTGCTTTACCGCTACGAGCACCATGTGGACCCTGCTTATCACAACCACATCCTACCCTACCGGGATTCATGTGACTTGATCATCCCAAACACCGGCGACATATCCTTAGCTATCAAGTTAATATCCAGCTATTTAAATCATAAACTTGGAAAGTCTGCTCAATTGGATAGCTGAACTTTCTTATTATGACTCATTCATTGCTTTTTTTGGGGAATTGGTTACATTTGCTGCCCATAATTAAAAACTCAGGTGAAAAAAATCTTTTTATTTATATGGCTTGCCACAGCGATGGGATCATCCTTGAGCTACGATGTGCTTGCTTTTTCCCCTGATGTGATTTCGGTAAATAGCCAATCTGATACTGATGGCGAAAATGAAAATGACAAGCCTGGCTATGACTATTCGTACCAGATTGTAAAAAACGTTTCCCAGACGCTCCAGGTAGATTTCCACCCTGACCTTTGTTTTGAATTTGAATTACCCTTAGTCCTTGACAATACGCATGGCTACCATTTTTACAGCCAACAGGAAAGTGAGGAATATTTTAAGACACTTTTCCATTTTATTATTTCCCCCAATGCTCCTTAGTCAATTGCTTTTTCCTGTTACAATTAAGCATTCACGACTTTAAATCATTCTGAAACAATTTGAAATAACTAATACAATGAAAAACAAAGGTTTTATTGTGGCTATCACGATAGTCATCACACTTTTATGTTTATACTACCTGCAATTTACCTTCGTGGCGAGAAATATTTCCCTGGATGCACGGGAATATGCCCAGGACAAATCCGGTACTGTAAACTTTGCCAAAAGACAGGCATACCTGGATTCACTGTGGAATCTGCCGGTATATTCATTCCTTGGAAAGGATTATACCTATAAAGAAGTAAAAGAGTCTGAACTTTCGCTGGGTCTTGACCTGATTGGTGGAATGCACGTCACATTGGAAATTTCACCCGAAGACATAATCAATGGTTTGAGTGGAAATGCCAGTAATCCGAAACTTGTTCAGGCTATCCACGAAGCAAAAGTGAAACAACGCACCAGTCAGGATCCTTTTGTTGATCTTTTCTATTCTTCATTAAAGGAAATCGACCCAAATACCCCACTTTACACTTACTTCCTGAACGCTGCCAACAGGGACCGGTTCAATAGTTCTATGTCAGACGATCAGGTGCTACAGATCATCAGAGCCGAGGTAGACGATGCCATTGATCGATCATTCCAGATCATCCGGGCAAGGGTAGACCAGTTTGGAACTTCCTCTCCCAATATCCAGAGGATTAAAGGATCAGGCAGGATACAAATCGAATTACCTGGTGTGGAAAACAGGGCAAGGGTTAGAAAGCTGCTTCAGGGAGTGGCCAAATTAGAATTCCTTGAAGTGGTGGAGTGGCCGGAGCTGGATAACTCTATCGCGGCATTAAATGAGAAACTGGTCGAAGAAGAAAAGCTGGTTTCAACCGAAGTAAGTGTGGACACTGCGGCTTCTCCGGAATCCAACCAAGGCGATGCGTTTTCAGCCTTATTGTCGGATGATAACGACAGCAGCTCGGCTGACGGTTTGACCGCAGATGCTGATACCACGGCGATTGATTCTTTAGCCAATACACAGATTTCTGAATTCCTGACACTGATCGGCTATCCCTACGGCATCGTCAACCTAAAAGACACCTCAAAAGTCAATCGGATTTTGCAGCGATTAATGAATGGTGACCTGAAAGGCATGATGCCTTCCAACATCAAATTCCTGTATAATTTTAAGCCAGATGTGACTAATGATGGCGACGAAATTATTTACCTGTATGCTGTCAGAACTGGTAGAGGGGGTGAAGCTGAATTAACCGGGGAGGTTATTACGGATGCACAGCAAACGTTCGACGAGCGATCCAGGCCTGCTATCTCCATGAACATGAATGCCACCGGAGCCAAAAAATGGCAACGCATGACGGGTCAACTGATTAATCATAGAATTGCCATCGTGTTAGACGACCAGGTGCATTCCGCACCGAATGTTGAGCAGGAAATCAGCGGCGGACAGTCAAGAATTACTGGCGACTATGAAATCACGGAAGCACAGGATTTGGCAAGCGTACTGCGTGCCGGGGCGCTTCCTGCCAGGACGAGGATAGTCGAAGAAGCGGTGGTGGGTCCATCCCTTGGTAAGGAAGCCCAAAAGCAGGGTATCAACTCTGTGTTGTTTGGTCTTGGCATCGTGGTGGTGTTTATGATTTTCTACTATGCAAAATCTGGCCTTGTCGCTAACGTTGCACTGATCTTTAACATTTTCTTTATCCTGGGAATTTTAGCCCAGCCAGATTTGGCCGCTTCCCTGACTCTACCTGGTATTGCTGGTATCGTTTTGACGATCGGTATGTCGATTGACGCCAACGTACTGATTTTTGAGCGTATCAGGGAGGAACTTCGTCTAGGCAAAAACCTGCTAAGGGCCATTGACCTGGGGTATAGCAAGGCATTCAGCTCGATCATCGACGCCAACGTCACTACTTTTTTGACGGCAGTGATTCTTTTTGCATTTGGCCTTGGTCCGGTAAGGGGCTTTGCTACCACATTGATGATCGGTATTATCTGTTCGTTTTTCACTGCGGTATTCATTACCAGGGTGATTTTCACATGGATGAGTAAAAAAGGAGACAAGACCAAAATTTCCCTTTCAATTCCTTTCACTGAAAACCTGTTTACCAACCTGAACTGGGATTTCCTTTCGAAGAGAAGGATTGCTTACATGATTTCTTCTACCGTGATTGTTGCCGGTATCGTATTGGTAATTGCGGAGGGAGGACTAAACCTGGGTGTGGATTTCACAGGGGGTAGATCATACATCGTCGCTTTTAAAAATCCGGTGGTGCCCTCCGATCTCAAGGTAGAATTAACCAAAAACTTTGAAGACGCCAGCACGGAAGTTAAAAGCTACGGAGGAAACAATGTCGTGAAAGTCACTACCAGCTACCTGGTGGCAGATGAAACAGAACAGGCTGATGCAAAAGTTGAGCAAGCATTGATCTCTGGTGTTGAAAAAATGACCGGGTTGACATACATCCAGGATGACACCCAGGTAGATGATACCCACTTCAGTATTTCGGGTACATCAAAGGTAGGAGCGACGATTGCAGATGACATTAAAACTTCCTCCATGTGGGCGATATTTTTCTCTCTGGTGGTCATTTTCTTGTACATCCTCGTGCGGTTTAAAAAATGGCAGTACAGCTCGGGAGCGATCGTAGCGCTTGTCCACGATACCTTATTTGTTATCTCTGCCTTCGCGATTGCGAGGTTATTTGGAGTAGCCTTTGAGGTAGACCAGATATTTATTGCAGCGATGCTTACCATCATCGGTTATTCGATCAACGATACGGTGGTCGTATTCGACAGAATACGTGAAAACCTGGCAGAAAAACCTCATGAAAAAAACATAGATACCTTCAACCAGGCATTAAATAACACGATGAGCAGGACACTGATGACTTCAGTTACAACCCTGATTGTGGTCTTTATTCTCCTGGTTTTTGGCGGTGAAGTGCTGAGAGGCTTCTCATTTGCTATTTTTATCGGTATCATCGTAGGTACTTACTCATCGATATTCATAGCCACCCCGGTAGTGTTGGATTTGAGTAAAAACCTGAAACCAAAAGGTGATTTATAAACAATATTGGATTTCATAAAAAAGGCCGTTCTCAAGAGCGGCCTTTTTTATTATGGAAAGTCTGGGGTTGGTAAAAGATTATTCCACGCAAATCCCGCTAAGAACTTTTCACGCGAAGTGCGTAAAGATTAAAACGCTAAGAGCACTTAGAAACGCCCGTGACCATTGAACACTCCGTGTCCTCCGCGTGAGTCCCCTCTGCGGTCTTTGCGTGGAATAAAGACTTCAACTATAATTATAAATTGAAATGGCAGTACTACCTCATCTCTCCAATGTAAATTCCCTAATAAAACCAGCCACCTCCTCCGCATTTTCCATATTCACTGCATGAGCGGCGTCAGGTATTATTTCAAGGCGGGCATCTTCATATTGCTCTTTTATCAGCTCAGCATTTTCGACGGGAATCAACACATCATCACTTCCCCAGAGGATTAATACAGGGCCACCGTAAGAAAATGACCATGACTTGATAGCGGATACATTGGCGAATAAATACTTCATGAGGTTTTGTTTTTGATTGAATTGATCTGAATAGAGAATTTTAGCAGGTTTGTTTAGCGCAAATGCAGGTAGTTTTGGTGGCTTGTAGAAAGTCAGCTTGAACAATGACTTTAATGCTTTCCCATCCTCCGGTACCAGGACCTGCCCCAAGTTGTCATATCCCAATGACGCTGCAAGGGAATCGGCATAAGTCCTATCCATATATTTGGACAACGCATCAATTAAAATCAACCCCTTCACTCTTTCTTTATTTTCATTGGCAATGATGGCGGAAATTAATCCTCCATACGAAACGCCTGCCAGGTAAAACTCCTTCTCTTCGTTTTGCCGGAACGTCGCCAGCACCTGCCTCGCCAGAAATCTTGGGTCATAGACATCCACATCGCTGGTGCTTTGACCAAAATAAACCAGGTCGGGAATATAAATTGTATAGTCACCGTAAAGCTTTCCCACGAGTTCCTCCCACTGAATCTGCGGGACAGGTCCAAATCCGTGTACGAGCAGCAACACCTTGTCCCCAACACCTACCTTTCTCCAAAGTACCGAGGCTGAATCTGTTTTTTTCCAGCCAGGAAATCCTCTCCCATTTGTCATATTTTTTCTCAGACTTTCTGATGTAATGACGGGTGACATTGCACGAAGAAATGACCAGTACCAGAATTATTGCAGAGACAACTACTGAACTTTTCATTTGGCTTTTTCAATATTGACTTTATACCAATTAAATTAAAAAATTGCATTCAATTTCAGGGCTCGTTACCTTTTCACCACCACTCCTTGATCTTTCTTTCACCAAGATATGAGAATTGGTTATTATTTTTTTGTTTAAATTGAATTTTGGATTGATCAGCTTCATGAAACCCAAACCCACCACTTTACGATCCATCGAGGAAGAAGTTCGCGATCTTTTGAGAGATGCCTATTCACGCAGGATTAACGATGTCCGAAAAAGCATTTCGATGGCAAAGAAGGCACTGGACATCGCCCATGACAATAACCGCAACCTCCTGATAGCCAAATCCAAATGTATGCTGGCGCTTTTTTACATGATCCTGAGTGACTATAAGGAATCCAAAAAGCTATCAGAGGAGGCCCTGCAATATTTTGAGGACGTCAATGACTATCAGGGCATCGCCGACTCCAAATTTAATATCGCCTCTATATGCTATAAAACCGACCATTTTTATGACGGTCTTCAATTGCTACTTGATTGCCTTCTGATTTACCGTGAGCTAAAATTATGGAATCATGAATCCCGCGTGCTTAAATCGATGGGCACAATCTATGAGTACCTGGGCGATGTAAAAAGCGCCATTCAGTCCTATGAAGATGCTGTTGCCGCTGCCAAAAAAGCAAATGACCGCAACCTTGAGTCAAATGCCTATAACCCCCTCTCGGGAATTTATGTGAATCAAGGCAAGATCAAGGAGGCTATGAATTTGATTGAGCGAAGCATCGCTTTAAAAAATGAAACCGGGGATGTGCGGGGGTTAGGATTTGCCTTGTATGGAAGAGCAAAGGTCTACATAAAGATGGGTGAATTTGCCCATTCGGAAGAAGACCTTTTAGCATCAAAAAAAATCCATGAAGAAATGGGTGATAAGGTTGGCCTGGCCATGACGTTCAATAAGCTTGGCGCTTTGTATTTTTTGGCCGAAGATTTTAAACGCTCAAGGGCATCATTGCACCAGGCACTCGACATTGCTGAAGAGTTTAACATAATTTTAATAAAATTTAAAGCCTATCGCCATCTGTACCAAATGGCCAGGGAGGAAGGGGACGACAAAAATGCCCTTCATTTTCTTGAGAAATATATACTCGCCAAGGAATCCGTCATCAACACTCACACACACGACGTGATAAAAAGCTTTGAATCCATCGCAAAGATCAGGGCGCTGGAGCGGGAATCAATTATTCAAAAAGAAAAATCCGATATTATACATAGAAAAAACGTTGAGCTTGATTCATTTTTTTACCGCATTTCGCATGATCTGAAAGGGCCGATCAATTCCCTGGAAGGCCTTAACAACCTGGTTAGCATTGACATTAAAGACGATACATCGCTCAAGTATTTTGAGATGTACAAGACGCAGACCAACAGAATCAGCAAAATCGTCATGGAGCTGATCAACCTCACCCGGATGAACCACCAAAAAATTGAAAAGCAATTGATCAATTTCCACCAGATTGTGGACGACTGCATCGCTTCCTACCAGCACCTCCCAAATTTCAGCCGCATTGTTTTTATTAAGGAAATTGACCCTCAGATCGAATTCTACTCAGAGTGGCCGGTAATAAATACAATCATCCAAAACCTCATCGAAAATGGGATAAAGTATTACCGGGAAGGATCGGAGAAGCCATTTATGAAAATCTCCATTTCGCAACTCGACGGAAAAATCCTGATCAACACTGAGGACAATGGCCAGGGTATCGAGCCCAAATACCATGGAAAGATATTTGACATGTTTTACAGGGCGAATGATGTTGTGGTCGGTACGGGCCTGGGCCTGTATATTTTAAAGCGAGCGGTGGAGCGATTGAATGGCGAAGTGAACGTGAGTAGTCGCCTGGGTGTGGGATCAAAATTTAATGTTTATTTACCACATTTAATAAGCTCACCTTATTCGAATTCGCACACCTGAGTGTCCAAAACCAAACATTTTTCCTACCAATTTTTCAAAAAACAACCTGAAAATCAATTGTTTGAGGATTTGGTCAGTTGTTTGTTCAGCTTTGTAGAAATGACTTGATATGAAAACCCTGCTTATCTTCTTCCTTGTTTTTTGCCTGATAGCCTGCTGCTGGCCGGTGGGATTGGCAGTATTCTTTTTCCTGTTCTTTTTCTGGCTGATCCTTTTACCCTTTAAAATACTGGGAGTCACGCTTCACCTGGTATTTTCCATTGTGGGGGCAATCGTCATGCTTCCATTTAAATTGTTGGCTGCCATTTTTTAACTGGAAATTCAAATCTCCAACTTTACCTCCTGACCATTAAAAACCGAAATTATTTCGCTCAAAACCGAGATGCTTATTTCTTCCGGCGTTTTTGCGCCGATATTTTGCCCAATCGGGCCGAACATTTTTTCCAGCTTATCGGAATGGGTAAAGATCAGGTCTTCGTCATGAGCCATGAGGTTATTCAGAATGATTTCCCTTCGGCTCGGTGGCCCTAAAATGCCCAGGTATTTTGATTCCAATTTCAATAATTCGATTAAATAGTTTAAATCTTTAGAAAGGGAGTGGGTCATCAGTACCACGGCGGTCTGCTGGTCAAAATGGACGTACGATGCGATCTCATCAGGTTTCTTGTAAGCTACCCTAATTTCCTCAGGTAACTTATGATTGAATGTCTCCTTGACAAACAGAAAAGTGAGAAAACCAGATGCATGGGCTAAAAGCGCCAGTGAGACACTGTCATACTCGCCGCCAATTATTACTAATTGATTTTGGGGAGCAATTATTAATTCTTCAGAATCACTAAGCTCATCAACATTTTTAACGTGGCCGACTTCGATCTTTTCTCTGTCAAACAAAAAATAAGATGCTGCCCGGGTCGCCTGATCATTTCTCATCAAACCAAGTTTAATTGGCCTTCTCTGGCTGTAAAACTCATAAAACAGGGGAACTAGTTTTTCAACAGCAGCCAGGGATAATACTTCCAATAACACAAATATTTTTCCTTTGCAGCCTAGCTTGTACTCACCATCGTACACAAAAATGACACTCTCATTTTTCTGTAAAACTATTTCCGACTGGCGAAGGGCTTCATTTTCCACACACCCGCCACTGATAGCGCCCTCATATTCCAGGTCTTCAGAAATAATCATTTGCGTACCCTTTTTCCGATAAGAGGAGCCTACAGTTTTAATGATTGTAGCAATCACCAGTCGCTTATCTTCCTTTGACTTTCGATCAGCAAATGCAATCAGCTTTTTCAGTTCGTACATGATGAAACTTTTAAATCAACCCGATACTAATTATACAGACTAATAACAACTTAGTCAAAGAAGTGATTCCTGAGTGGAACAAAGCATTTTTAAATGGAAGTTTTATGGCTTTTTTTATCTTTAGAGTTTCGATCTCGCTCAACAAGTTTAAATCGTCGGACGAGTATTCTTTGATGATCAAAAAAAAAACTGCTGTATGAAAATTATCTCCTGGAACGTAAATGGCATCCGGGCCATTTTTAAAAAAGATTTCGCTAAAAATGTAAGTGCATTAAACCCTGACATCCTTTGCCTCCAGGAAACCAAAGCCAATACGGAGCAAGTGAAAGACACGGTTCAATTGCTCAACGGATATCATGTGGCGGCCAATGCTTCCAAAGAAAAAAAAGGATATTCCGGTACTGCTATTTTATCAAAAGAAAGACCCGTTGCTATCACATTTGATATGGGGATCAAAGAGCACGATCAGGAAGGGAGGATTACAACGGCTGAATTTCAGGATTTTTTTGTTGTCAATGTATATGTGCCTAATTCAGGGAATGGGCTTATCAGACTCAATTATCGCAAATCGTGGGATCAGGCCTTCCTGGATTACCTGAAAGACCTGGAAAAAAAGAAACCGGTGATCGTCTGTGGGGACTTTAATGTTGCCCACCAGCCCATTGATATTGCCCGACCCAAAGCCAATTACAATAAATCCGCCGGATATACACAGGATGAAATTGACGGGTTCACTCGTTTTGTTGATAGCGGCTTCATGGACACCTTCCGGCATTTTTATCCGGAAGAAGTAAAATATACCTGGTGGAGCTTCCGGGCCAATGCAAAAGCCAATAATATCGGCTGGAGGATTGACTACTTTCTAGTTAGCAATTCTTTTATTTCAGAAGTGGAAGACGCTTTTATTTTGAACGAATATGAGGGTTCGGATCATTGCCCCCTGGGTGTTATCTTGAAATAAGATCACTGATCCTTCAACTTCTTGTCCTCCACATGCTTGTTGAGGAATTTATTGATCTTATCAATATCAACGTTGGAATTGATCTCTCCCAGTGAGTTTATATGAATTTCGAGCCCTTCCAATTCCGGATTTACCCTCAATTTTTCTTCTTTTTCAGAAGGTATCTTTTTTCTCTTTCTCATCTTAGCGCATTTGGCAGGCATTTTCAGATGGAGAAAGCGAATGCTCTTAAGACCCCAAAACGGAAAATGCCTTATCTATACGACGAATAACGGCATCTTTTCCGATAATTTCTATGATCCCCATCAGGTCTGGACCACCTCCCTGGCCGGTCAGAGCCAAACGGAGGGATTGCATTACTTTGCCAAGACCTATTCCTGTTTCCTCGCTCGTTTTTTGGAGCAAGTCATGGGCTTCTTCTCCGGTGAGGGTTGTTGTTGCTTTAACGGCCTCACTAAAAGATTTTAGGAAGGAAATAGCTTCCTCCTTCCACTTTTTACCAGCTACTTTTTCATCGTACTCTTCAGGATCTTTGAAAAAATAGGTTGCGTTCGTCCAGATTTCCGCGGGAAAGGTGACACGTTCCTTCATCATCCCGCAAATCCGCTCCGCGACGGACTGATCACCGGAAATATCAACCCTCTTTAGTTCTTTTAACAGATAGACTGACAATTCCCTATCGGATTTTGCTTTCAGATACTGCTGGTTAAACCACTTTGCTTTGTCAATATCAAATTTTGCCCCGGCTTTGTTTATTCGCTCAATACTGAATTCGTCTATCAATTCTTCCAAACTGAAAAGCTCCTGCTCCGTCCCGGGATTCCATCCCAAAAATGCCAAAAAGTTAGTCAGGGCATCTGGTAAATAACCCGCTTCCCTGAACCCCATGGAGAATTCCCCCGATGAAGGATCCGTCCAATCCAGTGGAAATACCGGATACCCCTTTTTATCTGCGTCTCTTTTACTGAGCTTGCCATTGCCATCCGGTTTTAACAAAAGTGGTAAATGGGCAAATTGTGGCATCGTATCCTCCCATCCCAGGTATTTATAAAGCAAAACGTGTAAAGGTGCAGAAGGCAGCCACTCCTCCCCTCGAATCACATGCGAAATTTTCATCAAATGATCGTCAACCACGTTGGCGAGGTGGTAGGTAGGCATACCATCAGATTTTACGAGAATCTTATCATCAATATTCGCGCTATCCACAACTACCATTCCGCGCACCATATCATTCAGCTTGACCTCTTCATTTTGTGGCACTTTCAGGCGGATCACATAAGGCTCACCATTTTTGATTTTCTGTTGAGCTTCTTCTGTGGTAATGGTGAGTGAGTTCTTCATGCTCATCCTGGTGAAACTATCGTACACAGGATTGGCTTCTTTTGTCTCCTTTAATCGCTCTCTCATAGCCTCCAGCTCTTCTGCAGTATCGAAGGCATAGTAAGCTTTATCCTCATCTATCAACTGCCGGGCGTATTTCAAATAAAGATCCTTTCGTTCAGACTGTTTGTAAGGACCAAACTCCCCACCTTCAACGACTCCTTCATCAGGGTCAATGCCTATCCAATGCAAGGCTTCTCGGATATATTCCTCTGCACCTTCTACAAACCGAGTCTGGTCAGTATCCTCAATTCGAAGGATAAATTTTCCACCGTTTTTCTTAGCAAAAAGGTAATTATATAAAGCTGTTCTAACTCCTCCAATGTGAAGCGCCCCGGTTGGGCTTGGTGCAAAACGAACGCGTATTTCCCCACTCATGAATCCTGATATTGATTTTAAATTAAGGCCGCAAAGTTATAAAAATGAAACGGAAGATGGGGGATCGCGAAATGGAAATTCAACACTAACGGAAAAAGAATACCCTCATTCAAAATGGTAAAGCGTGGAGTATTCCTCAAAATTCAAGTATCTTTATTCCATGAACTCAGCAAAAAGCATACTTTGGAAGCTCAGCGAATTAAAACCCATTTTGGAAAGGGAATTCGGTATCGATCAAATAGGCTATTTTGGCTCATTGGCTAACGGCAAGTTCAACAAATCATCGGATGTTGATTTGATAGTCAGTTATACCCACAGTTTAGGGTGGAAATTCTTTGACCTGAAGGACTTTTTGGAAAATCATTTAGGCCGGGAAGTGGACATTGTTACTGAAAATTCTATTAAGGATGTGTTCAAAAAGTCGATCATGAGGGAAGTAAAGTTCTTGTAATGGAAAAAGGATACCTGGTCTACATTCAAGACATGATCAACGCCATAGAAAAAAATCCTTAAGTACGTGGAACCGGTGGAAAATTTCTTTGATTTTTCACAAAATGACATGGTCATTGACGCAGTTACCAGAAACTTTGAGATCATTGGCGAGGCAGCCAATAAAATCCCTTCTGAAATTAAAGGAATGTATCCGGATGTGCCTTGGAGACAGATGTATGGATTAAGAAATTTTGCCGTTCACGAATATCACATCATTGATCCACGAATACTTTGGGATATCATTGAAAACAATCTTGTGCTGAATAAAATTCAACTGGAAGAGCTTTTTGAAACAGAAAAGGATTAGATAACAACGTTTCCATAGCATCGGGCATCATTTCCAAATATTATTTCAAATCCCTCGATAACTTCTTCATCGCGTGAAATCCTAAAATACTCGTCTGCCGAACAGATAGGAATTCAATATGACCAAGAACCGAAAAAAATTACAACTCCCCTTTTTCCATTTGCTTCGCAGCATAATCTGCCGCTCGTGCTGTCATTGCCATATAGGTAAGTGACGGGTTTTGAGGTGGTGAAGAAACCATAAAAGACCCATCAGTCACAAACAGGTTTCTAATATCATGGGCCTGATTCCATTTATTTAAAACAGATGTTTTTGGATCATTTCCCATTCTTGCCGTGCCCATTTCATGGATTACATGCCCTGGAGCCGGTAGATAGTCAAATCCATTTACATCCTCCACCCCAGAAGCCTCCAACATTTCTATTGACGTAGCCTGCATGTCCTTACGCATTTTTAATTCATTTTCCCCGTAAGCAATGTCTATATCCAGTTGTGGAAGGCCCCATTTATCTTTCTTTTCTGGATGCAAAGAGACTTTATTTTCAAATTTTGGCAGTGTCTCTCCATAGGCTTCAAAATAGATCGACCAGTCGCCTGGTTTCGTTAAAGTTTCTTTCCAATCAACACCAATACCAGGCTGATAAAATCCTCTCGTCCAGTTTGTTCTTCGGGTGTAGTTTTCAAAGGTGTACCCGCGCAAATAATCCTGATCATTTTTCTCAACATTTCTAAACCTCGGGATGTATACACTAGCTGGTCGTTGCCCATAATAGAATGAATCCTTTAAACCAGTATAGGTTCCAGTGGCTCCCACGGCCGCATGATGGTCCATTAAATAATGACCAAGCACACCACTTGAATTAGCCAGTCCATCGGGAAATTC
>JBNLGG010000015.1:0-33747 GCA_050305935.1 Cyclobacteriaceae bacterium | reverse complement strand
GCTCCCACGGCCGCATGATGGTCCATTAAATAATGACCAAGCACACCACTTGAATTAGCCAGTCCATCGGGAAATTCATCAGTCGCAGACTGTAATAAAATCTGTGCGCTCCCTAATGTAGAGGCATTTAAGAAAACGACTCTCGCAAAATATTCATGACTTTCGCCTGTTTCCGAATCGATGACCTGTACTCCTTTTAATTTTCTTGTCTCTTTATCGTAAATCAATTTCTCAACGATTGAGTAGGGCCGCATGGTAAGATTGCCAGTCCTGGCAGCATCAGGCAGTGATGCAGAATTACTGGAATAATAAGCCCCGAAAACGCAACCTCTATGACACAAATTTCTGTTTTTACATTTTTGCCTGCCATTATGATCCTGGGTCAAAATCGCCATACGGCTTATGATGAGATCCCTTTCTGCAAATTCTTCTTTTATTCTTTTTTGCAGATGTTTCTCTATGGCATTCATTTCAAAAGGAGGTAGCATTTTTCCGTCCGGTAGCTGCGGAATACCGTCGTTATTTCCACTTACGCCAATATATGATTCGATGTAATCATACCAGGGCGCTATGTCCTTGTAACGAATTGGCCAGTCTATGGCAATTCCATCACGGGCATTGGCCTCAAAATCATATTCGCTTAATCGCCAGGCATGCTTTGCCCAAAGAAGCGACCGTCCTCCCATATGATATCCCCTGTACCAGACAAAAGGTTTTGTCTGGTGATAGGGGCTTTCACTATCCTTTACCAAAAAATGCTTGCAGTCCTGTCCAAACAGGTATAATGTTTTTTGAATTTCGTAGTCCTTCTTTTCCTCCTCGCTTACCATATTGCGCATAGGCATGTCCCAGGGATCGGTTAAAGCTGTAGGGTAATCTTTTACATGCTCCACCATCCGTCCTCTTTCCAGGACAAGTGTTTTCAGTCCCTTTTGTGTAAGTTCTTTCGCGGCTATACCACCGGACATTCCTGACCCAATTACAATGGCATCGTAGGTATTTCCCTGGGTACCTTTTCCGAGTATATTGTATTCCTGCATCATCTTATAAATAATACTTTAAGCCGGTTTCACCATAATTGAGCGTAGTTGATTCCAAAGGAATTTCTCCCTTGTAGTCTCCAGGTATTTTGACATAGTTACTTGCTTTTGTCTCACCCTCCTGGGAGGTAAAAAACCCAACCAGCGTATATTGCTTTAAGCTCATGAAAAATCCATACGCCTCGTCACCGGAAAATGCTTTTTGATCCACTTCCTCCAAAAAAGTGAATTTATCATCTGTAGACTCAAATTCAGGGATAAGTTTTTCCAACCCCTCTTTCATCACTTTTTGCTGATCTTCATTGAAGCATTTGGCAAATATTTCGTCCAGAAATGCTTGTGTTTCTACTTCGGATGCCGCCTTAGTGCTTGTAGTCGGCAGGATCACATCAATGATCCTCGCAACTCCTTCGTATTCTTCATTTGTAAAGAATAGTGGCAAGTAAACTTCTTTTTCTTTTTGGGTACATCGCGTCAAAAACCCAGTTAATACGGTCGGGAACAAAAAATGAGCGGATGCTAATCCCATGGACTGCAAGACTTCTCTTCTCTTCATGTCGATTTGTTTACTTTGAAATTATTCAATCCTTTCAAAAAATCAGGTATGATTTGATAACAACTTGGAATGGAAATGAATTCCTTTTCATTTATGTACAATAAGCTCCCACCTAAATGCCCATTTCCACCTAATCGAAAAATACTTGATATCCGCTTCATTGCAGATGGCCTCCATTTCTTTTCTTGAAAATGCCCGTAACACAGACAATCGGGCGTCATTCCGCACCATATCAGATCTTGATAAAATCTTGGTAATCCAAGCTATGGAATGATAAGCGAACCAATGTCGATGTAAATCATTGATGACGATGGCCTGATGTGTTTGTTGAATAAACGATTTAAAAAGTGAGGTCAACTGCTGCGTAGTAAAGTGGTGTATAAATAGCGTCGCTAACAGGATATCACATTCCATTTCTTTAAATGATGGCGATAAAACATCCATCGTCGTAAATTGAATTTCGGGATAATCGATGCTATTCTCCCTGGCGAAGTCAATGACATGTGGGTTTGCATCGATGCCAATAAGTTTGACTTCTCTATTCCACCTTCGTGCCAATTTTGCAATTAACTGTAACATCTCGCCGCCTCCACAGCCAATATCCAGAATGGTCAATGGTTTTTCATTCTTCTTTTTTAAAAAGTGCTTTATGGCATTTAAAGTTATTCGATTTCCGCCAAGCCATCGATTGACAGTGGCTATTTCACGGAGTGTTTGATGTATAATCTCGCCACCAATGGTAAAATCATCCATTACTTCTGATTCCTCAGATCGCTCCTTAAAATCTATACTCATCGCACAATGACCTTTGCCTGCATTTTTTCAATTGTGAGTCCCGGTCCAAAGGCAATTGCCAAAAGATCCTTACCATGATCTGACACTGCTAGGGTATTCATAATTCGTTTCAGTATAAATGCAATGGTAGGGGAAGACATATTTCCAAAATTTTTCAGTATTTCATGGGAATACCTGTTTTGTTCCTTCGTAATTGACAACACACTTTCTACCACTTCAAGGATTTTCCGCCCTCCCGGATGGATGGCGTAAAAATCGAACTTCCCTTCGTGATTTATCGGTAACATTGATTTTAAAATTGGCTTTATTCCGGATTCTAAAATAGTGGGGACATATGCTGACAATTTCATTTCAAAACCTGTATCTCCAATATTCCACGCCATGTCATTCTTTCCTTCTTGCATTAATTCACTCCTAAAATCATCCAAGCGAAAATTTATTCCTTTTAAAGGATCTGATTGAATTAATAATGTCGCCGACCCATCCCCGAACAATGCATTTGCCAATAAATTATCTTCGTTCTTTTCCTTCTGAAAATGAATACTGCATAACTCCGTACACACCACAAGCACATTTGCCGACCGGGTTTGACAAATGTAATTGGCTACTTTGATTGCATTAAATGCCGCATAACATCCCATAAAATTTATTGCGGTTCTTTCTACATTCGTTGGAAGTTTGAGCTTTTCCACTAGCTCAATATCCAACCCTGGCGCATACATTCCCGTGCAGCTTACGGTAATTAAATGCGTGATTTCAGAAGTAGATAGTTTATCCCTTAAACAATTCAGAATGGATTGTTCGCTTAATATCAATGCCTCCCTTTTAAACCATTCATTCCTTTTGCGTGTAGTCGGGAAAGGGTGAAAATTCTCCGTATCCGGAAAAAAAGACGACGCTCCCAAATTTTCATAATCCTCAATCGTCGTATATCGGTACTGTATACCGGAGGCACGGTATAACACTTCTAATTTTCTCTGTTCTTCCTTATCCAAATCATGAGCCTTCACCATAAATTTCAGGATTTGTTTTTGGTCAATTTTATATGGTGGATTGGCTGTGCCAATCGATGTTATATATGCGCTCATGTATTCGAAGTATAGTAAAAATAAATATATTGAATATTAAAATGTTCCTTTCATGCTCAGTCGGTCAACGTGGCTACATTTACGAATCCCTTTCTCCTTTTTTTTAGCTCCGGTTTTTCTATTTGCTGCCGCTACCTCCCCAAACCTAAATCCATGGAGATTAATTATTGTTTTTACAGTCTTGCATGTATTCCTGTATCCCGCAAGTAACGGTTATAATAGCTACTTTGATAAGGATGAAAAAAGCATTGGAGGATTAAAAAATCCTCCTAAAGTCAAAAGAGAACTGTATTTTACTTCCCTGGTATTTGATGCCATAGCGATTTTACTCGGCCTAATAATAAACTGGGAGTTAGCTTTGTTATTGTTGGTATATGGCTTGGTCTCCAAGGCTTACAGCCATCCAAATGTACGATTAAAAAAATATCCTATCATTAGCTGGCTGGTTGCAGGGAGCTTTCAGGGAGCTTTTACTTTCATCATGGCTTATATTGGTCTTAATAATAGTGGAATGGGTGAATTCTTAAATTCAGCTGTTATCATTCCAGCGCTATTGTCTTCCGCTATTCTTTGGGGATCGTATCCCATGACCCAAATTTATCAACACGAAGAAGATGCAAAGAGGGGTGACATCACTCTGAGTTACAAACTAGGGATCAACGGGACGTTTATTTTCACGGCCATAACTTTTGCCATCGCTGTCGGATTTTTCTGGTGGTATTTCACTAGCAATTATTCCATTTTAATCGCGTGGATCTTTTTAGGATGTATGGTTCCGGTATTGACTTATTTTAACTATTGGTTTATCAAGGTATTAAAGGATTCATCAAAAGCTGATTTTTCACACACGATGAAGCTTAATTTTATATCCGCATTTTTTCTCAACTTCTTCTTCCTCTATTTGCTTGTAATAGGAAACTAAAATGACTTACCATGTGAGGCTTTTATCATCAGACGACTCAGCGGTCGTACATTATTAATCAACTTGATGGAAAATTTTGACAGGTTTTTATTTCCAAAAAGCCTTTGGACTTGCCTTCCATACCACAAACGAAATTGAAACTGGGATGCCCAGTCCTTTGCATATCCTTTTTCGAGCTGCGAACGATCCGTCTTTCCGTTGGTAAAATAATGTTGAATATGCTCGCATAAAATCTTAGCCGAGTGTATGGCCATCGCCATACCATTGCCACATAAGGGCGTGATCATACCAGCGGCATCTCCACACATGAGAATATGTTGTTCTACTGGTTTCTTCGTTTCAAAAGAAATCTCATTGATTACCTCGGGAGAATCAAAAAAGAATTCGGATTTTTCAAATAGCTGTTCTATCTGCGGGTTTTTAAAAAGGATCTCTTCTTCCATCTTTTGGATGCTTCCGTATTTTTTCAGGTTTTCCCTTTTGCTCAGATAACAAAGATTGGTTTTGCCATCCTCTATGCCATTTATCCCACAGTAGCCTCCTTCAAAATTGTGCAACGCAACGACATTTGACGGATGATCGGATTTGATATGGTATTTTATACCAATGTATGGGGATCTTCTGAAAAAAAATGCTCTGTTTAGTTGTTGATCCAGATTTGAACGTTTGCCAAATGCTCCAATTACTATTTGCGATGTTAATTCAATCCCCCCATGAAGTTTTATTTGAAAGGAAGCTTTATCAAATACTATTTTATCAACACTTTCTCCAGTGATACATTCTACACCTTCTGAAATAGCGGATTGATATAAAAAATGATCAAAAAAATACCGGCTGATCCCAAAACCTCCTAAGTCCAGTTTTTCATACGCGATATTCCCGTCTGTGCTTGATAATCCAAATGTATCAATGTTTGCACAGGCAATGGCAGGCATGAGGCGATTGACAGTAAGAAAATTTTTGACTTCGTTGGAAACGTATTCCCCACAGACGCGGTGAAATGGGTATGTCTTTTTCTCAATTAGAACGACATCCCTTCCCTGCCTTTTTAGTAAAATGGATGAAACCAGACCTGCCAATCCCCCGCCAATAATGATGATTTCTCTCAATATATTAAATTATAATAATTGTAATTTAATGATAATCAGCGAATTAAAGAAAATGATTATTCTGTAGCCCCAACCACCTTGAGCAGCGCCCTCCTGCTTTTTCGGATCTGGATCTTAAAATTCTCTTTGGTAATAATATAGTTCACCAACCCTGCAGAAAAAGTGATAGCCCCATATAAATAAGCCTGATAGGGAATTGCAAAAAATAGTGTCAACAATAAAGTCAGTATAGTCCAGAAAAGGAGAAATCTTTTCGTTGACGGGAAGAGCTCATATTTTACAATAATCAGGGATTTTCCATCCGCATCTTTCTCAATCAATCCGGAAATTAGGGGAGTAAAGTTATTTGGTCTTTTAAGAATCAAAGAAATGTTAAAACATCCATCTGAAATTTCTCCCTTAAACCAATTTTTTCTTGATTCATCCTGATGATTGATATCATTTACCATCCGCTGTTCCACCTCAGAACTGGAAAGTGGTGAGGCAAACGTCTCTGATTTGACGGGAAAAAACATCTATTTAACTGCGATACAGGATATCTCCACATTCACGTCTTTCGGTAAACGACAAACCTCCACCGTTTCACGCGCCGGCTCTTTTTCTGAAAAGTAGTTTCCGTACGTGGCGTTGATATTTGAAAATTGTGTCATATCACGAATGAAAATAGAGCACTTGACAATGTTGGAATAATTCATCCCGGCAGCCTTCAGTATTTCGCCAATATTCTTCATCACCTGATCGGTTTCTGTTTGAATATCTCCTTCTACCAGGTTTCCTTCTGCATCCAGGGCGATCTGACCTGAAACATACAATGTATTGCCTGCTAATACCGCCTGGTTATATGGACCGATAGGTGCGGGAGCGTTTTTCGTGAGAATAATTTCCTTCATTTTTGATCTAATCTGTTTGACCAAATATAGATATTCTAAAAGCAAATCATGGAAGAAATTCTCCGGATTTCCTGCTAAGCAATTCAGGAATGGTATATTTGCCAAAATTTTTTGGCATGGCTTTGAAAAACGATTTATTGCTACGTACTGCACGTGGGGAAAAAACAGAAAGAACGCCCGTATGGGTGATGCGACAAGCGGGCAGGATTTTAAAGGAGTACAGAGAGGTGCGAGGAAGGCTTTCGGGGTTCATTGAATTGGTCAAAACTCCGGAACGCGCCGCCGAAGTAACTATCCAACCGGTTGATATTCTTGGCGTTGACGCTGCAATCATCTTTTCTGACATCCTGGTGATACCAGAAGCCATGGGATTGCCCTACGAAATGGTGGAGAAAAAGGGGCCATTTTTCCCCACAACCATTAAAACCGAACAAGATCTCGCCAAATTAAAAATTTCTGATGATGACAGCCTGGGATATGTGACAGAAGCCATAAAAGTCACTAAAAAGGAATTAAATGAGCGAGTGCCATTAATAGGATTTGCAGGAGCGCCCTGGACGATTTTCTGCTACATGGTAGAAGGTAAGGGTAGCAAAACATTCTCCGAAGCCCGCAAGATGCTGTATGTCCAACCTGGACTGGCACACCAATTACTTCAAATGATTACCGATAGCACGATCAATTATTTGAAAAATCAAATTAAGGCCGGTGCAGATCTCGTTCAGCTATTTGACTCATGGGCGGGAATATTGCCTGAAAGCCAGTATGAAGCTTTTTCTTTAAAATACATTTCACAAATATGTGATGCGATTGACGACGTACCTGTGACGGTATTTGCCAAAGGAGCCATTTCATCCAGAAGGGCGATAGGCGAAACCAACTGCAAAGTAGTTGGCTTAGATTGGAACATGAACATCAAGGAAACCAGGCAACTTATTCCCGATAAAGTGCTACAGGGAAATCTTGACCCGGCGGTGCTTTATGGGGATTATAAAACGGTCGAAATAGAAACCAAATCGATGATCGATGCTTTTGGAAAAGATAAGCATATCGCCAACCTGGGCCATGGAGTCTACCCGGATATCGAACCCGAAAAGGTGAAGTGTTTTATTGATACTGTGAAGGAGTATTCTGTGAGATAGGTTTTTTCATCCTTGACTGTCTAAACATCTTTAGCTGCGATCATTTCGAAGCTGCATTTATAGGGTAAATCAAGTTGAACGCATATCATCAAAATTCCCTTCCCAAATTTCTTTACCTCGATATCGTAAGAGATTCTTTTGATTTAATGTTTTGATTATGTTAATCAATGCAACCTCAATTGTTTCCCTCTTTGTCTTTGTGTTGGTCAATTTCATGGCCTTTGTCAAAAGATCATCATTTATTTGAATGGTTGTTTTCATTGTCAAACATTTGAGTAAAAAAAAGTGCTTCACATTTTGCGGTAATATATCAAAGGCTCCATATATAAACTTGCGATTGTAATCGCAAAAATCACCAATCCAAATGCACCTGAAATTTCTGCCGATAATTATTCAAGGCTTCGAGGTTTAATGAAACTGTGCTGATTGATTCCTCTTCTGTCGGCTCGATCAAATAATCCCCACGCGGATCCAATACCGTACTGTGACCGTTAAACGGAATTCCGTTCCCATCTTCGCCGACCCGGTTGACCGCCGCTAAATAGCAGGAGTTTTCCATGGCCCTGGCTTTCAAAAGAGTGTCCCATGCATGAATACGAGCGGAAGGCCAATTGCCCATATAGATGAGCAAATCATACTGAAATTGATTTTCAGTAAAGTTATTTCGCGCAAGTTCCGGGAAACGTAGATCATAGCAGATCAAGGGCTTGATCTTCCATCCCTTCCATTCAAAAATTTCCCGCTTTCCACCAGGCGAAATTACCTTGTCCTCCCCCATCATGGTAAAAGGTTTAGACTTATCATAGTATCCGTAATCCCCATCAGGAAAAACCCAAACTGCCCTGTTATAATACTTGCCGGATTCTTTTACGATAAAGCTTCCCATTACCACTGCCTGATGTTGTTCCGCCTGCTGTCGGAGCCACTTAAAAGTAGTGAAATTCATAGGTTCGGCCAGATTTTCCACGGCCATACTGAACCCAGTATTGAACATTTCGGGCAGGACTATCAAATCACCGGTTTCACCCTGCCAAAGCTTTTCTTCCAATTCGCCGAGATTGGCTGGAATATTTTCCCAATAAATATCGGTTTGAACAATGGTGATCTTTAAGGTGGACATTCTATTATTTCTGGGGAAAAGTCATTCTATACTCCACGGGAACTTTGCCCTTGCTGATATTTGCCAATTTACCTTTTAAGAGACGCTTTTTAAACGAAGAAATATGATCAGTAAAAAGAATTCCTTCTAAATGATCATATTCATGCTGAATGATCCTGGCCTTCATACCATCAAATTCTTCTTCGTATTCCACCCAGTTTTCATCAAAATAGTGAATGCGAAGTTTGCCATGTCGGCTCACATTTTCCCGAATTCCGGGAATGCTCAGGCAACCTTCCTCAAATGTCCACTCGTCATCAAACTCCTCCAGAATCGTCGGGTTCACAAATATTTTTCTGAAATTCAGCATATCCTCTTCTTCGAGAGGGGCTCCGTCTACCACAAAAATTCGAAGACTTTTACCAATTTGTGGAGCTGCTAATCCTATTCCCTGTGCGTTCTCCATGGTCTCAAACATATCCGCCGCCAATTGATTGATATCACTTCCCTTTTCTATTTCCCCGGCCTTTTTCTTTAACACCGGGTGTCCAAACGCTACTATCGGATAAATCATTATATATTTAACTTTTTTGACAAATATACACCTTAGGAATTATTTAACAGGACCGCGGGTCTATTTTAAGCTCTATTTATGTGTAAAGAATTGATTTGAGCACGAGTTTTATTTTCTAATTTAAGTTAACACCATGAAATGTAGTGTTTCCCGAAATCACAGAAAAAATTTAAAAGACAAAAACAGGCTGAAACCGATCTAAGAAGCATTCTTCATATTTACGTTTATTTTCTGTTTCCCAAAAGCCTCCCGGAAAGCCCCCGCTGTCAATTCATTAGATCAAAAAAAACGAAGAAAAGGGAATTGAAGTAAACGCACTTTTTTATTCTGAGGAAAAATCCAGGAAGATTGTTGAGTTCGAAATAAACGATCGATTAGGCGAGTGGAATTAAATGATGCCAAACCTGACAAAGGTCATTTCTGCTATTGTCTTGGAAATTACCATCCTCGTTAAACCATGTATGAGGAGTAACTGCACTTTGCCGTGACTGCCATGAGAAGCTTATTTGACTAAAAACAGATAATACCAGACAGATACTGGGATTAAATTGACCCACCGATTGTTATAAACATAGGTGGGTAAAAAATAACGTTTTAGGTGCTTTAATCTTCTTGCCATGAAAACGATAAAGAAAATCCTTATTCCGGTAGACTTTTCAGGGAATTCCAACGAACTAATCCAGCGCGCCGTCAACTTTGCAAACTATAATAATTCTGAGGTACTATTACTTCACGTTTATAATCGTCCTCTTTTAAAAATAAAAATGCATAAGAACAGGATTTTTGAGAAAGGCATTTTGAACAGGTTTGAAAATGTCTTGCTAAACTGGACGAAAAAAAGGACGGAAGCAAAATTTGACGCCCTGTTAAAGGACATATCTAATGTCTATGACATCCGATTCACAATTATCAAAGAAATTGGCCTTTTGACAGACGCGATAAAAAGGGTAGTGCGTCAATATGACGTCGACCTGGTATTCATCGGAACGAAAGGGGGACCGCAAAATAAAACACTGTGGCACTCTAAAGCTGCCAAACTGACGAACAAGCTACATGTGCCTGTTCTAATATTTCCCTATAAATTCAAGGTGGAATCAAATGCGGCAATTGCGTTTGCATACGACCTGAAGAGAATCGATGATCTCAATAAACTTAATATTGTTAAATCTTTCTCTTCCTTCTTTAGTGCAAAAGTCTATTTCTTTTCAGTTGGTAACAGAGATCAACTTTCACCAGAAGAATCAAAGAACCTGGAACTACTTAAATCACATTTCGAAGGCTATCATCCTGAATTTCATCAGGTAGTATGCAACGACGTGGGAAAAGGAATACTGGATTTCACCAAATCCAACAAAATCTTATTACTCACGATTCTGCATAGATCACGCAGCGCAATAAAGAACCTTTTCCATGAGAGTATTGCTAAAAAAGTTGCCGCAAAGTCTGATGTACCTGTACTATCGATAGGTGATTATAAATAAAATCAACTGCAATGAAGCCGTTCTCCAGAGTTTTAGTAAGTCTTGATTTAACTGAAATGGATTTTACGCTGCTGAAATTTATTTGCAGGTTTATCAGCATTAATCCATTCATTGAATATCTCTACTTTATCTATGTCGAAAAAGACCTGGAAATTCCCCCCTCTGGAAAAGAAATTAAATATATGGGGCATCTGCCAAACGACGAACGGATTAAAATCAAAATGAGAAATGAAGTAGAGCGATTTTTTAGGAATAATGGCAATATAAAAGTACACTACGAAATAGCGGAGGGAGACCCCTTAAAGCAGTTGTTGCATTGGTCAAACATTAAACTAATCAATCTAATCGTAGCCGGTAAAAAAAGTCAAAAAAAAGGTAGTGGCATTATCATGGAAAAACTGGCTCGAAAAAGTGACTGTTCCATTCTTTTTGTACCGGAAAACTTTAAAGCCCGCTTTAAAAAAATCCTCATACCAGTCGACTTTTCCAAACGAACTGACAACGTATTTGAAACAGCCTGCATGATCCAAAAATACTTGCCCCATACGCAGTTTTATTGCCTTCATGTGGTAGAAGTACCCGGGGGCTATACCCGAATTGGAAAAACATACGACGAATTTGCCTGGACCATGGTAGAACATGCAGAACAACGGTGGGAAAAATATTATAAGGAACATAACTTAGCGATACTAGAGCCGGTCCATGTTTGTAAACCAAATGAAAACGGCTCTATTGCAAAATCCATTATTAATTATGCACATGATCAAAATATTGATCTGATCATGATGGGTAGTAAAAAACAAACAAAGGCATCGGCCTTTATCCTGGGAAGTGTAGGTGAAGAATTAGTGAGCAGGGATAAGGACATTCTTTTACTATTAGTTAAAGACCGTCAGGCAAAAAAAACCTATAACTTTTTTAAAGCAATGAAAAAAGTTTAGGAGGCGCTACACTGAAAAGCTCTGTAATCATTTACGATGATAAAGAACATTGACGCCCTTACTGACAAAATTTACCAGGAAGGCATAGAAAAAGCGCAACGCGAAGCTTCCGAAATCCTGCATCAGGCAAAAACAGAAGCGGAAAACATCATCAAATCTGCCAGGAAGCAAGCGGAAGAAATTAGAATAAAAGCTGAAAAAAATGCTGTTGAGTTAAGACAAAAAAGCCTGACCGATATACAGCTTGCTGGGAAAAAATCGATCCTTTCTTTTAAACAGGAAATCAAACATCTACTGAAATCAAGAATACTCGATGAAAAGATAAGGGATTCTTTTTCCGACCTGGAATTCTTAAAAAACCTGATTCTTGAGGTCGTAAGAAACTCTTCGGCAAACATTGATAAAATCGTGCTGCCGTTGAAATTGAAAAACAAGGCTTACGATGCATTTATAAATAGTCTGGGAAAGGAATTACCACAAATTAGCCTTGATTTTGATAAGAGAATAGAGGGCGGCTTTCAAATTTCAGAGGCAAAAACAGGATATATGATCACATTTACCGATAAGGATTTTGCATCCTTTTTCTCACCCATATTAAATGAGGTTACCGAAAGCATATTATTCAATCCCAAAAATGAATAATTATTACTATCTCATATCGTCCTTGCCAGTTTTAGGTTATGACTATTCCGGTCAACTGGCTGATCATTCGGATATCCTATTGTCCATCCACGACAACCTTAGTGATACTGACCTTGGCCTATTTAAGTATCTACAGTACCCGGCAGATATCAAGCAAATTTCAAATTATTTTTACGAATATAATAATAGAGCAAAGCCATATAGAAACCTCCATGAAATCACTTCCCTTTACCCCGATTCAATCGAGGATATTTTGAATGGAAATTATGTTAGCGACTACCTGTTTTCAGATTATTTGGGTGAAATTTATAGTGGCAAAAGTGAATTTGACCCGGCAAAATGTGAAACCCGTTTATGGGAGATATTTTTTCAGTCAGTCGAAGGCGTAAAAGATAGTTTCCTGATTAATTGGTATGCATTCGACCATCAACTCAGAAAGGCTATTCATCAATCCAACAAAAGGAAATTTGATATAAGCGCAACCAACGGTTCTACACAAAATTGGCCTGAATGGCTTGAACGCCCTGATTTTGATCTGCCAGAGAACGGCGAATTTATCCACAACGGAAATACACCGGTCGAGCTGGAGTCAATACTGGATAAGATAAGGTGGCATTACCTGGACAAGCTTTCCTCCTTTTCTTTTTTCTCCCTGCACCAGGTATTCAGTTGGTACCTGAAATATCTGCTACTCGAAAGGTGGGTGATTCCACACGATGAACAAACTCCTAAGACGGAATTGGAAACTATTCTTAAACACACTACAAATGCATAAAATAATCATTTACCATAACCTCAGCACCAATGAAAACCAAAGGAAAAATAACCGCCATCATTTCAAACCTCGTCACCATCGAGGTAAATGGCCCCGTTAGCCAAAACGAAATCTGCTATGTAATTCACCACGATGGAAAGTTGATGGCAGAAGTGATAAAGGTAAAGGGAACAACCGCCTATGCTCAGGTTTTTGAATCAACCAGGGGATTGAAGGTAGGAGCTGCGGTAGACTTTACCCAGAACATGCTGGAAATCACTCTCGCGCCGGGATTACTTTCAAAAAATTATGATGGGCTTCAAAACAACCTGGACGGTTTTGAAAATCTTTTCCTCCAAAGAGGAATTTATTCCCCACCTGTCGATGTCGATAAAATATACCAGTTTACACCTCTTGCCAGCAAAGGCCAGGTAGTGACGGGCGGTTCGTGGCTCGGTTCTGTTAGAGAAAACTGGATCGACCATAAAATAATGGTCCCGTTTAAAATTAAGGAAAAGGTTACACTGACCTGGCTGGCAGAAGAAGGAAACTACAAGGTCAAAGATTACATTGCAAAGGTAAGGACCAAGGCAGGTGAAACTATTCATATCACCATGATGCAAAAGTGGCCGGTGAAAATCCCGATCACTAATTATAAAAGCAAGCCCCGCCCATTTAAACTGATGCAGACAGGCGTCAGAGCAATCGACACCCTCAACCCAATGACGGAAGGTGGCACAGGATTCATACCAGGGCCATTTGGCGCTGGTAAGACTGTACTTCAGCATGTTATTTCCAAGAATGCAGACGCTGATCTGATCGTGATGGCTGCCTGCGGCGAACGTGCCAATGAGGTAGTAGAAATTTTTACAGAGTTTCCGGAATTATTTGATACCAGAACCGGTAGAAAATTGCAGGAAAGGACTACCATCATTTGTAATACTTCCAATATGCCTGTCGCTGCGAGGGAGGCCTCTGTCTATGTAGGGATGACTATTGCCGAGTATTACCGCAGTATGGGGTTGAAAGTACTGCTATTGGCAGACTCGACGTCCCGCTGGGCACAGGCACTACGTGAAATGTCAAACAGGATGGAAGAACTGCCCGGCCCTGATGCATTCCCGATGGACTTATCTGCCATCATCGCCAATTTCTATTCGAGGGCCGGCTATGTCGAACTCCCGGACGGTGGTTCCGGATCAGTTACTTTTATTGGGACTGTTTCACCAGCGGGAGGAAATTTAAAAGAACCGGTTACAGAGTCGACTCAAAAGGTAGCCAGGTGTTTCTATGCATTGTCTCAACGCCGTGCCGATTCCAAGCGTTATCCCGCCATCGAACCGCTGAGTTCTTATTCCAAATACCTGGAATATAAGGAATTCGCAGAATTTACTGACAAACACATTCAAAAAGATTGGGTGAGCAAGGTACTCAAGACAAAAGATTTTCTGCAAAAAGGCATTGAAGCATCAGAGCAAATCAATATCCTTGGCGACGATGCCGTTCCCATCGACTATCATGTACGATTTTGGAAAAGTGAGTTGATTGACTTTGTCATATTACAGCAGGATGCATTTGATGAAATTGATCAAAATACTCCCATGCATCGTCAAAAATATATGCTCAATAAGGTGCTGGACATCTGTCATCAGGATTTTGAATTTGATGATTATGAAGAAGCGAGATCATTCTTTAAGCAAATAATCAATTTATTTAGGCAAATGAATTATTCGCCTTTTGAATCGCAGATCTTTAAGCAATACGAAAAGGAAATTGAACAAATGTTACACCCTATTCAAATAAATTATTAATGAAGACCCAGGCTTTTCAAAAGATCTACACGAAGCTTACCCAAATCACAAAGGCTACAGTAAGCCTCCAGGCTGGCAATGTAGGTTATGAAGAAATGGCCCTGGTTGATAGCCGTCCGGCGCAGGTAGTTAAGATCGAGGGTGATAAAGTCACACTACAGGTATTTCCGGGTACCGAGGGTATTGCCTCAAACTCTGAGGTGATCTTTTTGGGAAAACCTCCAGCGCTTTGGGTAAGCGAAGATCTTGCCGGTCGTTTTTTTAACGCTTATGGAGAACCAATTGATAACGGCCCTTTGCCTGAAGGAAAAGAAGTGTTTATTGGTGGGCCGTCACTGAACCCGGTGAGGCGTAAGCAACCTTCTGAATTAATCACTACAGGAATTGCGGGAATTGATTTAAATAACACCATTGTCACCGGGCAAAAGATTCCCTTTTTTGCCGACCCTGACCAACCCTACAATGAGGTCCTCGCAGAAGTAGCCTTGCGGGCAGACGCTGACAAGATTATTTTAGGCGGAATGGGGCTGTCTAATGATGACTACCTGTTTTTCAAAAATAAATTTACCTACGCCGGTGTGCTTGATAAAATCATTTCATTCATCAACACGACCGAAAATCCGCCGGTCGAAAGACTTTTGATCCCGGATATGGCTTGCACTGCCGCAGAATATTTTGCCCTGGAATACAAGGAAAAGGTGTTGGTTTTGCTAACAGACATGACCTTGTATGCAGATGCACTTGCCATTGTTTCTAATAAAATGGATCAAATCCCTTCCAAAGATTCCATGCCCGGATCACTATACAGCGATTTGGCAAAGATCTACGAAAAAGCGGCGCAATTTCCTGAAGGGGGGTCTATTACCATCATTGCGGTTACTACCTTAAATGAAGGCGACATTACTCACGCTGTCCCTGATAACACCGGCTACATCACCGAAGGACAACTTTATCTCCGACGCGATACGGATATCGGAAAGGTCATCATCGATCCATTTCGATCTTTGTCCAGGTTAAAACAAATCGTACAAGGCAAAAAAACCCGAAAAGATCATCCACAGGTCATGAACGCCGGAGTGCGCCTGTATGCTGACGCCATCCACGCAAAAACAAAAAAAGAAAACGGTTTTGATTTATCTGAATATGATGAAAGGTGTCTGAAATATGCCCTTGACTATTCCAGGGAACTGCTGGCGGTTGACATAAACATTACGCCTGATGAGATGCTGGATACTGCCTGGAGCCTGTTTAAAAAATATTTCAAGGTACACGAAGTGGGTATAAAAGACACATTTGTCAAAAAATATTGGGGAGAAAAAAAGAAAAAAGCCAAAAAGAAAAAAAGGCCTGACTTAGCAGAGATTTAACAAGTCTACTATGGCTTTAAAAATAAAATATAATAAAACCTTTTCGCAGGATCTTTCCCGGCAACTTACGATCCGTGAAAGAGCGTTGCCCACACTGAAGAGCAAGGAGACAGCCCTTCGTGTCGAGGTTAAAAAAGCGATGGATTTGGTAGCACAACTTGCAAAAACATATGATTTGTCCTACGAGAAGTTTTTGAAAAATGGCGCACTACTAAAAGAATTTCCTTATGTGCTCCGAATAGACAAAACAGAAGAAGAAACAAAAAATATTGCCGGAGTGAAAGTGAAAGTATTAAAGGAAATCAGCTTTAAAACTGGTCCCATATTTTATTATCAACAACCTGCGTGGATACCTACTGGCATTGAGATGCTGAAGGAAATTATTGTAAATAAACTACGCCTGAAGTACTCCCAAAAACAACTTGAAACATTAAACTATCATCGAAAAAAAACAACTCAAAAGGTAAACTTGTATGAGAAAGTCCAGATTCCGGACTTTAAGGAAGGAATCCTGAGAATAAAAAGATACCTGGAAGATGAGGAAAACCTTCAGAAAGCTGCACAAAAAATTGTTAAAGAACGGCATCTGCAAGAGGATGAGGTCACATGAAAGAAAGAATGAAAAAATTGACCTTGCTGACCTTTCATTCGGATAAAAACCGCGTGACGGATAAACTGCATGAACTGGGGGTTCTCCATATTGACTCATTCCGTGAAGAAGTAAAATTTCCCGAACAGGAAGAACTGCGCAACGAAATCAGTGCTTACAAAAAAGCCATTAACATCCTGAAAAAATATGATCCTGCCAGCGAAAAACCATCATCTGAAAAATACGGCAATGAGGCTGAAATAAAGAACACTGTCTTGTCACTCGATCAAAAGCTCTCCGGGTTTTCAAATCAAATAGAAGAATTAGAAAAACAAAAAAAAGCGCTGGAGCCATGGGGAAAAATCGATTGGGAGAAAATAAAGGCCCTTGAGGAACATCAGGTTTTCTTCTCATTTTATAAAGTGTCAGAAAAAGACATAAAAAAGTTTGACGCCGACGACTCCCTTTTCATTGAAATTACGAAAATTGATAACCAGATCTATCTTTTGATTATCGACAGAATCGAAGGTAAAAACTATCCATTTGAAAAGGTTATCCTTCCAAAATCAGGCATTCCAGAAATCATAAAACAAGCGGAGATCGTCAAAGAGGATATTCGAAAAATAGAACAAGACCTTTCCGGATTGGCTTGCCATGTGAAAATACTACAAAGAAAGGTAATCGATCTCGAAGATCAACTTGAAAATAATACCGTCCGGCATCAATTTGAAGAAAAGGCTTTTGGAACAATCGAAGTGATACATGGCTGGTTTCCTGAAAAAGCTGAATCCACACTGCTAAAGTTTATCAGTGAAAATGAATTGTCATTCGAATTTTCCGATCCTATACCCGGAGATAAAATACCCGTAATCCTAAAAAATAAAAAATATCCCAGGCTATTTGAAAACATCACCAGGATCTTTCAACTTCCGGACTATTACGAATTTGACCTGACTCCTTTCATTGCTGTTTTCTTTCCCATCTTCTTTGCCTATTGCCTTGGAGATGCAGGGTATGGTTTAATATTAATAGTACTATCCCTTATTTCTGCTTTCACTTTTTTCAAAAAAATGAAAGGAATGCCTTTACTAATTGGAATATTGGGGACAGTGACCGCTGTTCTGGGTATTGTAAAGTCAGGCACCTTGTTTGGCATCCCGGTCACCCAGCATACCGACCTCCCGTTTTTTGCCTTCCTTTCTGACTATGTGCTGGTGACTGACGACCAGGACGATATTTTTAACGCTTTCAATGTAGCCCTGATGATTGGCGTTTTTCAAATCCTGGTGGCTATTGCAATTTCAATTGGTAAGAAAATTTATTTTGAGGGATTCTTGCCTGCAATTTCTGCGATAGGCAAATTCCTTATTGTAGGAAGCCTAATCATTCTTTTTCTCGGTGGAATTCAAAAGATGGAAATATTCCATTCAGTAATCGGAATTTCAAAAGTATTCTTAATCACCGGAGTAATTCTGGTACTTCTGTTTCACGACACAAGTCTTCCGATAGGTGCACGAATTGGAGGAGGGATTTTACCATTGTATTTTATTGTTACCGGGTTGCTCGGCGATGTGCTTTCTTATATTCGCCTTTTTGCGTTAGGTGTAGCCTCTTCTATCCTGGGGTTGGTGATCAATCAGATTGGGGGTCAAATGATGGAGGGCGCAGGCATAATTGGGGTAATAGTAGCTATACTTTTTCTGATCATGGGGCATAGCTTGAATTTTCTTCTTGCCTGTCTTGGATCCCTTGTACACCCACTGAGGCTCACATTTGTAGAGTTTTACAATAACGCCAATTTCACGGGGGGAGGAGTTCCTTACAAACCATTTAAAAAGCATTCTATTGACAGCATAACCAAATAAATACATGGAAACGATCAGCTCATTACCACTTATATTAGCATTTATCGGAGTCGGATTAATCATCGGATTACCAGGCATAGGTAGCGCCATGGGAACAGCCATCGGCGGAATGACAACCGTAGGAGCGCTTAAAAAAAACAGTGGGGCCTTTGGGTCATACATCGTTTTAAGCGCGCTGCCAGGAACCCAGGGGCTATATGGTTTTGGTGGTTTTTTTATTATGCAGGATTTGCTCACTCCGGAAATAACCTTGTTACAGGGTGCAGGAATTTTAGGAGCGGGACTGGCGCTTGGACTGGCCGGACTATTATCAGGAATTTACCAGGGAAAAGTGTGTGCAGGAGGCATCGACGCAATTGGCTCTGGTAATAATGTGTTTGCCCGAACACTTATCCTGGCGGTATTCCCCGAACTTTACGCCATTGTTGCTTTCGCGGGAGCATTTCTAATCCGAGGTTTAATTGGATAATCTACCGGTTATGATTGGCAAGCAAATGAATTGTAAATAGGTTTTCTCATCAGCTTGTTTGTTGGCGTTTTTTTGAAATATGATCCACATCGCATTATTACATTCTGTTTTTACAATACTTATGTTCCTTTAAAATAATGATATAAGACAGATTTCCCTGTGTGTCGAAGTCAGGCCGAAGTCAGACTTCAGGGACGGTTTTTTGACAAATAGCGGTGTAAGTGATGAACCGGCTTCTTTTATCGAACAGCGCACCCGCCTTTACGTGAATTGCCAGGAAGAAAAACGCGTTGTACATATCGGATTTCAGAATGTAACAGAATGGAGCCCAGCAGGGAAAAAGCCACGGTGCCCTGCGATTGATATTTGGTAACAACGATTCCCACAGTACATTTCACGTTGTACTGCCTTTAACCGCAATATGATCAGTCTAAAAAAGTGGAATATACTGCGAGCACTAATTAAGTTTTTTGAAATTGAGATGTTTTCAGGCAATCCATCGAAATGGGTTGCCTGTTTTTTTATAAATCTTTCGTATTTTGAATCATACTTTTTAGTCTGATCATTATGAAAAAGCTACTTGTCATTTTTTGCATACTATTTTCTCTCACTTCCTGCGACTTGGTTATCAGAGGCGTATCGAAAAAAGCCATCGAAACGCTTGAGAAAAGAGAAGCCGACAAACCGAAAGAAAAGAAAAATGGAGAAATCAAGTCCTATTTCAAAAACGGGAAAATTAAGACTCGAATTAATTATATAAATGATGTAAAAGATGGCGCAGCGGTCACCTACTATGAAAACGGAAACATTAAGCTGTCCATGTTTTACAAAAATGGCGTAAAAGACGGTCCCGCTTCCTATTACTACGAAAATGGAAAAATTTACAGGGAGTCAAATTACGTTGACGGCGAGCTCGACGGTATTCGCAAAAATTATGAGAATGGCCGACTGACAGCGGAAGAACCTTATAAAAAGGGTCAGACCGGCAAGGGTTTAAAGGAATATTTTACCAGTGGAAAATTAAAGAAAGATTATCCCAAGTTGGAATTTGAAGAGATTGATACCAGGAAGAAGGACCACGCCTATACGATAAAAATAAAGTTTTCGGAAAGACACCCAAAGGATAAATTTTATGTAGGTGAATTGGAAGATGGTCTCTATTTGCAAGATGAGCTTTATCCACTTCTGGTGCAGGATGGAGTTGGTGTTTTACAAATGAATATTCCTCCTGATGCACGTGGTAGCCAGACTATTCACTTTATTGGTGTACATCACACCACGCTGGGGAATTCCTATGTTACAGACTACGTCTTTGACGTGAAAATAAAGTAGCTTACTTTTTCTCTTTTGGAACAAAATAAAACTGTTTCTTTTTGCGAAATGGAAAGCGGTACGCGATAAAATAGCTAAGCCCCCAGTTGTTATCATTCACCCTTTTGCCGAAGCCGGGAATATAATATGCCCTGAATGTGCCGTCCTTGGTTCCCTTGGGTAACACCTTATAGCGTATAGTAGTGCCCAGGTAAAGGTTTTTGTACAAGCGCCCCTTTAATGACGCTGTAACCTCAAACCATCGCCCTCTGATTCCATCTTCAACATAGGTGAGCATTTGCTCCGGCCAGTACGTGTCATTTTCAATCGCATTATAGGTAGAGTAGGTGGCAGATTCCCTAAATGATGTCCAGCAATACCTAAACCCGAGGGCCAACACATTTTGAAGCTTTGGATTGCGCATGAAGTTGATTTCAGGACCTAACCTGAAATACCTCCCACTACTTTCATAGGAATGATAATTGTTTTCGTCGGTTTGGCTATAGGCAGCATATCCCATATCGGCCACCAGAAAATAACGGTGAATATCTATGTCCGCTTCAAACTCCCACGACCTGAAATTATCACTGAGCAGTCCATAGGCATAATTAGCCGCTTCCGCCCCTACTCTGATGGAGGTTGGGGCAAATTTATCCACCTGCGCAAATACTGCATTCGCACAAAAAATCAAGACCAATATGTTAAAAATAAATCTGGACATTTACAGGATTAAATCGGTCGATGGTATCGTTAACCACAACAGCACTGTCAAAATCGTGGTCGACAATTTCCAAATTATAAAATGATTGCTCTACTCCACATTCCTGACTGATAATTCTCTGTCGCCGGGTGTAGGAAAGGGAAATAGTGTGTGCTTCTTTCCCTAAATCGGTAATGTAAATATCGGTGGGATCTATATCTGAAGTGTCAATTCTGTATTGATTAATTTCTAAATTATACCTTGTGTTGTTATCCCCCGGATTTAGATATAAGGTATCAATAAAGAATCTTGAACTATCATCAACTAAGATAATTTCATTCCCTTCTGCTTGCAGGTAATCTATAATGACAGAGAGGCGAAGGTCGTCGTTTGATTGTTGATGAATATACTCCACAATTACTCCACTACTTTTCGTCGAAATACAATCTTCTACATCACAAGAACATAGGCATCCAGCGACAAGGGTAATGGCAAGAAATTGTAGCAGGTTTTTATTCAATGACTTCCTGTTAAAAAAATGAGACTGCAAATTTATTTAATTAATTGGTTTGACCATGATCAATTTCGCCAAAGCGGACAGCCAAATGACAAATATCGGAAGATCATACCCGGTAAACGACAGAGTGTGCAAATGATTTCATAGTTTTGTCCCCTCAAATAGAAATTGATCTTGAAAACAAAAGGGCTGAAAAAGGACAAAGTAAACATCGTCACATTGGGCTGCTCTAAAAACCTGGTGGATAGTGAGGTGATGTTTACGCAATTGAAGGGTAATGGGATAAATGTGGCCCATGAGGATGTGAAGGATGGTGCCAATATCGTGGTGATCAATACCTGTGGTTTTATTGACAACGCTAAGCAGGAAAGCATCGACACGATCCTTCGATACGTGGATGCCAAGGAAGAAGGGCTCGTGGAAAAGGTTTATGTTACCGGATGCCTTTCGCAGCGATACAGGGAAGACCTGGCAAAGGAAATAAAAGGGGTCGACGCCTGGTTTGGTACCATGGAATTGCCGCTTCTATTGAAAAAATTTAAAGCTGATTATAAAAAAGAATTGCTGGGCGAGCGTATCACGACGACATCGAAGCACTATGCCTACATGAAAATATCGGAGGGCTGCGACCGGCCTTGCTCCTTCTGTGCCATCCCTATCATGCGGGGCAAGCACGTCAGCCGACCAATGGAAGAGCTGGTGGCCGAAGCAAAAAACCTGGTGAAAAATGGCACGAAAGAATTATTATTAATCGCACAGGATTCTACTTACTATGGCCTGGACCTTTATGGAAAGAGAAACCTCGCTGAACTTTTAAGAAATCTTTCTGACATTGAAGGTTTGGAATGGATCCGCCTTCACTATGCTTTTCCAGCCGGTTTTCCGGAGGATATCTTAGAAGTCATGGCCGAGCGGAAAAACATTTGCAACTACCTTGACATCCCCCTCCAGCATGGGTCTGACAAGGTGCTGAAGATCATGAGACGGGGAACAGACCGCCAAAAAACGGAAGAATTACTGGCTAACATCCGGAGTAAAGTACCGGGGATTGCCATCAGAACTACCCTGATTGTAGGTCATCCGGGCGAAGGAAAAAAGGAATTTGAAGAGTTAAAAGATTTTGTGAAGCAAGCCGAATTTGACCGCTTGGGCGTTTTCACCTATTCGCACGAGGAAGACACGCACGCCTTCACATTAGAAGACAAGACAAGCCAAAAGGTAAAAGAAAGCCGCCAGCGGGAAATCATGGAAATCCAGGAAGAAATCTCGCGCAAAAAGAACGAAGCGAAGATTGGTCAGGAGTTAAAGGTACTGATTGATCGCTTTGAATCCGGTTATTTTGTGGGAAGAACGGAGCATGATTCGCCGGAGGTGGACAATGAAGTGTTGATTGAAGCTGATCAACAATACCTGCGGATCGGGGATTTTGTCCAGGTAAAAATCACCGACGCGACGGAATTCGACCTCCATGGAATTCCGGTCATATAATAATGTTTTACAGGCGACGAACATTTTGCGTAATTCAGCGATCTAAAAGCAATTTCGCTCGTTGAAAGTATTATTTTGCAAAATTTATTCGAAAGTAAATGAACAATCAAAAGATTCCATTAGCAGATACAAATGCATTCAAAGGATTATTTCTGGACTATATCAATAAAAATTCAAACCTGAAAGCCTTTTATGGGAATTACCCGAACCTGGATGGATTTAAAGACCAGCTTTCGAATAAAAAAACTGATCCGGCCGTTCGCGAAATCCTGACGCAGGAACTGGAAAAACAATACGAAGGCATCCTGACAGAAAGTGCAGTGGCAGACAATATCAGGCTTCTGAAAAAGAACACAACTTTTACCATCACCACAGGCCATCAGCTAAACATTTTCACCGGGCCGCTTTATTTCATATATAAGATCATTACAGTAATCAATCTCTGCGAACGTTTAAAAAAAGAGTTTCCGGATAAGGATTTTGTACCCGTCTACTGGATGGCATCAGAAGACCACGATTATGATGAGATCAAATCCTTCCATCTTTTTGGCAATAAATATACCTGGGAGACTGATCAGACCGGTGCAGTCGGCCGGTTTTCCACAGGTTCAATCAAAGAAGTGATTGATGCCTTACCGGAAAAAGCTCCTCTTTTTGAGGAAGCTTACTTGACCAGTAAAAATCTGGCTGAGGCCACGCGGAAATTTGTCAACGGGCTGTTTGGTAAATATGGATTAGTCTGTGTGGATGGCGACAGCAGGGCATTAAAAAACCTGTTTAAAGACATTATCATTGACGACCTGGAAAACCACCAGGCAAACGATCTCGCGGAAAAGACTTCGAAAAAACTAGATTCCTTTGGATACCAGCCCCAGGTATATCCACGTATCATTAACCTTTTTTATTCGAAAAACGGGGTCAGGCAACGGATTTTAAAAGAAGGAAACCAATTTACCGTAAACGAAACCGATATTTCATTTAGTCCACAGGAAATAATTAGTTTGGTGGATGCAACACCAGAAGTGTTCAGTCCGAATGTGATTCTTCGTCCCCTGTACCAGGAAATGATCCTACCTAACCTGGCCTATATTGGCGGGCCTGCAGAGGTGGCCTATTGGCTACAACTCAAATCAGTTTTTGACCACTATACAACTCCTTTTCCGATCCTGGTCCCTAGGAACTTTGCGATGATTATCAACAAAGGGCTGTATAAAAGAATCGAAAAACTGGGAATCAGGACTGATGAATTATTCAAAGATTTTCATGACTTGAAGCAAGAATTTATTGCGCGAAATTCTGATGGTGAAATAATCTTAGACGATGAAATCAAACAGGTGAATGAATTGTTTAACAAAATAAAGTCGAAGGCCAGTTTGGTGGATAAAAGTCTGGAGGGGTTTGTTGCCGCTGAGGCCGTAAAGACCAACAAAAGCCTGGAAAATATTGCCAAACGTTTAAGAAAAGCGGAGGAATCAAAGCAGGATACGGAAATCAGCCAACTTGAAAATGTATTGAGCAAACTGTTCCCGGCGGGGAACTTACAGGAAAGACATGATAATTTCCTTAATTTCTACCTCAACAATCCAGGCTTTATCGATGAATTAAAATCGGCCTTTGACCCCCTTGACTTTAGCTTTAACGTAATTAGCTACCATGAATAAAACCGAACTTAGGCACGATTATCTTAAAAAGAGGTTAAGCCTGGGGGCGGATGATGTGGATTACCTGAGCCAACTTATCTGCAAAAACTTTTTCACCATTAAATATCTTAGCCAAAAGCGGTATTTTCATACCTTTTTACCAATTGCCCATAATAAGGAAATCAATACCTGGCCCATCGTCAAGGCCCTGTGGTCGCAAAAGAAAAAGGTAATTGTGTCCATTTCTGATTTCAAAAATTTCCAGATGGCCAATTTTTTTCTCACTCCTAAAACAAAGTTGGAAGTCAACGACTTTGGCATCCCTGAACCTGTAAATGCGGACATCGCCCACTCAAAGGAAATTCAGGTAGTGATTGTTCCCCTTCTGGCTTTTGACGAGGGTGGATTCCGGGTAGGATATGGGAAGGGGTTTTATGACAAGTTTTTGAATTGCCTGGAACCCCATGTGGTACGTATCGGGCTCTCTTTTTTTGGGGCAACGGACAGCATCGACAATGTCGAGGAGTGGGATGAAAAACTACATTTTTGCGTGACCCCTACCAAAGTGTATGAATTTTAGTAGCCCGCACCATTTCTTTTTTCCCCGGTGGCCCGGCCAGTGTCTCCACCTCGCATCCTAATTCCTTTAAATCCCGTTTCAATTGCCCTTTGGCACAATAGGTCACAAAAACCCCACCCGGTATCAGCCCATTTATTGCTTTCTCAAGTATAGATTTCTCCCACATTTCGGGCTGTTTACTTGGAGCAAAAGCATCATAAAAGATTATGTCGATTGAATCTTTCTCAAAATGATACTGATCAAGGCTTCCTTTTACTTTGTGCAAATAAAAATTGCTTCCAAAAGCGATTCGTTTGTCCCATTCGGCCAGGTGGAGCTTTTTTAATACTTCTGCCAATAGCTCTTCTTCACCAAAATAGTTCAAATTTGAGAGAACATCTTCTGGCAATGGAAAAGCTTCAATGCTTTCATAAACCAATGGCACTTGATGTTTTGACGCCCATTCATAGCTTAAAACGGCATTTAGGGCTGTACCAAAGCCCACCTCAAACACCTTTATCGTTTCCCCGGAGGTTCTTTTTTTGCGTATAAACTCCAGCCCGCTTTTTATAAATACATGCCTGGATTCGGTAATGGCCCCATGCATCGAATGATAGGTTTCATTCAGCTCCTTATTGTAAATGGTAGACGAGCCATCCCGGGTGGAGATGACATGTAGATTTTCACTCACGCTTTTGTAATTAAGACCACAGCATAGGCAGACACTCCTTCTTCCCTACCCACAAATCCTAGTTTTTCGGTGGTCGTTGCCTTTATTGAAATGTCTTCTTCCTCTATTTGCATAACACCTGCCAGGCAGGATTTCATTTCCGGTACGTAGGGGTTGATCTTTGGTCTTTGCAGGCATATCGTAGCATCTACATTCCCAACCTGATACCCTTTGGATTTTATTAATTGAATCACATCCCGTAATAAAATTTTGCTGTCAATGCCCTTGAATTTCGGATCGGTGTCAGAGAAATGATATCCGATATCGCGCATATTGGCCGCTCCCAGTAATGCATCACAGATGACATGGATCAGGACGTCCGCATCAGAATGTCCGACCGCACCTTTTTGATGGGGAATTTTAATGCCCCCGAGCCAAAAATCATAGTTCTCCTTTAACTGGTGAACGTCATACCCAAATCCAACTCTTACTTTCATTTGAATCTTTTTTACAAACAAAAAAACCACATTTCTGTGGTTTTTCGATTGCTTATTTCTTTTTTCTTTTTGGCATCGTGTGGAATACAAAGTCCCATAGCGGGGAAGAAACCCCATACGCTCTTTCGTGGTCTTTGTAATGGTGGATGCCATGATGGATCCATAATTCCTTGAAGATGTTATTTGGTGGCTGCCATGCATGAACGATATAGTGTACAAACAGATAAGCGGTGTATCCGAATAAAAATCCCGGCATAAAACCATAGGCATAATTCCCCATGATTAGCCTAAAGAACAGGAAAAACAGAATAGATAACACTATGCTTAATGGTGGGGGCATGGCTAATCTGTCTTTTTCTTTCGGAAAGTCATGATGAACTCCGTGCACTTTATACTGAATCTCTGCTTTCAATTTGGTGTCGGGAAGCATGTGGAAAAGATGCTTATGAATAAGGTATTCAACTAAGGTAAATGATACTAGTCCTGCCAGGAACAGCATTGCTATTTGTAATACCCCCAGTCCAATATTTGCAATCCCCCAATAAATCACTCCGGCAGCAGCCAGGTTAAGAATAGTAATCGGTATGGCAATGTGTGTCCTGGTCAGTTTCTCTAAAAATGGGTTTTTAAATAACTGACTATTTGGTTTGGTAGTTTCAGTGTGCATTTTCCAGGTAAATTTGAAAAACAAAGTTAAAATTTAATATTCAATAATCAGAATCGAAATCAAAAAGAGACCTTTGCATTGTATTCATCTAAAACCTGGTGGTAATAGTTCTCATATTGAGGTAAGATTTTTCCAATGTCAAACTCTTTCGCCCTGTTTAACGCATTTCTTTTAAAAGTATTCAGATTTTTATCATCCAATATTTCCACCGCTTTTGAGGTCATTTGATCAATATTGCCAACCTCACACAGAAACCCGGAATAGCCGTCGATATTTAACTCGGGAAGTCCTCCCGCATTGGAAGAAATAACAGGGACTTCACATGCCATTGCCTCTAACGCTGCCAGACCAAAACTCTCCTTTTCTGAGGTCATCATGAAAAGATCAGAAACCGATAGCACTTCTTCGATCGCCTCTATTTTCCCTAGAAAACGGATATCATCGCAGGTACCCAGCTCCCGGCACAGGTTTTCTACCTTTATTCGTTCGGGACCATCGCCTACCAGCAGTAGCTTAACCGGCATTTGCTGTCTTACCCGGAAAAAGACTTGTACAACATCCTCTACCCTTTTAACCTTTCTGAAATTGGAAGTATGAACCATCAGCTTCTCATTATTAGGGCAAATTGCCTTTCTGAAGTGGTCTTTTGGATGTTTTTTAAAACGCTCAAGGTCAATAAAATTAGGTATTACCTCAATGTTTTTTTCTATATCAAAATGCTCCAGGGTGTCATCTTTAAGGCTTTGCGAAACAGCCGTTATCCCATCGGACTGATTGATACTGAAAGTCACCACCGGCTCAAAACTCGGATCTTTTCCAACCAGGGTAATATCCGTGCCGTGAAGGGTGGTAATCACCGGGACATCTGTCCGTTTGGTCCGAAGAATTTGCTTTGCCATGTAACCCGCTGACGCATGCGGAATAGCATAGTGAACATGAAGCAGGTCCAGTTTTTCGTGAAGAACAACATCCACCATTTTACTTGCAAGCGCCAGTTCGTAAGGCGGATACCTGAACAAGGGATAAGAAAGAAAGTCTACCTCATGATAAAACAGGTTTTCATTAAAAAAATCCAACCTGGTAGGCTGAGAATAAGTAATGAAGTGAACTTTATGTCCTTCCTTTGCCAACGCTTTCCCCAATTCCGTAGCAACAACACCACTTCCCCCGAAAGTAGGGTAACAAACTATCCCAATATTCATAATGATTTTTTTCTGCTAATTTAATTCCGGCTTGAAATTAATAATTGATTCGTAAACGACATCATGGATTTTCTTACGGATATCCAACTCATTTAGTTTGCCGTTACTCATTTCCGGATAAATTCTGTTTGAAAGGAAAACATAGATCAAATCCTCTTCAGGATCAACCCAAATTACAGTCCCGGTAAATCCCCGGTGGCCAAACGTTTTTGGAGATGCGTATTTCGAGGTAGGATTGTATTCCACATCAACCGGATCGGGCTTGTCCCAACCTAATCCACGGCGATTGTCTTTATTGTGGGAGGAAATAAAATCTTCAATGACCCCAGAAGAAAAATACTTTTGACCACCATACTCCCCATGCTGCAAATGCATTTGGCCCAGTTTTGCCAGGTCCATAGCATTGCCAAATAAACCGGCATGACCCGAGACCCCTCCATTCATGGCAGCCACCTGATCATGGACAGTTCCCCAGACGAGCGAGTGGCGAAAGGTTTTATCATTTTCTGTGGGGGCTATATAAGAAGCGGGAAATTTGCAAAGCGGATTATAGGTGGTGTAAGACATTCCCATGGGCTCGTATAAGTTTTGCGCCAGAAACTCATCCATAGGTTGATTAAGGAGCCTTTCTGCCAGGGCATACATGAGGTAAAAGCCCAGGTCACTGTATTTATAATCATAGGGTTCAAATTTTTTTCGCCGCGGTTTTGTTCGCAACTCAGAATTCACCGTCCACTGATACAGTGAATCCTTCAGTCTGAGCGATCCATACATACCATAGCCCACCTCCAGTTGGTATTCCTCATCAGGGGCGTTAGAGTAAAATGGTACCTGCAGATTTTCAAAATCTATGGTTTGATGCCAAAATGGTAAAAAGGCCTTCAAACCTGATTGATGCATCAAAATGTCGTTTATAATAAGATCACCCTTGTTTGTTGCTGCTAATTCAGGCAAATAGTAGGACAATTTTTTATTTAAATCCAATACACCCTGATCTACTAAAAACATAATAGCCTGTGTGGTGGCAGCTACTTTTGTGACGGAGGCAAGATCATACATTGTCCTTTCCGTAACGGGGTAGTTATTTTCGTAGGTGTAATTGCCGAATGACTTTTCATAAACCACCTTGCCATGCCTCGCTACCAAAACCTGACACCCGGGAGTAGCTCCCTGCCTGATGCCTTCCATAGCGATGGAGTCAACTTTTGACAAATACTTTTTATTTAAGCCTGCACTATAAGGCGTGCTAAATGATAGTCTCTGCAAACCGGTCGTTTTTATACTTTTTAGTTCGTCCTCAGACGTGGCAAGGGGGTAATTCCCCTGGCAAGGCCTTGCACCAAAAATAATTTGAGAAGCTACTTCCTGCAGGTAGTCGTTGTTATCATAAGCAATCAAAATTGAATTGGAAACACTACTAAGGTTATCAGGAATTTTCTCATCAAAAAGGGCAGTGATCACATTTGTTTCAAATTCAAGTGCAGACAAAAGTGCTAAAATATCTTTGTTAAAGGGTGCGTGAACTCCTACAACAACCTGGTCAAACGCACCTAGTCTTTTTACGAGTGTGGTAAATGCCTCCGTATTGATTTGATTAGCGGGAAGAACAAAATGTGTGAAGGCAGTGTAGTGGTCCAAAGTTTCCTGAAACCGGGTCAGTTTATCAGAGCCAATACTTAAGGAGGCAAAATGAGAAAGCTCCAGGTTCTTTACTGGTATTACATCATTATCATTTTTTACCAATGAAATTGATTCCGCATAAGACTCATAAATAAGATCTGCTATTTCTTCGGTATTTATTTTGGGCTTTTGAAATGCTGTATTAAACTGGCGGTACTTTTGCCTCAATACTGTCTTCACCATTCCCTCAATTTCAGCATTCCTTATTTGGTGATTTTTCCAGTTTGTGTACAGGTTTCGATAAGTTGTTTCGGGGTCATCAGTTACGATTAGATCTACTCCCGATATAATCAAATCCAACTCAACCGTCGTCCCATTTATCGTTTTGGTATACTGGTCATTAAAATTTTGGATATCAACAGCTAATACACCATTGTAATCAAATTTTTTCCGGATTAATCCCTTGACAATCTCCTTTCTGAATTTGTCAGGATGCCATCCAGGCTTAAAGTCCAATCGATCCAGCAGCAACATGGAGTATTCATCTTTAACGATACTCCATTCATCGCTAGCGTAAAGTTCATCGGGTATATATTTTACAAACTCATAGTTATCAAAAGAAAGATGTAAAGGCATAGCAGACACAATTCCCGCCTCTTGATAAACGGATCGCTGTAGCTGGGAAAGTTCAATCTGCCGGGAGTAAGAAAGCGCGCTGGGTTTGAGGTGCTGAACAAATTCGCCATTGATATTTTCAAGGTATGTGTCCTCGTACATCATCATATTGACACCACTCAACCGCAGGGCATTTGCTTCAGCCGTTTCCAACCGCCTGACACTTGTCTGGGAGGGCATAGCCGCTTTTACCACATCGCCGGGAAACTTCAATCCATTGTAGTTGGGCTTATTTGATGGACAGGTTAACGACCAAAAAGGATAATGGACTGCTTCGGGCGATATGTATATTTGATTATTTGAAGGATAAACATTACTTGACGTTGAAAAAATTCCTCCGATGGGCAACAGGCCATTTTCAATTTTAGCAAGTATGTCCTGATTAGTATTTTTGGAAATAATGAGTTGACCTATTCGTTCTTCGTACGTTAAAGATGAGTACACAGAATCAACCCACTTTTCAACCTCTTCTTTTTCATAATTTGTAGAAAAGGCTGTGAGAGTGGAAAATAACGATAAAAAAAATGCGAGCGCTGCTTTTTTGTTCATACCCCTCAATTCCATTTGATATAAATAGTATTTTAAGTTTAATTTGTAACCCTAAAACAGGTAAAATAAATGATTTTTCCCTTTTTTAAAAGAGGTCCGCGACACAAAAGATTTAATTATGAGCCCAGATATTACGACTCTGTAAAGGAGGAGATCAATATCCGTACCCGACAGATAAAACGCGAATTAAGCCAGAACTCAGACGAACAGTCAAGCTATAGAGAAAACATCTCTGCTGCTTTTTCGCGCAGAGCAAAAAAAGACAAACGAGTTTCAGGCATGCAGGGCGTCATCATTGCACTATTCGTCGGCACCTTTATTGGCTATTATTTTTACGGAAATGCCGCGCTTTGGGCTTTTGGAATTCTGTTCCCTGTTTACATTTTCATCAGATCAAGAAATATATTCCGTTAAGAGGTTAAATGTCAGATGTAATTCAGCTCCTCCCCGATTCTCTGGCCAACCAGATAGCTGCTGGTGAAGTGGTGCAGAGGCCAGCTTCTGTGATAAAGGAACTGCTGGAAAACTCTATAGATGCGAAAGCTGAGAACATCACGGTCATTGTAAAGGACGCCGGGAAAACCCTTATCCAACTAGTTGATGATGGTGTTGGAATGTCAGAAACCGATGCCCGGATGTGTTTTGAAAGGCATGCTACTTCCAAAATCAAAAAAACGGAAGACCTGTTTAATATCCGCACGATGGGTTTCAGAGGGGAAGCGCTTGCCTCCATTGCTGCTGTAGCACAATTGGAGATGAGGACGCGCAGGGCAGGACAAACACTAGGCACGAAAATTATCATCGAAGGGTCTTATGTAAAAACCCATGAAAATGACACCTGCCCCACAGGGACAAATATCCAGGTCAAAAACCTGTTTTACAATGTACCGGCCAGAAGGAATTTCTTGAAATCAAATCCTGTGGAACTACGTCACATCATGGAAGAATTTCACAGGGTAGCCCTGTCCAATCCCCAGGTTTCTTTTTCATTTTATCAAAATGACATCGAAGTATACCACCTAAAAAATGGAAAACTGGGTCAGAGAATAGTGCATCTGTTTGGTAAAAACTACCAGCAACAATTGGTGCCATGCCAGGAGGAAATCGATGAAATAAAGATTTCAGGCTACATAGGAAAGCCCGAATCAGCAAAACGGACCCGCGGCGAACAATATTTTTTTGTAAACAACCGCTTTATAAAGAGCAGTTATCTAAATCACGCCGTCACAAATGCCTACCACGGTTTGATACCGGAAAACACGTTTCCATTCTTTGTCCTTTTTATTGAACTGGATCCAAAGCATGTAGATATCAATGTACACCCTACCAAAACGGAGGTGAAATTTGATGATGAAAAGACGATCTACAGTATTCTTAAATCAACGGTAAAAAGAGCCCTTGGCACCAGTAGCCTTACTCCTTCCATGGATTTTACGGTGGACACCAATTTTATTCAGCATTTTCAGAAAAGAGATATTCAGCATTCATCCGACAGCAGTTTCAAACCGGCAAGGGAGAACAACCCAAGAGACGAGTCGAATTTAAAAAACTGGGAAGAGCTTTACATCGATGCATTTGAATCAGAAAGATTTGAAAAACAGGCCAGAAATGATTTTGAGCAAGAATCAGAAGAACTCGTATTTGAGAGCGCTGCTAATAACATAGACGTCAAAACAGATAATTTCCAAGAGAAAAAAGAGACGAATACGGTTTTTCAGGTGAGGTTGGCTTATATTGTAACCCCGGTAAAATCGGGGATGATGATCATTGACCAACACCGGGCTCACGAAAGGATTTTATTTGAAAGATTTTCCAAAATGTATGAAAATAAGCAGGGACAGGTTCAACAACACCTGTTTCCTGAAACAATAGAATTCAATCCTGCTGATTTTGTTCTGCTGAATGAAATTAAAGAGGAGATTAAAAAAATGGGCTTTGATTTTGAGGACTTTGGAAAGAACACGATTGCATTGAATGGCACACCTGCCCTTGCTACTAATATTTCAGGAAGAGAGTTATTATTGGGGGTGTTAAGTGAATACAAACGAAACCAAGTTGATTCAACTTACGATAAAACGGAACATATAGCGCGGTCAATGGCAAAATATGCGGCCATCAAAAAGGGAAATCCATTAAACAAGGATGAAATGAGCAGCCTCATTAATCAACTTTTTGCGTGTGAAAACCCGAATTATACCCCTGCGGGTGAGAAGATTTATTTCCTTCTCGATGAATCAGGGATAGAAAAAATGTTTAATTAAATTTTATGTTTGGAAGATTAACACCAGTAGTAAAAAATATTCTGATAATTAATATCGCGGTATTTATCTTGACCTCGGTATCAGGCATGTTACATTTTTATTTAGCTCTGTTTCCTTTCAGGTCGGAGTTTTTTAAACCATACCAGCTTTTCAGCTACATGTTTGTGCATGCCTCCTTCGGTCATATTTTATTTAACATGATCGGGTTGGTAGTCTTTGGTTCATTTTTGGAGCGTTTTTGGGGGCTTCATAAGTTT
>JBNLGG010000014.1:0-73113 GCA_050305935.1 Cyclobacteriaceae bacterium | reverse complement strand
TATATTTCGCTTTCATTCCCCACTGCATCTTCCAGAAATAGATAAACATCGTAAGTTGTAGAACTCGAAAGTCCGGTAATCAATTCATTGATATCTGTATTTGCGGTGCCTAGGGGAAAACTTCCACTCTGAACAGCTCCGGGATCGCTTTTAATTACACCATGATCAGAAACCTTTGAATGATTTCCCGAAAAAATGGCATAGTAAATGGTACCGGTTTCGGGTGCATTCACCTGCAAGGTAAATCCTGATGAAGTAATGTTGATGACTTGGGGATATCCTGCGTTCAGCGATGCCACATGATCACCACCAAAAACCACGTAGGCAATACCATTGCCTGTGTTATCACTGCCGACAATGAAATCTGAGAGTCCGTCGCCATTGAAATCCGCATCGCCACTAACTGGTCTGCCTATATTAGACTGGTTGACACTTTTGATGACAAAACCGTTCGTGCCATTGATATCAGATGGACCTATGGAGGCCGGAAAACCGGCAGTTGTACCATATACAACGTAGTTTTTTGAAGATGATACGATAAAATCATCTACACCATCGAGATTGAGATCGCCAGTGGCAGCGGCAGTTACAACATTATCCTTTAGCAAAAATCCGTTTGTTCCAGTGAGGTCGCTCATAGCTATACTTGCAGGGAATGGAGAAGTGGATCCAAAAATCACATCGTTTTCAGAAAAGCAGTCGTCGATACCATCGCCATTGATATCTCCCAGCCCTCCCACAAAAGTGAGGAAGTTGTTCCCTTCATTGTGAATGAAAAATCCATCTGATCCATCTACAGCTACAATGTCTACATACGAATTAAAAGTAGGTCGACCGAACAGAGCATAGCTACCCTCACCGTTCACTTTATAACTAGAGCCCCAATTACCTATCAGGATGTCATCATAGCCATCGTGGTTGATATCGCCAGCACCACTCAGGAGGAAAGCCGGAATATTGCCAGGAAATTTACTCACTCTAAACCCATTCACACCATCAAGCCACCCTGCATCAATAGTGGTGGGGAAATTGCTACTCCTTCCGAAGATGACCAGGGTTTGCCCTGTCCAGTGGGCTTGTCCGAGCATGAAGTCATTGTGGCCATCGCCATTTACATCTCCGGCAGAATTAACTTCATTTATTCCGCCCTGGTCTATAATAAATCCATTGGTACCATCCATGTCGGTGACGTCCATCACTGCAGGAAATGTGCCGCTAGTGCCATAGATCACCATTGTCTGATTTTTTTGGGTTCCAAGGATCAGGTCGTCGATACCGTCGCCATTGACATCTCCCAGGCCACTGGCCGATTTTCCTCGTCTTTCATCTTCCACAATACCTACCACCTTAAATCCATTGGTGCCATCCAAAGTGTTGAGGTCAAATGTAGCTGGAAAAGAAGCAGCAGACCCAAAGATAATGTAGGCCGTTCCTCCCCTTAAAAGGCCGCCGGGCTGTGCATATTCAGTGCCGAGGCAAATATCATCCAACCCATCATGGTTGATATCACCAATAAAATCTACTTCTGCCCCGACTCGCTCTCCAGATATCGTGCCAGGTATAGCAAAGCCGTTGTTACCCTTCAGGGTAGTCAGATCGAAAACAGCAGGATAGTTTTGTGCTGTGCCTGCCAAAGCCAAAAAGATAAAGAATAGGACAAAAGTTGTGGATTTGCAAATTGGAATGCGAAGGTTCATTTATGTTAACTGTTTTTTCTTGAATAATACCTGGATCCTATGTTTATCTACATCACAATAATTCTGATCAGGATCCGCATTTTTACGATCGCAAACCTAGCTAGCCGGCCAGCGAAATGAATCACTACAAAATGGTAAAAGGAAAAATCACTATATCTGGTGAGTGAGTTGGTAGAGGCTGGTAGAAAGCACGACAGGTTGCCTTACAACAAAAAAATGTAGACCGGCACTGGAGCCCGGGCCACACGACTGTTGACCAGCATTTGAAGGAATTAAAAGATGCCGGATCGGTAAAGGGATGCATCGACGGCAGCAAGGTGAAATATTGTCCTAACAATTCAAGGATCAGACAACCGGACGGGATGCTTGGCAATTTTATGAAGCTGCCCGGTACGAACCCGGATAACGAACGCTGAAATGGGAAACGGTCAAACCAACAAATTAATCTCAGCCCGGGCGAACAGTCGCCGAAACCAGATGCCCGTTTTTTTAAGAGCAAATGGACCCGGATTATTGGGCAGGTCCGCAGGAACAAAACCCATTAAGCACATCCGTCTTTTAACTATAAAAGCGATGAAGGGAATCAATATCGATCTTTCCGGTTGAAAGCTAATGGATGTCCGAAATTATATTGACAAGAAATGGGATTATTCAATCACCGTATATTACGTTGCCAAAAAAAGAATGTCCTACATTTGTGGGAGATGTCAAAAACAGCGCCCTTACTCCCGCTCTGTAAACCTTCTTGATTTTCGGATAGGGAGCCAAGACTACGCGAATTGTTCAGAGAGGCAAGAAATAATATTGAAATAGAAATGAACGACTTCTATGAGGATTTTATTAATAAGTTGGGATGAGGCAGCTAAGACAGACCAATGAAAAAATATGGCCTTTTAGAAAACAGCAATTGATTAACATTTTATAGACAAACATGAAAGTACTCATTTTATGCACCGGCAACAGTTGCCGTAGCCAGATGGCCCACGGTTTTTTACAGTCGTTTGATCCTTCCATCACCGTCTGCTCGGCAGGAACGGAAGCCTCCGGAAAACTGAACGAAAAGGCGGTTCTGGCCATGAAAGAGATTGGTATTGATATCAGCCACCATACCTCTGATCCCGTTGAGAAGTACCTGGACGAGGAATGGGACTATGTCATCACCGTCTGCGGCGGAGCCAATGAAAACTGTCCGGCATTTTCAGGCAAAGTAAAGAGCCGTCTGCACATTGGCTTCGACGACCCCTCTCATGTAATCGGAACTGAAGAGTTTATCAGGAGTGAATTCATTCGCGTGCGGGATGAAATCAAAGAGGCATTTTTCAAATTATATTCCGAACAAATCAAAGCCCAACTCGCGTAACATGGCAACTGGCAGAAAACAACTGGGCTTTTTAGATCGTTACCTGACCTTATGGATCTTTTTAGCCATGATCATTGGTGTGGGACTGGGCTACCTGTTCCCAAAGGTAGCCGCCGGGATCAACTCCATGAGCAGCGGAACGACCAACATTCCCATTGCCATCGGTCTGATCCTGATGATGTACCCTCCCCTGGCGAAAGTGAATTATGCCTTACTGCCACAAGTATTTAAAAATGTCAAAGTACTTTCCATTTCCCTCGTATTGAATTGGATCATTGGCCCAATATTGATGTTTGTGTTGGCCATTTTGTTTTTAAGGGATTACCCCGAATACATGGTGGGATTGATCTTGATTGGATTGGCGAGGTGCATCGCGATGGTATTGGTCTGGAATGACCTCGCGGAAGGAAGCAGCGAATATGGTGCGGGATTGGTTGCCTTAAACAGCATTTTCCAGGTTTTTGCCTATAGTTTCTATGCCTGGATCTTTATTACCAAACTCCCCCCTCTGTTCGGTTTCGAAGGAGCCATTGTAGATATTTCAATCGCCACGATTGCCGAGAGTGTTGCCATATACCTGGGGATTCCATTCCTTGCCGGTTTACTGAGCCGCCTGATTTTGGTAAGGGTTAAGGGCGAAGAGTGGTACAAAAACCGGTTTATACCAACCATCTCACCTGTTACATTAATTGCCTTATTATTTACCATCGTGATAATGTTCTCTTTAAAAGGCGAACTGATCGTAGGCATTCCGATGGATGTGGTTCGAATTGCGCTCCCCTTGTTGGTATACTTTGCAATCATGTTCCTGATCGGTTTCTTTGTCAGCAAAGCCATGGGCGCTGAGTACGATAAAAATGCTTCCATTGCCTTCACGGCAGCAGGAAATAATTTTGAACTGGCCATTGCGGTCGCCATTGCGGTATTCGGATTAAATTCCGGGCAGGCGTTTGCGGGAGTTGTCGGGCCTTTGGTGGAAGTGCCTGCATTAATCCTGCTGGTCAGGGTGGCGTTTTGGCTGAGGAAGAGATATTACCATGATGCATGATTTGATGCACGGAATAATCATTCTTTGTTCATAGTGTCGTAGTAGTTTTTTGTTTTAGCGTCCTTTCCATAACTATTCATTTCGCATTTTCGCTCTTACGAAAAGACATTTTTACGAACGTCTTTTTGTAGTTTGTCACATTTTTTCGAACGTCTTTTTGATAGTTATCTCATTTTTTGAACATAAAAACGCCTCAGACTCCTCAGTGAGAGATGATTTACAATTGGTTTTACATCTTTTAAATAATTCACTTAACCAACGCTGGAATTTGATCAGACAAAATCCGTGGATGTAATTTGCGGAACTAAATTGGCCTTCTGATCCAAATTGAACTAAAATAAATGCCTAAGCGGGGCCTTCGCCAGAGACCCCATTTCGGTTGGAAAATACATCTATCGCGGGGTCGTCAATGCAGCCCTCACTTCGGCACAAAATAATCACCTCCCATCACAATCCCATAATTCTTGTCTATTGTATTATTAAAATCGAAATTATGCATTAATTAACTTTGGGTTATGACAATATTGATCAATTCAACGATTACCTGCCCTTATTGCAGTTATCAAAAAGAAGAGAAAATGCCAGAAGATGCCTGCCAGTTTTTCTATGAATGTGAGAATTGCCACAAAATCATCAAACCAAAAAAGGGGGATTGTTGTGTCTTTTGTTCATATGGGACGGTTCCATGTCCACCGGTTCAAAACAAAAATAATTCCTGTTGTTGATGAATATATTTATAGCACCAATAAAGCTGACAAAAAATATTTTGCATTCTTCAATACATGAAGGTTAAACTCGGATTAAAAGAAAACTGGCATCAATTCACTCTATTGGTCATCATCAATGCTTTTGTAGGTGGCATGGTGGGTTTGGAACGTGCCATCCTTCCCCAGATAGCAGAAGCAGATTTCGGAATAGCAGCCAAAACTGCGATCCTCTCCTTCATCGTAGTTTTTGGTGTCTCCAAAGCCATCACCAATTATTACACCGGCGCCTGGGCAAATAAGATCGGAAGAAAGAATCTATTGACCATTGGGTGGCTCATGGGCTTGCCTGTTCCCATTATTCTGATCTATGCGCCCGGCTGGAATTGGGTGGTAGCCGCTAATATATTACTCGGGATCAACCAGGGACTCACCTGGTCCAGCACGGTGGTAATGAAAATTGATCTCGTTGGTGAAAAAGACCGTGGGCTGGCCATGGGTTTGAATGAATCAGCAGGCTACCTCGCCGTGGGAGTGGTAGCTTTTCTGACAGGATTAATTGCTTCCGAATACGGCTTGCGTCCGTACCCGTTTTACATGGGAATTGGCTTTGCGGTGATCGGATTGTTGAGCAGTTGGTTACTGGTAAGGGATACTGTACACCATGTCAACGCGGAGACGAAAACCAGCAGTGTTCCTTTTCTGAAAAACATTTTTATGGAAACCAGTTGGCACAATTCTAACTTAGGATCCATCTCACAGGCTGGGTTGGTCAACAATTTAAATGACGGCATGATCTGGGGCTTGCTCCCGATTTTGCTGGTGTCAAAAGACTTCACCCTGGCGGAAGTGGGAAAGCTGGTAGCCATTTATCCAATCGTCTGGGGATTGGGACAATTATTCACAGGTAAAATGGCAGATCTCCTGAATAAGAAAAACATGCTTTTCTGGGGAATGCTCATTCAGGGACTGGCTATCATCTGGATGGCATATGCAAATTCCTTTACACTATTTGCTTCATTGGGCGTAGTATTGGGCATTGGCACCGCGATTGTTTATCCTACCTTTCTGGCAGCCATTGCAGATTATACCCACCCGCAACAGCGAGCTGCAAGTATCGGCGTATTTCGTCTTTGGCGGGATTTAGGTTATGCCATCGGGGCGATTGTTTCAGGAGTGGTGGCGGATGTATTTGGTATCGTCTATTCAATTTTGTTGATCGGTGGGGTCACAATAATCTCTTCATTGGTGGTCAAACTGAGAATGAATTAATGCATATCACCCCTCTTCCACTGTTGCGTTGTGAAAAAAGGTGAATGTTTTATTATGGAATGCACTTTCCAGGAATCAAATCATTAACTTCATTGTATCTATTTTCCAGACTTCTTCTTAGTCATCAATGGCATTTTCAAATCAAAAATCAATACTATTTTATGAGCAGCCGCCATCGCGGTGCCGCTCGCCATATTATCGAAGAAATTAATAGGTTATCCTGCATTTTTTGGTTTCGACGTATAGTCAGTATTTTCCGGAAATGAACATTAGAATTTCGAAAACATCGTCATTTCGGCGCAGTGAGAAAATTGACTCCACCTATTCCATCTCCATGATCAGATTAGCAATCAAAGCTGTCCATCCGGTTTGATGGGAGGCGCCCAGGCCCTTTCCATTATCGCCATTAAAAAATTCATAAAATAGGTGCTCGTCCCTGAAATGTTCGTCGTAAGTGAACAACTTGTCCGGATCGTCGGAATGGTATTGAAATTTTCCCTCTTCGTTACGTTCAAATAATTTGATCAGCCTTTTGGTCAACTCATTGGCAATTTCCCTGAGGTTAAGCTTTACGCCCGACCCGGTAGGATACTCATACACGTAGGCCGGCCCATAGTAGGCATAATATTTTCGCAAGGACTGAATGATCATATAGTTCAGCGGGATCCAGATGGGGCCGCGCCAGTTAGAATTGCCTCCAAACATATTGAAATGGCTCTGCCCCGGCTCATACTGGATCTGATGATGCCCATTGAATTTAAAAACATAGGGGTTTTTCTCGTGGTATTTGGATAGCGAACGGATGCCATACTCCGACAGGAATTCATTTTCATCCAGCAACCGTTTGAGCATATGTTCCAGCCTGAAACCTCGCATCAGGGAAAACATATAATTCCCTTCTCCATTTACCTCCTCGATCCTGGAAATCCAGGCAGCAAGATCTGGGCGTGTTTTTATGATTTCAATAGCCCGGATTTTGAAGTCCCTTAATTCGTCAAAAAGGTCTTTATGAATGATCTCGACAGCAAACATGGGAATAATGCCCACCAGCGACCTGACCTTTAAGCGATCGGTAACGCCCGTAGACATCTCGACCACATCGTAGTAAAAGGTATCCTCATCGCACCACAGCGAGATATTCTTTTTGCCCATATGGTGCATCGCCCAGGCGATATTCAAAAAATGCCGGAAAAACTTGGAAGCTGACTCCTCGTAGGTCTTATTACTTTTTGATAGTTCCAGTGACATTCGCAGCATATTGATGGTAAAGAGCGCCATCCAACTGGTAGCGTCGGCCTGCTGCATCTTGCTGATACCGGGGGGCATGTTGCTTCGGTCAAACACCCCTATATTATCCAGACCTAAAAAACCACCTTCAAAAAGTTCAGTGCCATGCTTGTCCTTTTGATTTACCCACCAGGTAAAGTTGATCAGGAGCTTCTGGAAGGACTTTTCCAGAAAATTTATATCCCCTTTTCCATTATGCTGCTTATCCTTTTCATATACATTCCATACTGCCCAGCAATGAACAGGAGGATTCACATCGCTGAAATTCCATTCATACGCGGGAATCTGGCCATTAGGATGCATGTAGTTTTCACGAAGTACGAGGAGCAACTGCTCCTTGGCGAAATCCGGATCTATCTCCACAAATGACACCATGTGAAACGCGAGGTCCCAGGCAGCGTACCAGGGATACTCCCACTTGTCGGGCATGGAAATAATGTTTCGGTTGGTAAGGTGCTGCCAATTGTAGTTCCGCATATTCGATCGGGAGGGTGTCTCCTCCCCCGGCCCGCCAAAAAGCCACTTAAACACATCAAAGTAATAGAATTGCTTGGTCCACAGCAGACCAGAAAAGGCGCGTTTGATGATAGACCGGCGGTCATCCGGAATATCCGGTTTTATCAACCCATTGTAATACTCCTCACACTCCCTCATCCTTCGTTCAAAAATGGCATCAAAGTCGAGCCATGGATCCTGTAATTTCCTTTTGCTCAGACGCACTCGTATGCATTTCTCCTTGCCCGGCTTTAGCTTCAGTTTATGCCACGCAGCCATTTTGGTGCCCTTCAGAGCGGGATTTACACTTGGTTTTCCATCTACCACGTAGTCATTGATCCCGTCCTTGACGAAATCTACTTCATTAGGAGTGCCATAAATACGTTGGTTGTTGGTTTCATTTTCGCAGAATAGTTGTTCCCCTTCCTCATGATAGAAATAATAGCGGCCATTTCGGGTGCTCCTAGACTGGACGCAATGGTCAGAGAGGGACTTCATCTCCGGTCGTGTGTAGCGATTATTGTGCCGCCAGAAGTTCCTGAACCAAAGATGGGGAAGCACATGGATCTTTGCCTTCTTCTGGCCTCGGTTGACCACTGTGATTTTCATAAGAATGTCATCGACACCTGCCTTTGCGTATTCTATGAAACAATCAAAATAGGCGCTGTTCTTAAAGCACCCCGTATCGATCAGCTCGTACTCCGGATGTTCTCGCGAGCGCTTATTGTTTCTCACCAAATCCGCGTATGGAAACTTTTTGTGGGGGTATTTATACAGGTATTTGCAATACGAATGTGTGGGCGTGGACACCTGATGAAAATAAAGCTCCTTCACATCCTCCCCATGATTTCCCTGATGATTGGTAAGACCAAACAGCCGCTCCTTTAAAATATCATCCTTTCCATTCCAAAAGGCAGGCGCCAGGCACAGTATCTCACGCTCATCACAAAAGCCCCCAATACCTTCCTCTCCCCACCGGTATGCATTGCTCCGCGCCTTATCATGGGTAACGCACTCCCAGGCGTGGCCTCCATCACTGTAGTCCTCCCGTACAGTTCCCCATTGCCTTTCAGCGAGATAAGGCCCCCATTTCTTCCATTTGTGATAAGGGTCACTGGCTACTAATCTTTCTGCTTCCGCTCCATTCTGCTTCATAACTGTCTCTCTAAAAAGTGGATAAAATGGCCTGTTTTATCCTCACGGCACCCTCGTTTAAAAAACTTTTGTCCTCTTGATTCCTTTCCTCGAAAATCAGGTACCAAACCTAAAATTAAATTATCACTTTTTCAATATAAACAGCAATATATTATGTAATTATCACTAAGCGGAATTATTTTTCAATATTCATCAATAGTTCCTATGAATAAATAAATAAATTACAATTTAAGACATGAAATTAACAGTAATAATCACATGTTGTTAATGATGGCAGAATGTGGCTGGATAAAGTGTTTGATATGATGCCAAACATTGAGTAGGGTTATTCTAACCTTTCTTGACAAGGTCTGCGTCAGGACTCCTACAATGATTGAGACAGCATCGAGCGCGGGGTCCTCACCACAGACCCCGCTGAGAAATTACAACAATACAGTTTCTTAACACCCCCGTGCTACCCTTAATATCCTCTTTGCTTTCCAGTATTTCTTTTCGACAGGGGTGATGATCAAGTGGTCGTCGGAGAGTGCAAATTGCAATACGGAGGAAATCTCCACTTCATTCAATTCTTTATTCATGAATTCCATCGATGGATCACGGAGTATCTTTCCATTGCGACGAAGACAAATGGTAAAAGATATTTGTTTCGCTTCGGAGGAGGTTGGGTCTCCGGTCATCAGCTTCAAAACACCTACTGAATTTACACTAAAATCATTGTAGTTCAGCAAATGCCCATTTAACAAAAGCGGATTGCTGTGGATATCTTCATAGGTCCCCTCATCTGATGGCTCCAATTCATTGTCCATTTTAACCGTCCTGGGCTCCGGTTTTTCTGGCAAAAAACTGAGTACATAATTTGAATTATCCTGACCAAAAGTAACAGAACCAACCAGAATAAACATTATGCTACATCCTGTAAAGAAGGTTTTTCTTATATTTTTCATAATAGTTTTTATAAGGCTTTACAATACTTTAATCTGGTAATGAGGTAAACTGTAGTGATCCCTGTCTGTCAGCAGAATGAATATCTGATCGCCTTTTTCGCACATTGACAGCACTTCGCGCACCTCAAGCTGCTGATAGGTATCTTTTGAAAAAGACACCAGCGAACCAAATTCCTTTTTGAATATGGCCACTTTAAATTCAATAAAATCGTTTCGTTTGAATTGATTCCTGTCTTGTACATCCAGGGTTTCGTGCACTGATAGCACCCCTTTCGCATTCAAGGGAATAACCGTTTTAGCATTCACACTATATGACTCGGGTATCCATTGTTCATTTAAACAAACAACACTACAGCTTCTGTTACCTGATTCCACCTGCGCATTTGCTTGAAAAATAAGTAGGAAGGTAAACATGATGGGTAGAATGATTTTTTTCATACTGTTTCGTTTTAGATTGAATCAAACCTACGCTTGCCGACGAGTAGAAGCATTATGAAAAGTGTAAAAAAGTGTAAAATGAATGTAAAGAATGGTTAATGCATTCCTGAAAGCATTAATTTCAAATCATGAAATGGAAACTACCTTTTTTCATTAGCCTGATGGCCTTCCTGTTTTTCTCCTGGAAATTTATACAAGACAAAAAGGTCTTTACCGAAAGGGATCATCCTTCCATGGAGATCATGCTAAGAAATGTAGGACACCAACTACTGTTAAAAGCGGGAGACTCTACCTCCCGGGTACTTCCGCTCCTTAAGCAAGCGGAAAACACATTCACCATCCGGTTTGAAAATAGCTTTTCCATCGTCCCGGACACACTTGTCAACGTGATAATAACAAGCATGAATGAGTTGGGTTATCAGGGAGGATACCTGGTCAATGTAAAAAACTGCTCGTCAGGAGAAGTAGTGTACGGCTTCGAAATATATAAGGAAAGCGCCAAAGATATGGTGCCTTGCCTGGGTCGGTTATTGCCCAGGGAATGTTATGAAATAAGTATTCTTTTTAGTCAACAAAGAATAGCTGTTCACACGCTGGTCTTTCTGGTACTTTCCTTGGTTGCTAGTCTCGGATTTGGTATTGTTTTATTCAGGCAGAATAAAAAGGCAACTGTTTCAGATGGGAATGAATTGGTCATTCCATTAGGCAAAATCAAATTCTATCCAGAAAAACAAACGTCGAAAACCGAGGGTGAATCCATCGAATTAACAGCCAAGGAAAATCATGTATTGAAAATCCTTGCTTCCAATACGAATGAAATCCTAAGCCGCGATCAACTGCAAAAGGAAGTTTGGGAAGATGAGGGTGTGCTGGTGGGAAGAAGCCTGGACGTATTCATCTCCAAACTTCGAAAAAAGCTGGAAGCCGATCCGAAAATCCGAATCGTCAATATCCATGGTAAAGGGTACAAATTGGAGATTTGAGTTCTTTTTGCAATAACCCTCGCCAGTCCTTAAGTGTTTCTTGCGTATAACTCGGAGCGGGTGTAATTAGCCGTCCGACTACTTGAAGTGATCGGACGACTTTGTTAGTCCATCCCAACCGGAAAATTCTATTTCTTAAGTAAATCCCTGATTTCAGCAAGCAAGACCTCCTCCTTCGAAGGAGCAGGGGGTGCAGCAGGAGCAGCCTCTTCCTTCTTTTTCATGCTATTCATGCCCTTGACTACCATAAAAATGGCAAACGCAATGATGATAAAATCAAAAGTCGTTTGAATGAAATTGCCATAATTAATGGAGACTCCCTCTGAAGTGATAGCTCCACTTGCATCGACCACAGCTTCTTTTAATGTTAATTTCAAACTTGTAAAATCGACCCCTCCTATCAAAAGGCCTAGAGGAGGCATGACGACGTCAGCCACCAGAGAAGATACAATTTTTCCAAAAGCAGCGCCAATGATAATACCGATTGCCATGTCGACAACGTTTCCTCGCATGGCAAATTCTTTGAATTCTTTAATCATTCCCATAATTTAAGTTGGTTTAGAAAGTTGCTATTAAAATAAAACTTTCTTTTGATTTTATTGTTTAAAATGCATCAAATCAATAGCCACTTTTCACACATCAAATACAGATAGTGAGAAGGATGGTAAATGCTGCTTTTCTTTAGAAATAATAACCTGAACCCTGCTTTGATCTTCCCCAAAATGTGGCTGAAGATGTCAACTTTGTGATCACCAATCCTGCCGGAAAATCAACCCACAGTAACGACAAACGTGTTACTATGAAAGTATTGGAAGGCAACGAAGACTTATACCTGACAGCCAGCTTAACACATAATGCAGATCATTTTGAAGTATCCAAAAGGATCGAAGTGAATTACAAACCAAAAGAAAAACTTTCCCCCGGGACTATAAATTCGAAGTCTGCAACGGTGGTAAATATCTGGGAAGCTTTCACTAGAAATTGAAATAGGGTCTAGTTTAATTTGCAAAAAGCTGCCTTGATAGGGAGTTTTTTTTTAGTCGTCCCACCCCTTGAAGTGGTCAGACGACTTATCCCAGCCTAATGTGCGTTCGACAATTCCGAATACTTTTTCACCCGCATATTGTTTGATTTTCGAAAGTATCGATTTGAATTTTGTTACAAAGGCCCCTTTGTGGCTACTAACTTTGTATACTAGTTTAAACAAAGGATTTATATGAATACAAGATTATTCAATACTGCCTTTATCTTCGTCATCATTTTCCTTTCTCTGAATTCATTCGCACAGGAAGAGCCCGTCAAAAAAATATTTCATTTCAACGGCGACATAAGCATCACCAATAATGGATTCTCCTTTATCCCGACATTTTCATTAGGTAAACCGGCAACGATAGCCGATCTATCTGTTGGAGGAAAAAAATTCAGCTTTGACCCACAATTCCGTTTTGACCTCGACGGATTAAAACCCTGGTCTTTCATATTCATCTGGCGTTACAAGGTTATTCAGACCGAAAAGCTTCAAGTCAAGGCCGACCTTCATTTGCCTGCCATCTCATTTCTTCGTCAGAAGGTCACAAACAATGGAACCACCTATGAACAGATCTTTACACAACGGTGGTGCACTCCTGAATTAACTATTTCCTATAAAGTTTCGGAGAAAATCAGCGTAGGCACTTACTATATCCATGGCATTGGTCTTGAAAAAGAAGGTCAAACCAAACAGACGGATTTCACCTCTTTACGCATGCGTTTAAGCAATGTCAAAGTAGTAGGAAACATCTATTTTCAATGGGATCCCCAGCTCTATTTTATCAGAATGGACGACCTCAGTGGATTTTTTGCAGCACAAAATCTTACCCTGAGCCACAAAAAGTTGCCCATTTCCATTGCAAGCATGATGAATATTTCGATGGAAGCAAACAATGAAATTCCAACAGAAGATTTTGTGTGGAATGTTAGCCTGATCTATTCTTTTAGAAATGAATTCACTAAAAAACAATAAGAGCTTCAAACTGGCAAACAGATTGACCTGCTTGTTTGAAAATTGTAAATTACTCATAATGAATAGTGTCGAATCACTTGAAGAGTTTTACAAAAGAAAGTTTGACTGGATACCCGAGAATGTCCGTAACGACATCGGGCATTTCAATATGTTTGACATGAGGCGTTTCAAGGATCCAAACGCAACGGTGCCCTACCGCCGTCGCGACTTTTACAAAGTCATTCTTGTAAAAGGGAATAGCCGGGTGCATTATGCTGACAAGGTCGTTGAAATTAAGGAGCAAGCATTGTGCTTTTCCAATCCACTCATTCCCTACAAATGGGAACATCTGGACGGAATCAGGGAAGGGGTTTATAGCATTTTCAGTCCCGGTTTCTTTAGTGAATTTGGCAAATTCAGCCAATATGAAGTATTCCAGCCAGATGGGCACCACGCATTCGAGTTGACAGATGAACAGACCGCAGAGGTACAGGAAATTTTTGTGCGGATGAAATCAGAGTTTAACTCCAGCTACAAGTACAAGTTTGACATGGTGAGGAACCAGATATTTGAATTGCTCCACTATGCATTAAAACTGGAGCCATCGCTGCAATTGGATGCCCGGCCTGTTAATGCCACCCGCAGGATTGCCATGCTCTTTATGGAGTTGCTGGAAAGGCAATTTCCCATTGACGAAACCCACACCAGTGTAGGCCTCCGCTCGGCATCTGAGTTTGCGGAAAAACTGACTGTCCATGTCAATCATCTTAACCGCGCTGTAAAGGAAAATACCGACAAAACCACAACGCAGTTAATCTCAGACCGGATTTTGCAGGAAGCCAAAATCCTCCTCAAACAAACTGCCTGGTATGTGTCTGAAATTGCCTATGCCCTGGGCTTTACCGAAGCAACGCATTTCAATAATTTCTTTAAAAAACATATGCAGCTAAGCCCGATGAAATTCAGGAATGGATAGTTTTGGTGTATCCAACTGGCAGAATACATATTGAAGAAAAATTCAGGAATGACTTAAAATGACTTCGATTAATTAAGCCCTTGAAATTCACCAGGTATTGATTGAAAATCTGGAGGCAGGACAGGGGTTTAGGCATCAACATATTAGAATCGTGATTATTCCGTCCATACGACACTTTTGACTCACAAGACCTTTATCCACATACGTTTGACACTCTTACTCAATGGATTAGACATACGGGTTGAAGAAAATTAAAATATGAGCTTGTGATTTAAGTCGCGGAATGACTATTGCCCTTTTATAAAATCAGGAAATGGATTGAATCAAGCCTTAAAAAGAAAATTTTCGACAAGCGAGTTGCCATCCTGCCAGCGTAAACTGAAGTGGGCACCCGCCACCACCCAAAAGATTTGATGTCTTCCGTAAATTTTTCGATTGATTTTATTGCTAATTTTGCCGCTCGAAAAAGTAAATATGTCGAAGAACCAGGAAGAGGAGGGAGCGTCATTGACTCCGGAGCAGATCACCCAATGCATCTCCATTTTAGAGGCGCTAAATGCCGATACCAATCGAATTTTTCAAATCCCAAAAGATCAACGCCTGGCATTGATCAAAGCGGCAGGGATGTTCTCCAGGCCCAGCAGGGAGGAATTTTCGCGACGCAAGAGGGAGGCCAAAAAAGCGATGAGAAGGGAAGTCCGAAACCGCGACAAGCAGGCAAGAAATGGCACGGGCATACGCAGCGCCCGGGAAGCGTCCGTCTTTATTGCCCCAAAGATGATTGCACTGACGGGTGCAGAAGCTGAAAAAGAAGTCGAGCTGGCTTCACCCAGAAACTGCTACGTGTGTAAAAAAGTTTATAATCGTCTGCACCACTTTTACGACACAATGTGCAAGGAGTGTGGGGATTTTAACTATGCCAAGCGATTTCAAACTGCTGACCTGACAGGCCAGGTGGCCCTGGTGACAGGTTCGCGATTAAAGATCGGGTACCACATCACACTGATGATGCTTCGTGCGGGAGCGACGGTCATTGCCACGACGAGGTTTCCGGTAGACGCAGCCTTGCGATTCGCCAAAGAAGATGATTTCGAAACCTGGGGCCATCGACTTAAAATCCATGGCCTCGATCTCAGGCATATCCCCAGCGTAGAGATTTTTTGCAATTTCATTGAACAGCGATATGATCGCCTGGACATCCTGATCAACAATGCCGCACAGACCGTCAGGCGGCCTGCGGGATTTTACCAGCACCTTATACCTAATGAGGAATGCCTTCCCACAGAATTGCCGCCATACGCAAACTTGCTTCTCGCCGATCACAATGCCTGTCTCCACGAGTTGAGAACCCTGAGTGCTGCATTTGGTGAAAACAAAAACCTGCCCGTCGCCTGGCATGGAAAGCAGTTGGGCATCGGGCTGAGCGCCTCTGCAAAGTTATCGCAGATCCCCTACTCTATTGACAATTCGCTCTCCGCTGAAGAGGTGTTCCCGGAAGGGAAGTTGGATGCCGACCTGCAACAAGTTGATTTAAGAAAAACCAATAGCTGGCGGCTGAAGCTGGGTGAAATCAATACGACCGAAATGTTGGAAGTGCAGTTGGTCAATTCCGTCGCCCCCTTCGTGCTGTGCAACCGACTGGTAAACCTTATGAAAAAGGAAAACACGGGCAAGAAGCACATCATCAACGTGTCTGCCATGGAGGGTAAGTTCCACCGTTTCCACAAAGAAGACCGCCATCCGCATACCAACATGGCTAAGGCAGCTCTTAACATGATGACGCATACTGCTGCCTCAGACTTTGCAAAGTATGGCATTTACACCAATGCCGTAGACACGGGCTGGGTGACGGATGAAGACCCAGCTGAGCTGGCCCGGCGCAAGGAGGAGCTCCACGATTTTCAGCCTCCGCTTGATATCGTTGACGGCGCTGCCCGTGTGCTGGATCCACTTTTTGATGGTATCAATACGGGCAAGCACTGGTGTGGGAAATTCCTGAAGGACTACCGGCCTATTGACTGGTGATGATTTTGTAGTCCAGACTGAGAATTCATTCGTATTAATAGACCAGCCTGGAAATCTCTGATCTGCCTGCTTAGTACAAAGATTGGGTTGAACAGCAATTTAGTAAAAAACACGCCATAGAAATATCGGAACTGATTGCCCCTATACCAAATACTGCCCGCGAAGGACACCTGAGATGCTCAAACCCGACACTTACAGCCTTACCAATTTCCAGGATGCAGAACGGATCATTGAGGAATACAACGGCCTGCTTTTAAAGTATGCCATTACAATCGACAATGAAGTGCCACCGATCATCAATATCCATGAAGATGACTCCATGCCGAACCGGGAATACCCTGACTGGTGGAACAATTCTGTGACCGACCACATCAGAAAAAAGCAATCTATACATAAAAATATTACCACAGGAAAACATACCCTAAGAAGTATGGATGGTTGATCCTTATGTGGTTTTTCAGAAGTTTGTCCTCGATGCTGGCGGCCTGAAAAAAGCTACCTTGATCCAACTGAAAGTAAGTTCATTGAAACGAAGAAAAAAAAATATCTTCCTTAGAAATGGCTGATTCGTCCATTTAAGGTGGTGGGTCGACTGTCTAATCCGGGCAAATTCCTTCTTATTTTTTTCACAAATACCAATCAATTAAATAACGGTATTTTTTACTTTTAATTTTGTCGCCAAACATACCCATAACACACAAAACAGCCTTTTATATACTTTTTTTATAAAAATTAATACCACAAGTATAACATTATAAGTTAAAATTTGGTACTTTAGAAATGTCGTGTTCGACGTCTTCCGGATAGCAACTTGTGACTTGCATTTAAAACTATTTATACACACAAAAACAAGCGATCATGAGCACCAAAAAACAAATCCCGATTACAGACTGGCAGGAACAACTTCTCGTGTTTTCTTATGGCAACCAGGGCCGTCTTGCTTCCATAGCTTCTCAGGGATTGCGAGTGGTAGAAAATAAGCGTTTAAAAAAGATCTACTATAATCCGGAAAAGGATGAGGAGGAAATGGAGATCCAATTGTACGATGACATTCAGACATTTCGGCACAAAGTCAATTCTCCCTCAGAAATCTACCTTCATGAGAACAGGGATGGAAGGCCGCTCATTTTGGAGATTATTGATCAAGAGTGTAATCCGACATACATTAGGCTTTACCAGTAACCTTGGTCTCATTAATCCCAGAGTAAGTACAGCACTAAAACTACATGGCAAAGGATGTATCAGATCAGGTGCTTGATGTAAAACAATTCGTGAAAATCAGAGCAATGATTTTTGGTTTGTGCCAGGAAGATGGTGATTTTTGTAAAAAAAACTGCCTATCAATCTGGACGTGCCTGTCCGCAAATCTACAAACCAATATCCGGATGCAACGGAAAAAGCTACTCCAACTCGTACGAGGCAGAAGGCTATGGAATAGACAGGTACACGACAGGTAAGTGCGCGGAGTAACCATTCTTAATCGACCGGGGAATTTTTACTACCAATCGCTATTACTTATGCCGCTCAGCAAGCACCGCCATGATGTCATCGATATGGAAATTCTTGGCTTCCAGCAGCACCAGCAAATGAAAAAGCAGATCAGCTACTTCGTTTTTAAAAAGGTCGCTGTTATCATCTTTTGCTTCAATCACCGTCTCCACAGCTTCTTCCCCTACCTTTTGGGCGATCTTATTGATGCCTTTTTCAAATAGCGATTTGGTATAAGATTTATCAACGGTAGAATTTTTTCTATCTGCGATGACTTGTTGAAGGTATTCTAAAAACAACACATTGGGCTTATTCTCCTCGTTAAAGCAAGTATCTGATCCGGTGTGACAGGTTGGCCCGATGGGTTCTGCTTTTATTAACAATGTATCATTGTCACAATCCTGGATTATCTTTTTCACCAATAAAAAATTTCCGGAAGTTTCTCCCTTTGTCCAAAGCCGTTGTTTCGTCCGACTGAAAAAAGTCACCTTTCCTTCCGTGGTGGTTTTGTTTAATGCCTCTTCATTCATAAAGCCCACCATTAACACTTTGGCAGTTTTTTCATCCTGAATGACGGCGGGAACAAGTCCACCTGCTTTTTGAAAATCAATATTCATTATTTGTTTTTTTTTGCATTAGGCGGCTAGTATTTAATATCTGTTTGCCTCATATCGTTAGCAACCCCAAAAAGCATTAGCCAAATGCAGCTCAAAATTATTCAATTCTCATTACAATACCCTTTTCTGCAAGGTATTGTTTTAGTTCGGGCACAGGTATCTCACCAAAATGAAAGATACTTGCTGCCAGGGCAGCGTCCGCCGCCCCCTTTGTAAAAACGTCCACAAAATGCTCCTTAGTTCCAGCCCCACCTGAGGCAATGACCGGAATGTGTAAAGCCTTTGAAATAGCCGATGTCAATTCATTGGCAAACCCGGCTTTGGTACCATCATGATCCATGGACGTCAATAATATTTCACCTGCCCCGCGCTCCTGCACTTCCTTTGCCCAGGGTTCCGTTTTGATCTCTGTAGCCGTTCTACCACCGTGTGTGTGAACAAAATTCAATCCGTCAACATGCTTGGTATCAATAGCTACCACTACAAACTGGCTACCAAATTCCCTTGCCAAATCATCTACCAGTTTTGGATTTTTAACGGCTGCCGAATTGATGGAAACTTTATCGGCACCTGCATTTAAAACTGCCGAGGCATCCTCTATTGATGATATTCCTCCACCTACCGTAAAGGGAATATTAATTTGCCGGGCAACGTTTCGAACCAGATCTACCAGTGTTTTTCTCTTTTCCACCGTAGCTGTTATATCCAGAAAAACCAATTCATCTGCCCCCTGTTCTGCATACGCTGCTCCCAGCTCTACAGCGTCGCCGGCATCACGCAGGTTTACAAAGTTCACCCCTTTTACCGTGCGGCCTTCCTTAACATCCAGGCAAGGTATTATTCTCTTTGTCAGCATCTTCAGACCAGTTTACTTAGTTCTTTTAAATCAATTCTTCCTTCATAAATGGCCTTGCCAATGATCACTCCATACACTTCCTGCTCAGCCAATTTTTCCACATCGCTTAATTCGCTCACCCCCCCGCTGGCAATGATGTTTAATTGCTCATAGCGTTCAGACATTTCCTTGTACAAATCGAAAGCAGGACCTTTCAGCATACCATCTTTACTGACATCCGTAGAGATCACGTATTTAATTTCTTTTTCCAGGTATTGTTCCAAAAAATCAAAGAGGTGCAATTCGCTCTTTTCCTGCCAGCCGCTTACTGCTATCTTTTTATCTTTTACATCGGCGCCAAGAATGATCTTTTCAGCACCATATTTCTTCAGCCAGGCATCAAATAACCCTGGGTTTTTTACCGCAATACTTCCACCGGTTATTTGCCTGGCGCCACAATCAAAGGCTATGCGAATATCCTCGTCTGACTGAACCCCTCCACCAAAATCAACAAAAAGGCCGGTTTTCCCTGCTACTTTTTCCAGTACGTTGTAGTTGATCACCTTTTTTTCTTTGGCTCCGTCCAGGTCAACTAAGTGCAACCTTCTGAATCCGTGGTCCTCAAACATTTTCGCCACTTCCAGGGGATCTTCATTGTATACTTTCATTTGGGCATAGTCCCCTTTGGTCAGTCGCACACATTTACCACCTATGATATCTATCGCAGGAATAATCTCCATCTTACAGGTTTAAAAAGTTCTCAATGATTTTCTGTCCGGTTTTCCCACTTTTCTCTGGGTGCCCCTGGATGGCGTAATAGTTATCTTTGTGTAACGCAGCGCTGAAAGGCACCCCATAATCTGAAGTCGCTATGGTTTCCTGGCCAACTTCTGCGTAATAGCTGTGTACAAAATAAATGTAGGGATGTTCAGGCAGATCGTTAAGAATAGGGGACTTAAGATCCTTTAATAAATTCCAACCGATCTGTGGCACTTTTAAAGTGTTTTCAAATCGCCTTACCTGCTTATCAAAAATACCCAGACAGGGAGTATCGTTTTCTTCCGAATATTTGCACATTAATTGAAGTCCCAGGCAAATACCCAGGAAGGGTTGATGGAGATCGGTAAGAAGTTTATCCAGTCCCTGCTTTTTCAAATAGTTCATGGCAGTGCTGGCCTCCCCTACTCCTGGGAAAATCACCTTATCGGCCTTTTTAATTATTTCCGCATCATCGGTGTGAACTGGTTCCACTCCCAGTCTATTCAGGGTATTGGTGACCGAAACGACGTTCCCGGCGTTGTATTTAATAATGACTACCTCCATTGGTTTGTAATTGACTCTTAGTGCCACGAAAAATGGAAGTGCAAGTTTAGGGCAATTGGGTTTAAATAAGAAATCGGGGTGTTAAAATATTAAAGACAAACTCCTCGAATCTCTTAAAAAATTCGGGATGTTTCGGGCCATGCCAAATTTAATAACCAATTAATCTATCTTTCGTTAAGCAGACATCCGAGGTATTTTTTTACTTTACATTTTCATTCGGAGTAAAAAAGAGGAAAAGAAGAGATGACCCAGGAAAAGAAGAATTTTTCAAAAAACATTAATATCAAGAACAAAAAAGCCAGCTTTGAATATCATTTTTTGGATAAATACATTGCTGGAATAGTACTCACAGGCACGGAGATTAAATCAATTCGTGAAGGAAAGGCCAGCTTGCAACATGCCTATTGTTTTATTAACCGGGGCGAATTATTCGTCAAAGAAATGAACATCACCCCATACAGCCAGGCTAAGCATTTTAACCACGACCCAAAAAGGGAACGGAAACTTTTATTAAAGAAAAAAGAGCTGGAAAAGCTGGAGGACAAATCAAAAGAAACCAGTATCACCATTATCCCCACCCGTCTTTTTATCAATGACAGGGGGCTGGCAAAACTGGAAGTGGCGTTGGCTAAAGGCAAGAAGCTTCACGACAAACGGGAAGATATCAAGAAGAAGGATATACAACGGGAATTATCAAATGTGAAATATTGATATGAAGTATACTTCCTTTGGTATATGCCGGTTGTCCATCGTGCCCATAAGAGACAAGCACTCCGATAAGTCAGAAATGATCAGCCAGTTGCTTTTTGGGGAATCATTTAAAATCCTGGAAACCTCAGAAGACAAAAAATGGTGGCGGATAGAAAATGATTTTGACGGATACAAGGGCTGGATTGACAAAAAACAGGGACAAGAAATCAACGAAGACTATTACCACCAGATACAATCCCTTGAATACAAAATAAGCACAGACACCGTTTCCACCATTCTGTACAAAAAACAACTTCTCAATATCGTCATCGGTAGCATCTTGCCGATCACAAGCGCTGAACTTTTTGAAATGCAGGAGCAGTTTGCATTTAACGGGGAGTCAAAGAATATGGGCAAAAAATCTGACTATGATACGCTCCGGAAAATCGCAATGAAGTACCTAAACACACCCTATCTATGGGGTGGAAAAACACCTTTTGGCATAGACTGCTCCGGATTCACCCAACAAGTTTTCAAGATCTGCGGATACAGTTTAAAACGGGACAGCCACGAGCAATACATGCAAGGCAAAAAAATGAAATTCAACCACGCTGTTCCCGGTGATATCGCCTTCTTTTCCAATGAACAAGAAAAGATCATCCACGTAGGAATTTTATTGGAAGAAGGCAAGATTATACATGCGTCTGGAAAGGTGCGAATTGATAATTTGGATGAAAAGGGTATCTTTAGTAAAGAATTAAATGAATACACCCATACCCTTGCAGGTATAAGAAGGTTATTGATCGAATGAAACCGAGCTTGATCCGCCATTTGGCGGAACACACAGGACAAGGATTATAATATGTGAGGTTTCCAGCCTGTCGACAAGCACGGCATCTGTACCATTGAAAATTAAACGATTAGAAACAGATGAAACCCAAGGTGCTCGTTTTAAATATGGACTATTCCCCTATCACTATCTGTACCGTACAGAGAGCATTCCTCCTTGTGTTCCTGGAAAAAGCTGATCTCATCTCAAAAAACAGGTCGATGGATCTTCACACGGTTTCTGCCAGTTATCCCATGCCATCGGTTATCAAACTTAAGCGATACGTCAATATACCCTACCGTGGCGTGATGCTTTCCAGGGATAATATCTTTAAAAGAGATGGGTACAAATGTTTATACTGTGGCTCGAAAAAAGATCTGACTTTGGACCATGTCCTTCCCAAAGCCAGGGGAGGAAAAACAACTTGGAACAACCTGGCGACGGCCTGCAAGCCTTGTAATTCAAAAAAAGGAGATTTCATGCCTGAAGAAGCGGAGATGAAGCTGCCTTACCGCCCCTTTAAACCTTCCTATGTGATGTTTCTCAGGGAATTCTCGGGATATGACTACCTGGAATGGAAGCCATTTCTCGAACCCAAAAATAATTCTACAGCCAAGGTTGCCGGTTGATTCTTCAGACGTTTTTGAGCTTACTGAAAAGGTAAAACATTTCCAATGCAATTTGATGACACACCTTATCGTACTCCTCCTTTTCTTCTTCCAGACCATCATAACCACTCGGGTCATAGTAAGTCAATTCCAGGCGGTTAAAGGTTCCTTTGATCACCGGTAGGTTTTGTGCAGCATTTTGACATACAATCACAGCCATAAATTGGGTCGGCGGATTATTCCTATCCTCTATTTCCTTTGAATACAATATGACAGGATCAATTTTATAGCTGAATTTGACTTGGTAGTACCTCCTGTTCCCTTCTTTCATTCGATATACAATAAATCCTGCCCGTTCGAGGACCTCAATTGTATTTTCTGAAATGGGATCCTGCTGAATGCCTCCGGAATAAAACTTCGCTCCTTCCAATCCATAATAATGTGCCGCTGCGTAAGCCCACACCTGTGCCAACTGGCTGCGGGTAGACTGATTTGTTCCAATAAACAATACTTCAGACAATCGATTATAGCTTTTGTTTTGGAGAATAAAATCAGCAATTGCTTCCAGACGAAACCTTCTTTCCTCGGGTATGGTCTTATATTCCTTATAAAGGCCTTTGGCATAATCATGTAAAATAGGATATAAGGGACGAGGTTGGGAGAATGTGGGCACCCCACTTCCCACTAAAATTAATACTACCAATACTAGCCTTTGCATGTTCACTTAAATCAATCTTCGTCGCCAATTTGATTTTGATCTGATCACGGGAACCAGATTATCTTTCTGTTCCATCAATATCTTATGGGTCATTAAAGCCGCAATCTCTTCCATTTCCACCTTCAATTTTTCTACCTCCTGCACATAATGCTTCTCCACAAAATTAGTATCGAAATCCTCTTTTTGAAAGTATTTGTTTTGCATCACAAACAGCCCAAAAGGTAAAGTGGTTTTCACTCCCTTGATCTCGTATTTCTTTATTGCTCCTATCATTTTCTGAATGGCGGAGACTCTGTCTTTGTCATAAACAATAAGTTTTGAAATAAGAGGGTCATAATAAATAGGTATATCCATACCTTCTTCATATCCCCCGTCTAATCGTATGCCTCGACCCTCCGGCAATCTATAGTGGCAAAGATTTCCAATCGAGGGTAAAAAACCATCTTCCGGGTCTTCAGCATAGACCCGCAGCTCAATGGAATGACCAATCGGTGCGAGATCTTCCTGCCTCAATTGCAACTTTTTACCTTCGGCGATTTCAATTTGCAAGGCAACCAGGTCCAGCCCGGTTGTCATTTCGGTCACGGGGTGCTCCACCTGTAGCCTGGTATTCATTTCCAAAAAATAGAATTTCTTGCCCTCATCCATGATAAACTCTACCGTGCCAGCGCCCACATAGTCACACGATCTCGCCACGTCGATGGCAGCCTTGCCAAGCTTTTCCCTCAAAGCATCATCCACAATCGCAGATGGACACTCCTCAACCACCTTCTGGTGTCGACGTTGTACAGAGCATTCCCTCTCATTTAAATGAAAAAAATTACCGTGTTGATCAGCCAGCACCTGAACTTCTATATGCCGTGGGTTTTGAACAAATTTTTCAATAAACACGGAGGGGTCGCCAAAGGCCGTCTGGGCCTCGCTCATCGCAGATTGAAAGCTTTCCTTGAGATTTTCATGGCTGTCAACTACCCGCATTCCTTTTCCGCCACCCCCCGCACTCGCCTTTATCAAAACGGGCAGACCGATTTCTTCTACTATCTTTTCGGCTTCAACGGAATTTTTCACTGGCGACGATGTCCCCGGAACGAGAGGAATATCAAACTTGCTTACCGTCCTTTTAGAGGTGATTTTGTCACCCATGGTTTCAATGGTATGTGGCTTCGGACCTATAAATATAATTCCAGCTTCTGCCACCTTCCTGGCAAAAAGGGCATTTTCGGACAAAAATCCATAACCCGGATGTATCGCGTCGCACTTCATCCTCAGGGCTACTTCAATGATCTTGTCCATGTTAAGATAGGACTTTAGGGATTCGGAAGGTCCTACGTGGACGGCTTCATCTGCATCGCGCACAAATGGCATGCCCCTGTCAACATCGCTAAAAACTGCTACAGACGCGATTCCCATTTTTTTTGTGGTGGCAATGATCCGCCCCGCAATTTCACCTCTGTTTGCTATCAAAATTTTTTTAATATTCTGAGAACCTGCCATCTGCAATTCATTTATGCTCATAGAGATTTTTTGAAAAAACATTTACCATCGCACATTAGAACACCTCAAAACCATCATTTCCAGCCAAAAACCATCCCCATTCTGGCAGAAAAGGCAATTTTTAATTCTTCACTGAAAGAATGAAATGTAGACTTTGGGAAATAATTAATATGGATTAGTTTTTTCCAGATATAAAATTCGTATTAACTTCGCGCTTTCAGATTGAAACATCAAATAAAAAAGGAAGAAAAGTGGACATTTTTGAGAAACTAGTAACCGAAAGAACCCCGCTGGGCACATACGCCAACTTCAAAGAAGAAGGCTACTTCATGTTTCCGAAATTAGAGGGCGAAATAGCTCCGAGAATGAAATTCAAAGGGAAGGAAGTGCTGAACTGGAGTTTGAATAATTATTTGGGACTTGCCAACCATCCCGAGGTAAGGAAAGCTGATGCAGAAGCTTCTCAAGAATGGGGTCTGGCCTACCCAATGGGTGCAAGGATCATGTCGGGAAACACCACATACCATGAAAAATTTGAGCGAGAATTGGCAGCCTTCGTCCAGAAGGATGCAGCCATGTTGCTAAACTACGGCTACCAGGGCATTATGTCAATCATTGATGCTATCGTAGACAGAAAAGATGTGATCGTTTATGATTCTGAGGCTCATGCTTGTATTATAGATGGCCTGAGGATGCACATAGGCAAGCGATTTGTCTTTCCTCACAATGACATCGAAAACCTGGAGAAGCAACTTCAAAGAGCTACCAGGCTTGCCAAAGAAACTGGCGGCGGTATCCTTGTGATCACCGAAGGCGTTTTTGGAATGTCGGGTGATTTAGGGAATTTAAAAGACATCGTGGCCCTCAAAAAGAAATTCAGTTTCAGGCTTTTAATAGATGATGCCCACGGATTTGGCACATTAGGAAAAACAGGTGCTGGTGTTGGCGAAGAATTTGGCGTACAAGATGAGGTAGACCTATACTTCTCAACATTTGCGAAAGCTATGGCAAGCATCGGTGCTTTTATTGCCGGGGATAAGGACATCATTCAGTATTTACGATACAATGTAAGATCTCAAATCTTTGCTAAGTCCCTGCCAATGCCTTTGGTTCTGGGAGGCTTAAAAAGACTGGAGCTTCTTCGAACAAAACCTGAATTGAAAAATAATCTGTGGAAAATTGTCAACGGGCTGCAAAAAGGCCTAAAAGACAATGGATTCAACATTGGCAACACACAATCACCCGTTACTCCTGTCTTTTTAAGTGGTACGCCACCTGAAGCCGGCGCATTAGTGCATGACTTGAGGGAGAACTATGGAATCTTCTGTTCGATAGTGATTTATCCTGTCGTTCCAAAAGGTGTGATCATGCTGCGACTAATTCCTACGGCGGCACATACAGAAGCTGATGTAGAAGAAACCATCAAAGCATTCGTTGCTATATCGGATAAACTTCGAAGCGGCCACTATAAAAAGGCCGTTGAAGAAATCGCATAAAAATGTTTAAAAAAAGGCATCCATTTATTGATTTTTAAACATTTTACCTATATTGCTGACTAAAATTTAACGCTATATATACGTAACCTAATTGAATAAAAATGAAAAGATTCGACGAACTTAGAGATTTAGTTATGTCACTAGAAGGTGACTTTCAAAAGTTTTATGACAAAAAAAATCAGGCAGCCGGTACAAGAGTAAGAAAAGGTATGCAGGATCTTAAAAACTTAGCACAAGATATTAGGGTAGAAGTACAAGATATTAAAAACGAGGGCTAATTTTTAAAAGCACAAAAAAAAGGGCTCCATTGAGAGCCCTTTTTTTTTGTTTACAGTAAAGACTGTATTTTCTTTTTCAGTTTGTCGCTTGCGGGAACATGCGGCAGACGGACGTGGTTTTCCATTATTCCCAATTCAGCCAGCAGTTGCTTTACCCCTACCGGGCTACCTTCAGAGTACATGTGTGGATTCATTTTGCTTAATTCAAAAAGAATCTCTGAAGCGCCGCTATAATCTCCATTTAATGCTTTTTGGACCATGGATGACATCTTCAACGGAAGGGCATTGGCCAGCACGGAAATGACACCCGCAGCTCCTATAGAAATCATTGCGACAGTATTCATATCATCGCCCGATATCAACATAAAATCATCCGGTTTATCCGCAAGAATATCAATGATCTGTCCAAAATCACTTGTTGCTTCCTTAATCCCAATAATATTTGGGTGCTTCGCCAGCTCCAAAGTCGTAGCGGCTGTCAAATTCGCCCCGGTCCGCTTTGGCACATTGTAAAGAATGACAGGCTTCGGGCATGCATCGGCAATCGCCTCGTAGTGCTTGATTATTCCTGCCTGCGAGGGCCGGTTATAATATGGACTTACGCTTAACAGCGCTTCCACACCTGCCCAGTCCATTTCTTTCACATGTTCGACTATGTCAAGTGTATCATACCCGCCGGTACCATATACAATAGGTAAATTCTTCTTATTGTTATTGCGAATGAAATCAAGCAAAGCATGCTTCTCTTGCTTATTTGTAGTGGCAGATTCGCCGGTGGTACCGTTTACTACAAAATAATTTACGCCGTTATCGGCGTTGTAATCAAGCAACTTTCTAAATGATGGATAATCAATTTCAAGACTGCTGGTAAATGGAGTAACTAATGCTACGCCTGTTCCTCTTAACGTGTCGTACATAAAAAATTAAAGCTGTTTTATATAATGATAGACTTGATTCAAGTAAAACTCCAGGTCGCTTCCTTCGGTCGTCTGGATCATCAGATCATAAAATTTATTATGGCTGTCAAAAAACCTTCCGATTTTACAGTTGGATTTACATTTCGCCAATAAATAATCAGAATAGATATTAGGAATAAGGTCAGCAGTGATGACAAAATCATAGTGGCTGCCAACGATTCTGCTTACATTTTCATCTTTGATGTCGCCAAACATCCCGATATGTTTTGTGTCAATAGCAATCATATGGTCGTCCAATGCTCCATCCGGACGATCCTCTTCTTTCAGCAAAACATATAAGAAGCTGACTTTCTTGCCATCCAATTGAAATTTTTCCTGAAGTTTCCTTACCTGGTGAAATTTGGAGCTTTGTCCGTTTGCGGTAAATATGATCAATATGCTATTGGAAACGGCATATTGCAGGTTCCCTTCTTTTTTATCAGATCCTTTTAAAACTTTATTGGTAACAAACGGGAGGCTTATTGTTTTCATGAGGGTGTAGCTTTTATGGCAACGAAAGCCGTAAACAATTGGTTTGTGCTGTACTGGCGTACAGGTTGCCTTTTTTATAAAAAATCAATCCATGTTCAAAAATACAATCCATGTTTATTGTATCATCTGCAAAAAATCATCTTCTGAAATAATATTGATATCTAGCTTTCTGGCCTTGTCAAGTTTGGCCGGGCCCATATTTTCACCCGCTACCAGGTAGTCCAGATTTCCCGACACAGAAGATAATACTTTGCCTCCGTTACTTTTTATAAGTTCTTTTAGCTGTTCCCTACTTACTTTGCTAAATACGCCCGAAATTACAAAAGATTTGCCAACTAATACATCACTTTTAGCAACATCTTGGTTTTCCTGGACTTCAAATTGTAAACCAGCAGCCTTCAATCGTTCAATTTCCCTGGCATTCAACTCGTTCTGAAAGTATTGCACCACACTTTCGGCGATCCTGTCGCCTATTTCCGGGACTTCTGTCAGTTCCTCAAAAGAGGCTTTTCCTAAAGCGTCAATGGTTTTAAAATGTTCGGCTAATTTTTCCGCCACTGTCTTGCCAACATACCGGATTCCCAGGCCAAACAGCACATTTTCAAATGGATTCTCCTTTGACTTCTCTATCCCATCCAGCAGGTTTTTGGTAGACAATTCCTTAAACCCTTCCAATTCAAGCACCTTCCCGGAAGTGAGTGAGTACAGATCAGCAGGAGAATGCACATAGCCCTTTTCATATAATGCGTTGATCGTACGTTCACCCAGGGAATTAATATCCATGGCATTGCGCTGAATAAAGTGCTGAATTCTTCCTTTGATCTGAGGCGGACAACCCAGGGTGTTTGGGCAGTAATGTTGGGCTTCGCCCTCCTTGCGAATGAGTTTCTCTCCACATTCGGGGCAGTTTTCAATGTACTTAATAACCTGGCTATCAAAGTCCCTTTTTGACATTTCAACACCGGTCACTTTTGGAATGATCTCACCTCCCTTTTCTACAAACACGTGATCACCAATGCGTAAATCCAGGCGCTCAATCTCATTGGCATTGTGTAGGGAGGCCCGCTTCACGGTGGTTCCCGAAAGCAAAACTGGCTGAAGCTCCGCCACCGGTGTGATAGCTCCCGTGCGCCCTACCTGGTAAGTAATGTCATTCAAACGGGTAATGGCGCTTTCTGCTTTATATTTATATGCGATCGCCCATCTCGGGCTTTTTGCGGTGAACCCCAGCAGGTCTTGCTGCGCGTAGCTGTTCACTTTTATGACGATACCATCCGTTTCCAGCGGCAGTTCAAACCGTTTCTCTTCCCAATCCTTGATGTATTGAAAAACATCCCGGATCGACGCACATTTGCGGTAGGTTTTCGACACATTAAAACCCTTGCTCTCAAGAAAAGAGATTGCTTCTCCATGCGACTCAAAGGGTGTATTGTCAGACAAAAATGAATAAATAAAGCAGTTTAGTTTGCGTGAGGCTACAATGGAAGAATCCTGCATCTTCAAAGTGCCAGAAGCTGTATTCCTTGGATTTGCCAATTTCTCTTCCCCAGCCTCTTCCTTTTGTTTATTGATCGCCTCAAACACACTCTTTGGCATAAATACCTCACCTCTTACCTCAAATAGTTCGGGAACTTTATCACCCTTAATTTTAAGAGGAATACTTCTGATCGTTTTTGCATTGGTAGTGATATCGTCTCCACGGGTGCCATCGCCGCGGGTCGCTGCCTGAACCAGGATACCATTTTCATACGTCAGACTGATGGCCACCCCATCAAATTTCAATTCACAAAAATATTCGTAGGATTGCCCGTTCAGGCCTTTTGCGACACGCTTGTCAAATTCCTCCAGTTCATCTTCCGAATAGGTATTCCCCAGGCTGAGCATCCTGAATTTATGGGTCACCGTGGCAAATGATTTGGTTACAGCTCCGCCCACTCTTTGCGTAGGTGAATAATCGAATTTAAATTCGGGAAATTCGCTCTCCAGCTTCTCCAGCTTCTTTAATAACTGATCGAACTCAAAGTCACTTATTTCAGAATTGTCCTGCTGATAATATTGATCATTATAATAATCAATCTTTTCGATCAGGTTTTCGATCTCAATTTTTGCCTGTTGTTTGTCCATCAAATTAAAGGGTCATAGGTTTAGTCTTTCAGCCACTTGGAGAGCACGCGCTGCTGTTTTGCGGTCCTTTCTTTATACGGCTTCAAATAGTAATAATAATTCTCCGTAGGATGAAGTGTCACATCGATTGTTTTAATGATTCCATCCCGTGCTAATATGACTTCCACTATGTCCTCCGGGTTTTTATTGTCGAGAATGGCGGAAATCCCTCTTTGCCTAACCCGAAAACCATCGACTGCTATGATTTCGTCATTGGCATTTATCCCGGAAATCCAGCCAGGACTATCTTCCCTGACACTTTTCACGATTACTTTCCCTTCTTCATCAATGGTCACCACACCCAATAGCAATTCAGCACTGCTCAATTTTTTCTCCACATTGATACCTGCCAATGATAAAAAACGGGCATAATCTATTTCTTCAGTACCATCGATGTACCTGCGGTAAAAGTCATCCAGGTTTTGACCGGCAAAGAGTTCAAATACCTTTTTAAATTCTCCGTCCGGGATGCCCTTTCCTGTTTTCAGATAGTATTCTTCATAAAGGTATTTCATCGCGTCCCCAAGGTCCTTTTCGCCATTTGAATGGTCAATGATCAGCAAGTCGAGCAGATTGGCAATCACCGAACCTTTGACATAATAGGAAACTGTAGTATTTCCGCTGTTCTCATCCGTTTTATAAAACTCTATCCATGTGTCAAAGCTCGATTCACTCAGCGACTGGGCCCGCGTTCCTTTGGAAGCCTCCATGTTGGAAATTCTGTCCGCAAAAAAGTTGATAAATTCATAATCTTCAATGTACCCCAACTGGCACAAAATCAATTGGCTGAAATAGGAGGTAAAGCCCTCCATCACCCACAACTGATCGGTATAAATCTCTTTGTTATAATCAAATGGCCCTAACACTTCAGGCCTGATGCGCTTGACGATCCATACATGAATGTATTCATGAGCGGCCGTTGTCAAAAAGCTCTCATAGGTGGATTCAGATTTATAATTCCAGCGCCGCGCCTGCATGGTCACACTGTTCATATGTTCCAGGCCGCCACCGCCACTTTCCACATTGTGAATGATAAAAAGATAATACTTGTTTGGATTGCTACCGAATATCTCGTTGCATTTTGTGATGAAAGCAGTGAAGTCTTTCACCAGTTTTTCTTCATCATAATTTGCCGGACCGTACATCGCAATGGTATGCTTTACACCCTGAACTTCGAAATTGATTTCCTTGTGATTCCCCATTTCCGCCGGACAATCCACCAGGTGATCGTAATTTTCAGCACGATAATGCCAACCCTCTTCATTCACTCTTGGCAACCCCGTGCTTACCAGATTCCATTTTTTATAGGGGATGATTTCAAGGGTTAAGGGCAGGTCTTTATAATCCTCAATATACATGAATACACTTGAACCATTAAAGTATCCATGATCAGCATCCAGAAAGCTTGTTCGATTGGACAACTCAAATGCATATACCCGATAGCTAATGACCAGATTTTGTGCTTTGCCCGTCTCAATTCGCCAGGTATTTTTATCTGTTTTATAGGTCTTCAATTGGTCTCCACCGTCACTTTTCGCTTCAAACGACTCAACATTGCGCTCAAATTCCCTGATTAGATAAGAGCCGGGCGCCCACACTGGCATTTTAAGCTCCAGGGAAGATTTGCTAAATCCCTGTAGATCCAATTGCACCTCAAAGTAATGCGTGTGTGGCTCTGGCATAGACAACTTGTAATGCAAGGATTCTTTTGCCAACATTCCTGTAGACACCAGGGACAATACAAAAAGCCCTGTCACTAAAACTATTCTTCTTTTCAACATTAAATGTTTTGGTTAATTCTCAATGCCAAAAATAATTATTCGCCGATATTTTAAAACATACAATGGACAGGTTAGTTTTAACAAATGTGACACTTTGTTGTGAACGAACTTGCTGAAAAAGGTCTTTTATTATTAGTTTTGCAACATATCTATCAAATCCTTTTCCCAGATATAAATGAATAAGAACGTACTTGAACAAGTTAAAGCCAAACTTGGAAAGCCATATTACGACCTCGAATTCCTCCTGCAAGCGCTAAAGGAAGTCCTGATAGAAAATGGCGAGGAAAAAATGGCCGACCAAATTCCCTGGATAAACAATGCGGAAGGCCTGGACTCCCCGGAAATCACCATTAAACATGTCCAGTTGTATTCGATGGTGTTTCAGGTGCTCAATATGGTCGAGGTAAACAATGCCGTACAAGACCGAAGGGAAAAGGAAAACACCTCCCTTTCCGAAATTAATGGTCTTTGGGGATATCACCTTAAACGTTTGAAAAAGCTTGGAATAACCGAGGAACAAATTGCCGACCGACTGGCAGGCATCCATGTGGAGCCCGTGCTCACTGCCCACCCGACGGAAGCAAAACGTACCACGGTACTGGAGCACCATCGCGAACTATACCTCCTCCTCGTAAAGAGAGAAAATCAAATGTACACTCCCAAAGAGCAGGACGGCATCAGGGAAGAAATAAAATTGAGCCTTTATCGACTTTGGAAAACAGGTGAAATCTTTTTAGACAAGCCGGATGTTCCCTCCGAACTAAGGAACATTTTATATTACCTCACCAACGTCTTCCCCAATGTCATTAATGTGTTGGACAGAAGGCTTATCCAGGCTTGGGAGGAAACCGGGTTTAATAAAGATTCCATCTTTGTGGGTGGGAAATTCCCGAAAATCACTTTCGGCGACTGGGTAGGCGGCGACCGCGACGGGCATCCGCTTGTGACAGCCGAAGTAACAAATTTCACACTCAATACCCTACGATTAAATGCCCTTTCCGTCATTAAAGACAAACTCACGGAGCTGGTGAAACATGTCAGTTTTGCCATTCATATTGAAGAAACGGACTGGGCGTTCAGAAAACGGGTTCAGAAAATCTGCACTGATCTTGGTCAGACAGGTGAATCGTCTATTCAAAGGAACAAAGGCGAGGCATTCCGGCAGTACATTAACTTACTCATAGCAAAGCTTCCTATAAAAGTGGCACACGGCCAGATCACTGATCTGGATGATTTTACGGGGAGCTATCGCTATTCTTCGGAATTATTGGAAGACTTAAAAATACTTCAAAATTCACTGGTGCAATATGGTGCCAAATCGATTGCGTACACTGATGTTAGAGAAGCTATTCGTCTGGTGGAAACGTTTGGATTCCACTTAGCGCACCTGGATATCCGGCAAAATTCCGCTTTCCATGATAAAGCCATTTCACAGCTTATGGACGCTGCCTCCATACCTGATAATGATTTTACCTCCTGGAAAGAAGAAAGAAGATTAGCTTTTATTGAAGAAGAGCTGAAGTCAAACCGACCTTTCACCAATCCAAATATGGATTTAGGTGAAAATGCTTCGGCGGTATTGTCATGTTATAAGGAAATTGAGGGACATGTGAGCAAATACGGCACCGAGGGAATAGGCTCTTTCATCGTAAGTATGACGCGGAGCCTGAGCGATCTGCTGGCGGTCTACCTGCTTGCCAGGGAAACCGGTCTCACCAAAAAAACCGAGAATGGAATCGTGTGCGTGGTACCAGTCGTTCCTCTGCTGGAAACGATTGAAGACCTGGAGAATGGCCCTGAAATCCTGGATGCGTTTTTGAGCCATCCATTCACCAAAAGGAGCCTTGAGTACATTCGCAAGCAAACAAATGCACCACAGCTTGTTCAGCAAGTGATGGTGGGTTACAGCGATAGTAATAAGGACGGCGGAATATTTGCCAGCAACTGGAACTTATACAAAGCCCAGTCAAAATTGATTGAAGTGGGCAATAAACATGATGTGAGCTTATTCTTCTTCCACGGAAAAGGCGGATCCATCAGTCGCGGCGCGGGACCGACCCACTATTTTGTGGATGCCTTACCGCATTCAACTCTCAATGATCAAATTCGAATAACGGAACAGGGAGAGACGATCGAACAAAAATATGCCAATAAAATCAACGCCAGCTATAACCTGGAACTCCTGGTAGCAAGCGCAGCAGGAAAATCAATTTCCAATTTTTACAGTAAAAAAACCTTCCACCCCCTTGCGGATGTGTTTGAACAATTGGCTGTGGAAAGCAAAAAGCTGTACTCCGAATTAATCAACATGGACGGCTTTATCGACTATTTCCGCAACGCCACCCCGATCGATGCGATTGAAAACAGTAAGATAGGCTCTCGTCCGTCCAGGAGAACAGGTGGGAAAACTATTGGTGATCTGCGCGCGATTCCATGGGTATTCAGTTGGAGCCAATCGAGGTATAACATGACCAGTTGGTATGGTGTAGGAACCACGCTGGACAACCTGAAAAAGAACAACCCTGAAAATTTTGCCCGGTTGAAGAAGGCCGTTAAAAGCGACCCATTTATCCGGTATGTGCTGACGAATGTGGACACAAGTCTCGCTGCCACAGACGTCGGGATCATGAGGGAATATGCTGCCCTTGTTCCCGACAGGGCTATTCGCGAAAAATTCCTCAACCTTTTTATCCATGAATTTGAAAAGGCAAAAGATGCGCTGCACAGCCTTCTGGAAGAAGGGATCGAAAAGCGGCGCGTAGACCACCACTATTCGAGCGTACTGCGTGCCTCCGTGATGACTACACTCCATAGAAAGCAGGTCTCCCTACTCAAAAAATGGCGGGCGGAAAAAGCCAACACAGAAAATGGCAGTGAAGAAACTTTGCGAAACCTGCTGCTGACCATCAATGCGCTAGCGGGTGCTATGAGGAATACAGGGTAAGACGGATTCCGGAATTTTGATGTGTGATTGCGGATTTGGGATGTGCCGGGGGGCAAAGAGGTAAGGGCAGAGAGGTATGGGCAGAGGACAACTTAGGAATGTGTGAACTTTTGTCGGAAGTCGGATGACGGAAGTCGGAAGTCGGAAGTCGGAAGTCGGATGACCGAAAGAGGAGATCATCGGCAGTGGGCATTAGGTATGGAGTTTCTTCATCCCACCACTGGACGTGTGCATGGTTTGCGGGAAGTGGTCGGATGAATCTGCGGGGGATCAAGCAACCAGGCGCAAGGGCGCGGAGGGCGAAGCAACCTCATTAAAGGTCGCAGACCTTAACAACGTTTGAATGGGAGTTGGTAATGCGTATTGAAAAAACAAATCAGACCGGCCTGACTATCGTCTGGCCTGGTTCAATTTAAAACTCAAAAAGGAGTAATGACACATCATCCTGGAATTCGATGGTGCCGCTGTAGTCGGCGAGGTCTTCCAGAATGACCTGTAGTATGTCCGGTTCACCTCTTTTTATTAATTCGCTGAAGATGCATTCCAGTCGCTCCTGGGAGTACATTTCAGATTGCCTGTTTTTTTGTTCAATGATTCCGTCGGTATAAAACAACACTTTGTCACCCGATTCAATATCTATGACCAACTCGTTAAAAACGGCATTGGGGATAATCCCCAAACCAGGGCCTGCAGATTCCAGGGCGGCGAAAGTCTGCATGTTTTTCTTCCAGATGAGCGGGTGATGATGGCCTGCTTTCACCATTCTGATCTTTTTATTGGACATGTCAATAAAAGCGTAATACCCGGTCGCATAAAGAGAGGAAAAAATCTCATAAAAATGCGTATTCATCCGCTTCACCAGGTCAACGGGCTGCTCACCATATTTCTTAACGAAAAGGGTAAAAGCACTTTTCATGACCCCGGTAGCGAGCGCTGCAGATATCCCATGCCCCATCACATCGGCAATAACAATACCCAGCTTGTTATCATCAATCTTATGGATATTCAGGAAATCACCCCCCACTTCCAGGTAAGGCTTGTATACATAGGATTGCTTCACCCCTTCGATCAAAGGCTTTTCGTCTTCAAGAATATTGGTGTTCAAAAAGTAGTCCTGGATTTTGGCTGCGTGCATCAGGTCAGCATCAATCTGGTCGAGACGGGTGGATTTCTGGCTGAGCACATTTTGGGAAACCGTTAAGTTGGAAGCAGTTTCTCTGATCCGAGACATGGTCTCCATCATGCAGTTTTTGTAAAAGGTTACCGCAAATTCCTTGTTTTCATTCAGTAGCTTTTCGAATACATGCTTACCAAGGCTTAATAAAACTGATTTTTCATTGGCCACAACATTGGCAGAGCGCGGCAGGTTATCAATTAAGGACAACTCACCAAAATAAGATCCTGATTGCATGTTAGTGATTAATACCTCCTGACCATTGGCTCCATATTTCGTCACACGCACGCTTCCGGAAAGAATAATAAACATGCTATTACCCACATTTCCTTCCTCAATGATCTTGGTGTCTTTTCCATATTCTTCCCGTAGCATCACGCGATGTATCCGCTGAATCATGTGGGTATCCAGGCCAGTGAAAATCGGTACCGAATGAAGGATTTTTACAATATCCATGGGAAATAATAACAGCTCAGAGTAGCAAATTTTAAAAAGCGAAAATAGAACATTCCTCCATCTCCTAAAACAAATTATCGAGATTTCCAGCACCTTCGCGAATGATCTCGATTTCTTCTTTTGAGCAATCCACCATCGTACTTGGCGAGTTCCCACCCAGTCCCCCATCGACAATGTAGTCAACCAATTTTTCGTAGGCGTCAATGATATCTGCCGGATCTGTATAATACTCTACCACATCATCGTCGAATTTAATGGATGTCGTTATAATCGGGTTGCCAAGCGCCCGGACGATGGCCAGGGTAATATTATTGTCAGGAACCCTCACGCCGATTGTTTTCCTTTTCTGATTGATTGCCTTTGGTATTTTATTATTGGCTTCCAGAATGAATGTATAAGGTCCCGGCAAGACCCGTTTCATCATTTTAAAAACTTCATTGCTGATTACCTTGGTATATTGAGACACCTGGCTGATGTCTTCACAAATGATCGTGAAAATTGGCTTGGCAGCGCTAAAGCTTTTTATTCGGGTGATCCGGTCAATCGCTTTGGAATTATACAGATCACAGCCCAACCCATACACCGTGTCAGTTGGGTAAATCACTACCGAGCCATCTTTTAATGCATTCGCAAGCCTTTCGATTTTACTCTGCTCAGGGTTGTTCTCATACATCTTTAATACCGTCGCACTATTATTCTTCGTCATAAAATTCCACAATACTTTGGGTCAAATTATTAATTTTGCCCTTCATATGAAAACAAGAAAAATCTTTGTCATAGTACTGGTGGTCTTGATGATCATGTTTATTTCATTTTCATTCTATGCCTACCAGATTGTATATACGCCTAATTTGCTGGTCGATCAGGAAGACCGTGAGTTTTACATTTATCATGGAGACACATTTGAAGATGTAAAAGAAGGATTGTATCCCGACTATGTCAATGACCTGATGTCCTTTGCGTTTATGGCCAAACTGATGAATTACCAGGAAAATGTGAAGCCGGGCAAATACACTATCAAGGCAAATGCTACGAATTATGAAACGATAAAAATGCTCCGTGGAGGCGAGCAAACGCCGGTCAATATAACTTTTTCCAATGTCCGTCTCCTGGAAGAGCTTTCCGAAAAAGTCTGCGACAATATTGAGCTCGAAGCGGCACAATTTGATTACCTGCTGTTTGACCCTGAAACACCAGAGAAATTTGGTTTTGACAGGGAAAGTTTCCGAACCATGTTTATTCCTAATACCCATGAAGTGTACTGGACCATTAGCGCTGAGCAGCTACTGGAGAAATTTAAAAAGGAATACGACAAATTCTGGAATGAAAGCAGGATGGATAAGGCGATAGCACTTAATATGAGCCCGGCAGAGGTATCGGTCCTGGCTTCTATCGTTCAGGCCGAGACCCGCCACAATGACGAGAGCCCGAGGATAGCCGGGTTATACCTGAACCGACTTAAAATGGGTATGCCCCTTCAGGCTGATCCTACGTTGATTTACGCCGTCGGCAATTTTGAGATCCAACGGGTATTAAATGTGCATAAGGAAATAGATTCGCCTTACAATACCTATAAATATGCCGGACTCCCCCCCGGCCCTATCAATTTTCCGTCCATCATTTCAATCGATGCCGTGTTGAACCACGAGGATCACAAATATATATACATGTGCGCCAGGGAAGATTTTTCAGGATACCACAATTTCACCGCTTCCCTTCGGGAGCACAATAACAACGCAAGAAAATTCCAACAGGCGTTAAATCGCGCCAGAATTTACCAGTAATATGTTTTCAGACGAGATTAAAATTAGAGTAAGCTACGCCGATACGGACCAGATGGGATATATGTACTATGGCAATTATGCCAGGTTTTATGAGATAGCCAGGACAGACTCCCTGAGAAATTTGGGGATTACCTACCGGGAAATAGAAAGCTCGGGGGTGATGATGCCGGTAGTAGAAAACTCTTCGAAATACATCCGCCCGGCTCTTTATGATGAGATGCTGACCATCAAAACCTATTTAAAGGAATTACCCTCCAAAAGGGCTATTTTTGACTACGAAATCTATAATGAAAAGGAAAAATTAATAAATTTAGGACAGACGACACTCGCTTTTGTAAATGCAGAAAATAGAAGGCCATGTTTAGCTCCGGAAATTTTAATTCGCGTCTTAAAGCCATTTTTTACTGATGCCCAATCTCATTAGATTTTTAACCGACAGCCGGACCGTCAGGCACACTATTGAAAAACTAGATACCATCCATTTTGGCAGACATGAGATCTCCTTTTTTCATTTGATTACACTCTACATTCAAAATTTTAAGAATAACGAGATTTATGAGCGTTCCAGTGGCGTAGCCTATAATTTTACACTGGCTTTATTTCCCGGTATCATTTTTCTGATCACATTGATACCCTACATTCCGATCCCCAATTTATATGAAACCATCATCAAGCAAATTGGGGACCTGGCGCTATTCGAACAAGTAACGAGCACTATTTTTGACGTAATCAATAAACCGCGCGGCAACTTGCTATCATTCTCAGTGATCCTGTCCTTGTACCTCGCCAACAATGGTATGCTTGCATTAATTGGAGCTTTTAATAAGATATACAGAACAGTAGAAAAAAGAGGTTTTTTTAAGACCCGGCTCATTTCATTTGCACTCACTTTGCTGTTAATTTTTTCGATCGTTCTGGCAGTGGCCTTGCTCATCGGGGGCCAGCTCGTTTTAAATTATTTGTTAGATCATGGACTGCTGGGTAGGGATTTGCTTTTATTTGGCATCATCGCACTCCGTTTCCTGGTAATATTCGTGATGTTCCTCCTGGCGATTTCCTCCATTTACTATTTTGCCCCGGTGCTTCATAAACGGTGGCGTTTTCTTTCTCCCGGATCACTTGTATCTACCATCCTGATCATAGCGGTTTCCTATGGCTTCTCCTTTTACATTACCAACTTCGGCACCTATAACAAGCTTTACGGCTCAATAGGCGCCATGATTGCGTTGATGGTGTGGCAGTTTGTGATCAGTTTTATCATGTTGTCTGGCTTTGAGCTAAACGCCTCACTGGCCAAGGCCGAACGAGACAAAAAGAAAAAAGAAAAGGAATTTTAGATTTATTTTTGCCATTAAAAATTTAAACCTAAATTTGCACTCCGATTTCAGAAAATCGTTTTGAAATTGGGGTTCACAAAGTGATCCAGACCATAAAGAGAGTTGGCGGAGTGGTCGAACGCGGCGGTCTTGAAAACCGTTGACTGTAACAGGTCCGGGGGTTCGAATCCCTCACTCTCTGCCATTGATCGCCGAAGCTTTAGCGAAGGTGATAAGAGATTGAAAGCCTTGTGCGTAGCACAAGGCTTTTTTTCATTACTGGCACCCCTTTGTTGAGGTTGTCATTCGCCCATTCCCCGCTTTAGATTCTGTGAAAATCACCTCCTGGCCGGATAGAGTGATCGTATTTTGTCATTTGTGAAAATTCGTTCGTCCTCCATTTGATTATTATATCAAATATCTGCTAAACGTTTAAAAATTTAAACATATGGTAGTATAAGTTTATCGAATACTAATACCATTTGCTCACAAGAGGAAACAGAAGAAATATCCACATATTGATAGTAAATCAATTGCCACATTATTTCTTCTCAGCTCTTCTTTGATCTTTTTTGTAGCCCTGTATATCTGGTTTTCAACCGTTCGCAGGGAGATGTTTAGTTTTTCAGCAATCTCTTTACTAGGCATATTTTCTTTTTTCGCAAGCAGGAATATTTCTTTCTGTTGAGCCGGGAGTTGATTGATAAATGATTGAGTTAATAATTCGTAATCAGCATAAATAATCTCATCCTCGGTGCTGAAATTGGAATTCAGATCTTGCTTGTCAAGGTACTTCTTATACGCTATTTCATATGCCTGTTTTTTGCTATAATTGATCAACGTGTTTTTTGTGATGGTCAGCAGGTAGGCATTAATAGATAAATCTTCCTTCAAGGTTCTCCGGTGATCCCATAATTTAACGAAGACCTCCTGAACAACTTCCTGTGCTTCTTCCTCAGCTAACCCGAACTTTATTGCGACGATAAAGATCTTTTGACTGAAGGTGTCATAGACGATTTTAAACGCTGCCTCACCTCCTTCCTTTAAGGATCTTATCACTGAAGAATCAATTAGCATTTTAAAAGTAATGTTTACTCATATTAGTCATTTGCAGGAATTTAGTAAATATTTTTTTTAATTTTTTAAAAGAAGATACTTATGCACTGTGCTTTTTAACAAAGTTTCACTGAGCCTGTGAGTAGTTCCGGCCTTTCATTGGTATATAGTATACTAAGGCGATTTACAGTGGACAAAAAATTAATACGAAAGTTCAGGGCGGGCAAATGCAAGGACGAAGAAGTAAGGGAGATTCTTCGATGGTATCGGTCGGAGCAGATGGAGGCAACTTGCGCGGTCGAAATCGAAAATTTGTGGAATTCGGATGATGATCCCCCTCTAAAAAACAAAGACGAACTTTTTATGCTGATACAGGAAAGAATTCTTCATAAAGAAAACAATCATGTAAAAGAGCCATTTCATCAAAGAGGAGCGATTCCACAAAGAAGTAGGTCTTTATTTTTCAGTAAATTAACAGTGGGATTGACATTTCTTTCGCTCATAGCCGTATCAGGCTTCATATACTTCCAACCTAAATTGACTAATGAATCACTACACGGGCGGGAGGTAAAGTTTTTATCGAAAACCATTAATCGTGGACAAAAATATACGATGAAGCTTTCTGATGGCACGATGGTCAAATTAAATTCCGAAAGTGAGATTCATTACCCACAGAATTTTTCTGACAGCCTGAGGATTATTGAATTTAAAGGGGAAGCATTTTTTGAGGTTGCCGATGATCCTACCCGACCATTCGTTATCAGGACTGGCAGTATTAACACAACAGTGCTGGGGACTTCCTTCAATATAAAAACCAACAACAATGCAGACGATTTTGAAGTGGCTGTTGTCACCGGAAGTGTAAAGGTTTCCCGTGAAAGTCCTGACCATAGCCTTGACGAACGATATCTAACCCCTAACCAGCAAGCTGTTTTCAGTAGTAAACACAACACATTTAGGGTCCAAAATTTTGATGCGGAAAAAGTATTGGCCTGGGTAAACGGAATATTGGTTTTTGAAAATTCGTCACTGGAAGAAATCACTAAAAAACTGAAAAACTGGTATGGGGTTGAAATAGACGCAACTGGATTAAACCAAAGAATTCTAAAGGGTTACACAGGCAATTATAAAGATAAAAGCCTGGAAACAGTGCTAAACGGCATCAGCTTCGTGCTGGGTTTTGAATACGAAATAAGAGGTAAAAAAGTAATCATCAAATAAAAAAGATATGGGGTAAAACGATACTAGTAAAAAAAAAGTCAGTGCGACGATAAGATCGCCATCACTGACATCATGTTTTATGATCTACCAATCAAAAATGTTGGCGCATTCTCTTGGTAGCATCACAGATAAAAGTTCAATGATCAGTTTAATTAACCACCAAACTTCATAAAAATATGAAACGTAAAGTTTTACAACAATTATTAAGAATGACAAAACTGACTTTATATGGCATTTTTATTCAGGCAATGTTGTCCTCAATGCTATTTGCCGCTACCAGTAAAGCACAAATGGCAAGTATAAATGATATGAATGTGCATCTTCAATTTAGCAATGCGAAGATTGAAAATGTTTTCAAAGCAATTGAGCGTCAGACGCAATTGAATTTCACTTACCATCAAAGGGAGCTCGAAAACACACCGAGAATTAGCCTTTTTATAGACGATGAATCCCTTGAGGAAGCCCTGCTTCAGATTTCTGCACAGTCAGGGTTGAGGTTTAAAAGGATCAATGATAATGTACATGTGTCGAAAGTAAAAAAAGGCGAAGCAAAGGTTCAAGAGGTTGTCGAGTTTTACCAGTCAATAAATGTAACGGGAAAGGTGACTACCGAGGAGGAACCCAATGGACTACCTGGTGTCAATGTCATTATCAAAGGTACTGCACAAGGTACTGTCACAGACGTCGATGGAAACTATAACATAGTAGTGCCATCTTCAGAAGCGATTCTGGTATTTAGCTCCGTGGGTTTTGTACCAGAAGAAGTTACCGTAGGCAATACATCTGTCATTGATATTGTAATGATACCGGATATTACTTCGTTAGAGGAAGTCGTGGTAATAGGCTATGGAACGCAAACGAAGGGGGATGTGACGAGCTCTGTGGCTTCTGTTAAATCAAAGGATTTTGTGAAAGCCCCTGTGAAAAATGCTGGCCAGTTGCTACAGGGTAAAGTAGCTGGTTTGACGATTGCTTCTTCAAGCGGTGACCCTACAAGCGGTGTACAAGTATTATTAAGAGGTAATACTACTATTCTCGGTACCAATATTGAGCCATTAGTGCTTATTGATGGTATTCCTGGCGATTTGAATACGGTGGCTCCTGAAGATATCGAATCTATAGACGTATTGAAGGACGGTTCCGCAGCAGCTATTTATGGAGTGCGCGGTAATAACGGCGTAATAATTATTACCACAAAGAAGGTTGGCAATAAGATTAACACGCTGGATTACAGTTTTCAGTTGAGCGCCCAAACGATAGCGCGGAAGATGGATATGCTTTCTGCAGAGGATTATAGGCAACAAATTACAGATGGTACACGCGATGCATCCTGGGATAATGGCGCTTCTACCGATTGGTTTGATGAAGCAACGCAAACGCCGTTTTCGCAAATACACAACCTAAGCTACAGGGGTGGTAACTCCCAGACTAACTATCTGTTGAATTTCAACTACAGAGGACTCGAAGGGATTTTCTTAAAGTCTGATAACAAAACCTTCAACGGAAGGATAGATGTGACGCACAAAATGTATGACGACAAATTGGAGTTCAATTTGGGCATTATTGGAAGGCAAAATACTTTTACGATGACCAGAGATGGTGATAGTTTTGATGGGTGGATCTACAGGCAAATTAATATCCAAAACCCTACTTCGCCAACAAAAAATGAAGACGGAAGTTGGTTTCAGGAAGGGATCTTCGACTATGATAATCCGTTAGCAAGAATATTCGAGAGCGATGGAAGGAGTAAACATCAATATACCCGGTACAATGCGAGGATAAAATATACACCTTTTAGCGGATTAAGCTTAAATGCGAATATGGCCTATGATAAATACAACAGGTCTCGCGGGTATTCGGAAACAAAGCAGCACATCAGTACCACCAGGGATGGAAGAAATGGCTTTGCTTCCATAGGTAATGAAGAAGGCATCTACCGGTTTTTAGAACTTATTGGCGAATATCGAAAAATTACCGGCGATCATGAATTTTCAGTTTTAGGGGGGTATGGCTACCAGGAAAACGAATGGTTTAACTCCGGAATGACAAATCAAGATTTTGCGACCGATGCTTTCGGATACGCAAATATCGGATCCGGAAAGGCGTTAGAAGAGGGGAATGCAAGCATGTGGAGCAACAGGGGAAAAACAAACCTGATCAGCTTTTTCGGGCGTGCAAGCTATAGTTTTAAGGACAAGTATTTATTTTTGGCTAGTGTGCGACATGAGGCTGCCAGCCAGCTCTACGGAGCAAAGACGCCATGGGGTACATTTCCCGCCGTATCCATAGGCTGGCGAATCAATGAAGAGTCATTTATGTCTGGAATTAATTCACTTGATATTCTTAAGCTACGCGCCGGGTATGGGGTGACGGGCAACTCACCAAAAGATCTTTTTCTGGGTGTAGCTACATTAAAATATGCAGACTATTTTTTAATTAATGGTAATTGGATACGTTCTCTGGAGCCTGAACAGAACCCCAATCCCTATTTAAGGTGGGAAGAGAAAGAGGAATACAACATTGGTTTGGATTACGGTTTCCTGGGGGATAGGATTTACGGTGCCATTGACTATTATATTCGCAGGATCGACGGCCTGTTATATAGTTACCAGGTGCCAGTACCGCCTAACCTCAATGATCATACCACAGCTAACGTTGGAATCATGGAAAACAAGGGGCTCGAAATGAGTATGTCTTTCGTTCCCGTGAAAAACTCTGATTTTGAGTGGACTACCCAGGTACTGTTCTCTACTAATTCAAATAAACTGGTAACGCTTTCAAACGATCTTTACCAGTTGGAGACAAACTATTTTCCCGCAGGAGGCACAGGCGTTCCTATTCAAACACACACACATCTTGTAGAAATTGGCGGGAAAATAGGTAATTTCCATGGCTATAAAGTGGTTGATATTACCGAAGATGGTAAATGGATATATGAGAATGTGGATGGTGAGATTGTCGATTACGACAACTTTAATAGGGGCTTTGAAGACAAGAAGATCATAGGCAATGGTGTACCGAATTATCATGCAGGTTGGAACAACACCTTCAGGTATAAAAACTTCGATTTAAGTGTTACCATGAGAGGATCATTTGACTTCCAGATAGCAAACCTCCAAAGAGCATATTATGAAAACACAGGTGATGAACGGTATAACCGGTTAAAATCAGCTTATGACAAAGTCTTTGGCAAAGCAGTGTTGAACACAAATATCCCATTGGAATTCAATAGCTACTATGTAGAAGATGGCGATTTCTGGAAAGTTGATAATATCACCTTGGGCTATAATTTCGGGAATATTGGTTCAGCGATCCGCTCGGCAAGAGTATATGTGTCCACCCTAAACACATTTATCATTACAGGGTACAAAGGCATTGATCCGGAAGTGAGCTGGACTGGGCTTGATCCGGGTATTAATAACAGGGATCAATATCCTACCACACGCACATTCACTATTGGCGCTAATGTTAGTTTTTAAATCAAAAATTTAAAAAGAGATGAAAGCGAAAAAAATATTAATTCTATTATCTTTCTTTACCACAATCGGATGTACAGATCTTGCGGATGAAAGTTACAACACAATAGTATCGGATAAGTTTCAGGCATCTACAGACGATGTTGGTTCTTTAATTGCCTCGGCCTATGTGCCCTGGAGGGATTTGTTTAACAAATGGCAAAGTTATTTCTGGGCGCAGGAGATAAGCACGGATGCGCTGATTATTCCAAAGCGGCCTTGGGGATGGGTAGATGATGGCGGTTACCGCCGGTTCCACTATCACCAGTGGACACCGGAAGATGCTATTATTCTTAACTGTTGGCAAAGGGCCTACCGTGGAATTACTGCCACTAACCGGGTAATCTATCAGATAGCGAACGACTTGGTTTATACGGGTGATTTTAAGGAAACCGCTTTGGCAGAATTAAAAACGCTCAGGGCGACATATTACTGGGTGCTGCTAGATATGTATGGTAATGTGCCGATCGTCGATCGTTATGACGTTCCTGAGGATTACCTGCCTGAGCAAAATACAAGGCAGGAAGTTTTTGATTTTATTGTTAAAGAAATTACTGAAAACATTGATGATCTTAGCGAAGCAAAAGATCTGTCAACCTATGGTAGAATGAACAAATGGGTGGCTCATACATTACTGGCAAAGGTGTACCTGAATGCGGAGGTTTATACCGGAACATCGAAATGGGATGAGTGCATTGTGCAGTGTGATTCAGTGATTGGTTCTGGCAAATACAAGTTGGAAACCAATCAGAAAAACATATTCATTACTGAAAATGAGGGTTCCGACGAAATTATCTGGGCGCTGGTTTATGACGACAAGTATTTAAATCAATATTGGGATGACTGGAATGCCTTCGACCATCATATGCAAACGCTACCCCAGGAAATGCAGGCAACCTACGATCTGCAAAATTCTCCCTGGGGAGGCATCTGTGCTATTCCTCAGTTCATCAACAGTTTTGATACCGTCGATGATGCAAGATACAGAGATAACTGGATCAAAGGTGTCCAATATTCTTCAAGCGGCGATGTGTTGACTGTGCAAAACGGAGCTCAAAAGGGGCAGGTTCTTAACCTGGTAAATGAACTACCTGCCGTTGATACCACGGAGGCGAATCACGGGTTACGCCTGGGAAAATTTGAAATTGAAAAGGGAGCAGGCTCCATTCTTAAAAACGATTTTCCTTTCTTTCGCTATGCTGACATATTAATGATGAAAGCAGAATGCTTGCTCAGGACGGGAAAAGCAGGCGCTGCTGCTGTGCTAGTTTCTGAAGTCAGGGAAAGAAGCTTCAAGAGTAATCCGGCGAAAGCCACAGTCTCCGGCGCTGATCTCATGGGAGGCAGCAACTACGATTACGGGCGCAGGGATGTACATGGTGAAACCTTCGAAGGTGGGGGCGATATTCAATATGGCAGGCTTTTAGACGAATTGGGCTATGAATTTTTTGAAGAAGCACATCGCCGCCAGGATTTGATCCGGTTTGGTGTGTTTACAAAAAAATCGTGGCTGTCTCACGAGCCAAATGGCGATTACCGGACATTGTTTCCAATCCCTCAGGTAGAGATTAATAAGAACGGGAATCTAAATCAAAATGATGGGTATTAATTAAGGGAATACTCTTAAAACATTTAAATAACAACCCTCCACCGGTTAAAAACCCTTGGAGGGTTATTTTTCTAAAATTCAAGGTGCCAACCTGACCTTGGGATACCAATGTACCAGCTTTTTATAATATACATGAGCCTTTCAACAACATGTCGAAAACTATTGCGGTCAGCTTATTTCTCTCAGCTTCTTTTTGCTTTCTTTTTTATGTTTTCTTGTGAACGGGGCGAAAATCACCGATTTGCTTTCACAGCATTAGATCAAGAACATACCGGTCTCCATTTTCAGAATAATCTCATCAATACAGACTCACTTAACTTTCTCGATTTTATAGATTTTTACAACGGAAGTGGTATAGGCGCAGGTGATTTTAATAATGATGGATTGATCGACCTGTATTTTGGTGCAAATATGGAACCGGACAAGTTATTTCTCAACCAGGGGGGCCTCACTTTTCGAGATGTTTCACCTCAGGCCATTCCTCAGGAAAAAACCTGGACAAACGGTGTATCGGTAGTCGATATCAACGATGACGGTTGGTTGGATATCTACATTTGCAAGCTGGGGTATTTCAGGGGAATTATTAGGGCTAAAAACCAGTTTTTGATTAACAAAGGAGTAAATGATCAGGGTATTCCGGTTTTTAAAGACGAAGCTCTCCTGTATGGTCTGGATTTTTCCGGATACAGTAACCAGGCGTTGTTTGCAGATTTTGACGAAGATAATGACTTAGACGTATTTCTTTTAAATTATAATCCTCAGCAGCATTATTCTTCCAATTCCAGGAGCTTCCACCAACATCTTTATGACCCTTATAGCGGTGATAAGCTATTCGAAAACCAAAATGGCACATTTGTAGAAGTTACCCAACAATGTGGCATACTGGGCTCACCTGCCGGCCTCGGACTGGGCGTGGCTATGGGGGATTTTAACATGGATGGCTACCCCGACTTATACATTTGCAATGACTTTTCCGAAAATGACTACCTCTATATTAACCAAAAAAACGGAACCTTTCGGGATGAACTTACTCAGCATATTACGCATACCAGCAAATCTTCCATGGGTGTTGATGTCGGGGATTTTAACAACGATGGATTCTCAGATATCCTGTCTATCGATATGTTACCTGAGGACCCTATTGTACTAAAAAGCTCTTTTACTGAAGATAATTTCGAAACGTTCTCCGCACGAAAGCAATTGGGGTATGTCTTGCAATATTCCAGGAACACTCTACAGTTGAACAAGAAAAATGGGACATTTAGTGAAATAGGTGGCTACAGTGGTGTGAATGCTACAGATTGGAGCTGGGCACCTCTTTGGGTTGACTTTGATAATGACGGATGGAAGGACTTGTTTGTATCCAACGGAATCCCCAAACGATACAACGACATGGACTTTGTAAAATACAGCTTTAACAACTATGCGAAAGATCTAAAAGAAAAAGACGCAGCTTATTTTGAGCAGGTGCTGGAAAGCATGATAGAAATGAAACTCAAGAATAAATTTTATGCCAATAACCGGAATTATTTCTTTCAAGATATCGATGAAGAAGTTGAGAACAACCCTGCCACCTATTCGAATGGAGCTATATACGCTGATCTTGATAATGATGGTGATTTGGACATCGTAGTTAATAATATCAATGAATCCCCGGTAGTTTACCGGAACAACTATGTAGAAAACGGCAGTCAGAAAAATGCAATAAAACTTATACTTAAGGGAAGTGAAGGTAATCGCAATGCCGTTGGTGCAAGAGCACTGCTATATTCCAAAAACGAAGTGAGATCGTACTACAAAAGCCCGGTAAGGGGGTTCCTGTCTTCCATGGAAACACCCATTTTAATAGGCACCAATAAAACAAAAATTGACTCCCTTGTCTTTATCTGGCCCGATCATACCTGGCAAAAAATACCCCTTGATTCAATGGCGGACGAGTACACAGTTGAATACAAAGTCGGGTTACCGGGTTTTGACTATCAGTCTCTACATGCGACAGCGAATGAATACAACTTCACAGATATTACAGATATCACTGAGTTGCTGTACAAACATCGGGAGAACAGGTTCAGCGAGTTTTTCAGGGAACCATTGCTGGCTCATAGTATTGATGCACAAGGTCCTGCATTGGCTATTTCAGATATAAACCATGACGGCCTGGAAGATATTTTTGTGGGATCTTCAATGGGGAGTAAGCCGACCGTATTTCTACAGTATCCCCAGGGAACTTTTACTAAAACATCGCAACCTGCTTTTGAAACTGACAGTTTGTACGAAGAGGTCGATGCAGAATGGACCGATGTAAACGGAGATGGTCACCCTGATCTATTGGTCGCTAATGGTGGTAACGAATTTCTCGGAAATAACATCCATCATACACCCCGGGCATTCTTAAATGATGGAAAAGGAAATCTGACCCTTTGGCAAAATGCCTTTGAAAATGTTTTTTCCACCGCTTCTGTAATCTGCAAACACCCACGAAGGCCATGGGTATTCGTGGGTAGCAGGTGCGTCACAGGCCAATATGGGCAGATTCCGGATTCTTATCTCATGGAAATAAACGACACTGCACAACCATGGACTAATATTACCGACAGGCTATCTGAAAAACTCGGGCAAGTGGGGATGATTACAGATGCTGTTTGGTATGATGTCAATAGCGATGATGAGGAGGATTTAATTCTTACTCTCGAATGGGGGGAGATTGTCGCCTTTATCTGGCAAAACGGAAAATTCAAAAAGCACACACTTACTACAGAAAAGGGATGGTGGACCTCCATTACTCCACTGCCCCCTACTAATCACGGAGAAAGAAGATTTCTTGTGGGAAATTATGGCCTTAATCACCGGCTACGTCATGCCGACCAAGAGCATCCTGTCAGGCTTTACTACAATGATTTTGACAACAACGGAAAGAAGGAACCGGTTATTACCTATTTCCTTCAGGGAAAAGAAATTCCATTACATTCCAAAGAAGAGCTTGAACGGAGAATACCCCAGGTAAAAAATCATTTTCTCTTCGCCAGGGATTTTGCCCAAGCCTCTGTTGAGGAGATCTTTGGGAAATCGAAATTGGAAAGTGCATCAATATTGGAGGCAGATTACTTCGCCAATGCAATTCTGCAGCAAAAAGGAAATACATTGGAATTTGAGCTGATCCAACTGCCTGCAGAAGCTCAGTTTTCCATCATCAAAGCGGCGACTGTAATAGGCGATGGTGCGGATTTTATTGACGTTTTATGTATGGGGAACGATTTTGGTTTTCACCAGGAGTTGGGGCAGTCTAACGCCCTTTTTGGTATAGTGTTGAGAATTAGCAGTAATAGTATAGAGACAATACCTTCAAATCTCAACATAAAAGGACAAGTGAGGAAAATAAAAAAAATAAAGTTGGGTGAAAAAGACCGACTTGTCTTAGCCTGCAATAACGACTCACTTGTTGTATTAGATTACAAATCAGGAGTTGGTTCGTCAGATCTTGTTCAAATGAAAGAATAAACCGGAAAACTTATTGTTTAATTTTTTACTAACTCCTACAATGAATACACAGTTACAATTTCTTTTACTATTGTTTACCGATCATCTGGATGTGGAACTGAAATTTTACTCCCCGGAAATCGTGAGGGTGTTGATGTCTTGTCCTGAAATAAGTTGACAAAAAATAAATGATGTGAAGAAGGGATTAAATTAAAACCTTTTTACCAAACCCTATTTAATTCACCTTATTTAATTAAAAATTGATCAATAGCTCCCCTTTTTAAAACGAATGTTTTTTACTTTTTAATCCCATACAAAGGTATATTTGAATAATCGAGACTACATGGATTATTCTTTTTTCAAAACCAGACACACACTTGACAGGACATTTTCCAACAAATTCAACAGCGAAACAGTAAGATCCTGTCTTATTTTTTTACTTGTGTTACTGTTATGCATTTACACTTTAAGCTGTAAACCCAAACAGGAAAATCCCTTGTTTAAAACATTAGATTACAATGAAACAGGCATTGGTTTTAGAAATGACCTGGTCCATAAAGACAAACAAAACATACTGGACTTCCTGGGATTTTATAATGGAGGTGGAGTAGGTGTAGGTGATTTTAATAACGATGGACTTCCGGATATTTACTTCTCTTCCAACCAACATGAAAACAAACTCTATCAAAACCTGGGTGGTTTAAGGTTTAAAGATATCACCTCTACAGCGGGTGTTGGAGGAAAAAACAACTGGAATACTGGCGTCGCTATAGCAGATGTAAATGGAGATGGGCTTTTGGATATATATGTTTGTGCGATAGTGGGTATACACGGATTGCAAGGAAAAAATGAGTTGTTTATAAATAACGGAGACGGCACTTTTATAGATCGCGCCGGGGAGTTTGGACTTGATTTTAAAACCATTAGTACCCAGGCATATTTTTTTGATTTTGATCTAGATAACGACCTGGATTTGTTTTTACTCAATTATGCTATTCACACCTCTCAATCTTTAGCGCATGTGGACCTGCGTAACGTGAGAAATGAACTGGCGGGAGACAGACTACTCAGAAACGATAATGGGCATTTCGTGGATGTAAGTGAAAATGCAGGAATATTTGGGGGTGTAAATGGATATGGGCTAAGCGCTTCTATTGCTGATTATAACAGGGATGGTTATCCTGATATTTACGTTTGCAATGATTTCTTCGAAGATGATTACTACTATGTAAACAAAGGCGACGGAACATTTAAGGAATCACTTAAAGATTTTTTTGGACATACCAGCCTATACTCGATGGGAAGTGATGCGGCAGATGTGAATAATGACGGTTATATGGATTTAATGACTTTGGATATGCTTCCTGCCGATGAATATGTTTTGAAAACATCGGGGGGAGATATGAGCCCTCAGGGTCAAATCAATAATGTCGAAAAGTTTAACCATCATTTTCAATATTCGAGGAATATGCTGCAAGTAAACCAGCAGGCACAGTTTTTTTCAGAACAGGCATTGCTAAACGGAGTTGCGGGCACAGATTGGAGTTGGAGTGTTTTATTAGCAGATTTTAATCAAGACAGCTACCAGGATATTTTCATCACCAACGGGGTCCCAAAAAGGGCGAATGATCTCGATTACGTTAAATTTATATCAGATAGCCGCATCAATAAAATGCTCAATTCCAACAACGATATTGATGAAAAAATAATAGACATGATGCCGGATGGGGCGCTTATAAACTACTTTTTTGAAGGAACTAATACCGATCACTTCACAGATAGAAGTTCGAATTGGAGTGGCCAAAAGCCAGGATATTCTAATGGAGCTGCTTACGGGGATTTAGATAATGATGGGGATTTAGACTTAATAACAAATAATATAAATGATTTTGCCTCGATTTATGTAAATCAAACTAACAATGCTCAAAACTTTTTAAAGGTAAGTCTCATTTATCAAGAGCAAAACACAAAGGGCATTGGATCAAAAGTATTTGTCTACAACAATGGACAGATGCAGGTGAGAGAATTATTTCCGCAGCGAGGATTCCTATCAAGTTCTGAGCCCATTTTACATTTTGGATTATCAAACCAGACTTTAGTGGATTCTTTAAAAATAATTTGGCCAAATAATTCATATCAAATACTATACAATGTATCAGCGAATCAAAACCTGACTATTCGATATGAACCTGACAAAACTTTTCAAAACCATAATATCCAACCAAAAGAAACACCTTTGTTTTTAGAAGTTACCGATTCGCTAGGAATACATTTCAAACACCAAAAAAACAAATTTCTTGATTTTAGTTTACAACCCCTGATGCCCTATCAAACTACCGATCGAAATGCTGCGATTGCTGTTGGTGATCTAAATTCAGATGGGCTGGATGACATTTACTTTGGAAACTCCCACGGATATTCCGGAGCCATTTATATTCAAAGTCCATATGGTTTTGAGTCAAATGAGTATCCATTTTTAGAAATTGACAATGAATATGAGGATACCGATGCAGTTATTTTGGATTTTAATGGTGATGGTCAAAATGAATTGCTCATCGCTTCGGGAGGAGGACAATATACCGGAGCTGAAAAATCCTGGCTGCAGAACAGAGTGTATACATTCGGCCATCAAGCGATAGAAAAAATTGATTTTGATAAAGGTATGGACGATACCTCCATCATACGAGCTTGCGATTACGATAAAGATGGAGACGTAGATGTTTTCGTTGGCAATGCCACCACTCCCGGAGATTTCGGTAAAACCCCTGAGAGTTATCTTTTAAAAAACGTTAACGGTAAATTTTCCAAGACGGAATCGGACGATTTATCCGAACTTACATTTGTCAGAGACGCTATCTGGACAGATTTTAATTCGGATGGACAAGTTGATCTGTTAGTGGTGGGCGAATGGATGCAACCTACTTTTCTGGAAAATGTCAAAGGTGATTTGCTTAATAAAACGGATTCGTACTTATCGGGTAATTGTTATGGGCTTTGGCGCGCCGTTTTTCCCTTTGATATTGATGCTGATGGAGATCTGGATTATTTGTTAGGTAATTGGGGGAAAAATACAAAATTCAAGGCCTCCATAAATGAACCTTTATTGATGTATTATGGCGACTTTGACAATAATAACCAATTCGAAACTCTCTTAGCACAATCTTCAGGTGGATCTTATTATCCACTCGATGGCCTGGATAAACTTAGCCAACAGTTAAAAGGACTTACTACAAACACTTTTAGCCAATACAGTGATTTTGCCGAAAAAAACATTGATGAATTATTTGGCACGGGTGTAATAGAGAAGGCCCGGAAATTTCAAGTTCAAACTTTAGCATCCGGCGTTTTAATCAATCAGAACAATCAATTCACATTCGAGAAGTTTAGCACAGAACTACAAGTCTCGCCTATTAACTGCTTTCAATCTGTCGAAGACAATAACGGAAAAGTCTACATTATATGTGGAGGCAACTATTTTGGGGTTACTCCTTTCCATGGGAGATTTGATGGATTCCCGGGAGCGGTTTTAAAAAGCAACGGACTCATCATTCCAGGTTATCGGGTGGGATTAAATTTTTTCAATAAATCTATTCTGCAATTAAAGACAATCAAAATAAGAGAAGAGCAATTCTTAATTGCCGTCGTAGACGACAATGAAATTGAAATATATAAGATAGCCGATTCACAAAACCAATAATATTAGGGCTTGCTGACAAAACAAGATGTCATAATTATTCTCCTTCAGATGGTAACGAACAACTATATTCCCGTTAGGGTAGGTGTTACCTGCAAGATATTGCCATTCTCATCAAAGGTCATCTTATCGATGCACACTTCCCTGTGAAATCCGGCTGACCATCCCATCTCAATTCCCTTTGGCCTGGTGAACCGATGGTAAATAATAAACCAATCATCAGTTCCATGTAAATTGATCACAGAATTGTGGCCGGTGCCATAGATACCATATTCTTCATCTTTGGCAATGACAAGGTTTTCGTCGGGAATGGTCAATGGCCCCATCGGAGAATCCATAAATGCGTACCTAACGCGATAGTTCGGGCTGCGAGTATCATCTTCGGACCATAGGAAATAGTATTTCCCGTCACGGTAAAAGATTTCGGTGCCTTCCCGATATGTCTCGTCCGGGGTCAGCACCTTGATCGTTTCCTTCTTAATGGAAATCATATCGTCGTTTAATTCTGCGACGGCCATATAGCCGTTCCCCCAATACAAGTAGGGCTTTTTGGAAACCGGATCGATGAATACATCCGGGTCGATTTCCTGTCCGCCGTCAATTCCTTTCGGCTTAAAATCGATCAATGGTTTTCCGCTATCGGTAAATGGCCCTGTTGGATTATCTGACACCGCCACCCCAATTTTCTGGGCAGCAGTGAAATAATAAAAGTACTTATAAGTGTCGCCAACTTTTACTTCTACCGCCGTGGGAGCCCAGGCATTGCGATTAGCCCAGGAAACATCCGTGGTCAGATCGAGTATCTTCCCTTCCAGTGTCCAATTGACCAGGTCATTCGAAGAAAATGTTTCAAAATATGTACCTGACCAATTATGAAAGCCATCACTGGTTGGGTATAAATAATATGTATTATCCCTTTCCGAATACAATATTTCCGGGTCTGCATAATAACCTTCCAGTACCGGGTTATTGTCTTCCTGCACCGTCACTTTAATGGATTTTTTTTGACCACCATAGCTTAAAGTATATGAAACCGGGCCGCTGGAAAAATCCGGAGAACCGTTCACGTCCAGGGAGACTCCTGAAAAAAGTGTAAACTGTGGACTAAAGTCTTTATATCGGTGCCAGGATGAACCGGTAGATAAATGCTATTGGAAACATTGTCCAAAACGATGTTGTTTTTCTTTGTCCCATTGCTATTAATATCAAAAATCATATTCGATAGTTGTCCCCATTTTGCCAATAAGGCGTCCAATTCCGATTGTGTGATGGGAATGATGGAGCCGTGACGCGGGTGAAAATCCATCGAGATTTCCGCATCAATTACCTGGAAATTTTCCAGGTCGGTTGATTCGCAGAATTGGTATTTGCCCATCATGTACACATCGTACATCAGGATATATTTATCTGAATTGATCAATTGAAACGTTCCGCTTCCTTCCACCTGATCTTCTGTTTGATCAACATATTCTTCTCCTACCACATACCCTTCATTGATTTTATCGGAAACAGCCTTTAAAATTCCTTTGGCATCTTCATCTTCGTTTTTAAAAAAAAGGTGGTATTTGCCGTCCTTAAATACAATGTCTCCATCAATACACGCCCCTTCTTTGAACAACAGTTGCTTGGGCTCGGCTTCCAAGCCTGTGAAATCACCGTTGGCATACGCGTAGTAAATAATGTCCGCATCCTGGTTATGACGCATAGACCAATAGATCATGTACTTTCCCGCTTTTTTATCGTAAATGGTTTGCGGGGCCCAGACCCTGTTTACCTCACCGAAGGTATCAGGATATGTATGAGGAATGTCAATCACGGCGTGCGACCAGCTAATTAAATCAGTAGACTTCAACAGTACCATGGCCGTGTTTTCCCATCCCATTTCCCGCACATAAAGGTCGGTTAGCACCATGTAAAAAGTTCCGTCTTCACCCCGCAAGATGTGTGGATCCCGCACGCCACCGGAGGTACTGATTTCCCTGGAATCAATCACCGGTTTATTTCCATTAAGCGCCCGGTAATTATATCCATCTGTGCTGATGGCGTAATGTACCTGCTCCTGCCCGGGATCATTGCCTGTAAAGTATGCAAACAGGTAAGCGACCATTTCACCCTTTTCGTTACTTGTCTGACAGGAAGATAGTGGGATAAATAACACAAAAAAAAGCACGTAAAAAAGCTGGTTGGTAATTCTGTGATTCATGGTTTTTAAAGTTTTAGTTATGTTTTCTTATTTAGTCATTGGCAAAGTACAGTTTAACGTCTGCGGCCTGTCAGGGGACAGGCCGCGGGATCAGCAACCCCTCCAAGGTCTGTCCCCTGACAGACCTTGGAGGGAGAACAGACCTTGGCATCTGCAAAACCTGGATATCCCCACTATTTTTGGAAACAATTATTTGTTGCGAATTCGATGCCATCAGCAGCTTAGCATCCCTCACATCCCCGCGAATCCATACTCCCAGTTCTTTCTGTGAAGCTGTCCTGAATTGGCCATTTCCTTCTCCGATAAGCAAGGTGCCGATTGACGCATCCACAGGCCCATATTCCACTCTACAAGAAAACAAATTCCCTGTTAGCAAAATATCGGCTACATTATCCCCGGTGAAATCATGAACCACAATTCCCTGGGGGGATGAATACTGTGCTTCTTCAGGCAGCACTTCTAGCTCAAATGCCCCCTGGCCATTATTTTTTGACACCATACTCTCCAGCATATTGACGTGGTAGACCTTGCTTCTCGCCAGGATTTCTTCTGAGAACATGTCTTTTACCGTAGCGTTTGCATAGGATTCGTAAGTATTAAATTTCTTTTCAAGGTCAGGTAATACCATCAGGATCTCATTAAGTGAGGCTATCGGATAGCTCTTTCCCTGCACATAGCTGGTAATGACCGGAGTGATTTTTCCATTGTCGTGAAAGTCAATGGAATAAAGCTCCATTGGCTGTTCTTTTGAAGCTCTAAAAGGAATGTTTTTGCCAATATTTCCCGCGACAATATCTATATCTCCGTCATTATCAATATCCGCACATTCCACCCTTTGCCAAAAACCGTAGGTTTTTGCGAGGCCCATTTCTTCTGTTTTTTCCACCAACTTCTTTCCACCCTCATTGATAAAAACTCGTATCGGCATCCATTCTCCAGCTAATATCAGGTCTGGAAAATCATCGTTGTTAATATCAACCCAACTCGCATCATGTAATATTCCAGGATCCCTCAGGACAGGATTCACCTGATCTGTGCCCACGCTAAACCTGAAGTCCCCTTCTGCTGTGTGATTAATCAAAATGCCTCCCGGCGAGTTTAACGGATAGCTTCCTGATAGAACACCTCCACCAATAAACAGGTCTGCGTCCCCATCGCCATCAAAATCTCCGGCAGTGATGCTATTTCCATTGGAATATTCCACCGGAATGATTCCTTCTTTGGCCTGTGAATAGAATCCTTTGCCATCATTGATGTACAACACATCCTTTAATTCTTTGGATCCCATTCTGAAATCAGCGCCTCCACTTACGGTATAAATATCCTGGTCACCATCGCCATCGGCATCAAAAAACACCGAGCTGGTGGTCTCACACAATTTGTTCATTTCAAAGGCTGGCTGTTCGCTTTTTAAGTAGGAACCATTTGTTTGGGAAAGAAAAAGAACATCCGGCTGACCGGAAGCCCCACCGACGAAGACATCATCAAATCCGTCATCATTAGCATCCGCTACAGACATACGTGGACCTGATTTTGCATGATCCGTCAGCGCTAAAGGATCAACCCTGAATTCTGTGAAGTCATTTTCAATATGCCGGTATCGGACAGTTCCGGTTTCGGAGATATCTTTGAAAATGCCTGAGGAAGTGTTGATTGTTTTATCTTGCCTACTATCGGCCTGGATGGCGTCTTTCTGATAATAATGAAGAATAGCTCCGGAAAGAGGCCGGTCATCTACTGCAACCGAACCATCCGGCCAGGTGATTTGGATTGTTTTAACCTCCTGTCCCCCAAGGCCGAAATGAAGAATAGGATCGACGGATGATTGATATCCCCTCACAGGGTAATTCTCTACATACTGAACACCTAATTCGGTCTCCAGTCGAACTTTCGCTCCAATAGCGTAAGTGTTTCCGGTGTTTCCGTGGAGGCGAACCTGGACAGAATTTTTACTGTTGGAAACTCCAGTTTCATTCCTGTATATTGCCGGAGCTTCATTCGTTAAGGCTACTACTAAATCCAAATCTCCGTCTAAATCCAGGTCCGCATAGGCAGCTCCGGTAGAAATTGTAAGGTCATCTAGTCCCCAATCGGAGGTGACGTTGTTGAATTGAAAATTTCCCTCATTACGGAAGGCGTAATTGGAAATTTTTGAGGCAGGAATTTTTTGGAGCAGCTCAAAAATAAGCTCCTGGTTTTCTACCTTTCCCTGGTCGCTAAACAGTTCTTTTCCTTTAAACTGTTCCCTTTTCATGGCTTCCACCAAATGAAATTTTATAAAGTCCATATTGGTAAAGTCTTTTAAGTAGCCATTGGTAATGAACAAATCTTTATGGGAATCATTGTCATAATCCGCCATCAGCACTGACCAGCTCCAGTCTGTTCCATAAACGCTGGAATAGTACCCTATTTCGCTAAAAACTGGCTGCCCATTTTCATCTAACCCTCTGTTGTAATGCAGCATGTTTCTCATGTGCTGATGATGAAAGCCACTGTCTACCGCCAATTGATATCGATCAAAGTCGGTAATAGGGCCTTTTAATATTTTCCTTCGGTAGTTATCCTCCGGGATCATGTCCAGGGTCATCAGGTCAACCCATCCGTCATTGTTCAGATCAGCCGCATCATTGCCCATGGAGGATTTTGTCTGGTGGCCCATGGATTGATGGGAGCAATCCTCAAATTTCCCGTTTTTTAAATTAATGTAAAGGAAATCCTGCTCCTCGTAGTCATTCGACACATAAATATCCGGGTAGCCATCCTGATTGAAGTCGCTCACAGCGATTCCAAGACCGTAATTCAAACCGCTGCCGTGAATTCCAGCCTCTTCACTTACATCTTTAAACACCCCCCTTTGTCCCCCTGCCTCTTCGGCAGGCGGGCCCTCAAGGGGGGAATATTCCATGTCATTTCTATAAAGGCGATTCCCGAAATAAGGGTGCCGGGAGTTCCGTAGTTTTTCGCTGTTAAAAAAAGGAGAGAAAAATGTCTTAGAATGATTTAATAAAAAAAGATCGAGATCACCATCCAGGTCATAATCAAAAAATGCTGCCTGGGTAGTGTATGTTCCGGGAGCATCTACTCCAAATTCTTTTGCTTTGTCAACGAAAGTTGGAATACCCTGGTCGTTTAATCCCTGGTTTATATACAATTGATTTGACCGGTCTTTCTTTTCACCGAGACCTGAATAGCACGCATAAATATCGAGCCGTCCGTCACCATTTACATCCACTATGCTTACGCCTGCAGACCAAGCATCTTTTCCTGCTACTCCCGATTCAAAGGTAATGTCCTTAAATTGAAAATTGCCTTGATTGAGATAGAGCTTATTGGGAACCATATTCCCGGTAAAATAAATGTCTGGTAAGGTATCACCATTGAAATCGCCTATTCCTACCCCTCCGCCATTATAGAGGTATTCATATTGCATGACGTTCAGCTCTTTTGTTTCAATAATCTCATTGACAAATGAAATATGGGTATGGTTTTCGGCCAGTTTCGTAAACCTTTTGTTAGCTCTTTTTTCGCACCCGGAGAATAAGCAAAGAATTACCAAAATGAAAAGAATGTGTCTTATCAAACCCATGAAGCCCAGTTATTTTTGGCTAATAAAAAACTACTCAACTCTAATCAAAGAGTTGAGTAGCCATAATCAAATTAAAATTACAAATATTTACCACCCAGCTATCTGGGTCAATCCCGGGCTTTTGTCCATTTCACTTTGTGAGATAGGCATGACGTATAATTTAGAAGGGAAGGTGCGCTCCTCGAAATCAAACTTTGTATAGATCACGTCGCCTGTTCCACTGTCTACGCTCATCTCTATGCCCTGCATCGGGCCATTCAGCAGGTCTTCCGCTATTCTCCACCTCCTAATGTCATAGAACCGGTGTTCTTCAAATACCAACTCCACACGGCGTTCATTTCTGATTCTTTCGCGCATTTCCGCCTGGCTTAAACCTCCGGGTAAATCCGGCATATCCACACTCGGTCTTGATCGGATTTCATTGATGGCGTTGTATACGCTTCCGTCTGGTCCTGTTGCCTCATTTTTTGCCTCAGCATAGTTTAACAATACTTCTGCATACCTAATGTAAATCCAGTCCTGGTCGCCTGCCAGGCTATAAACAGGAATATCTTCCCTGTGAAACTTACGAGTATAATATCCAGTAGGAGTATTGGCGCCGGGAAGATCATGTTTTCCATCGGGATACATTTCCATTACTTCGCCCCGGAAGGTAGAACCATCATGGACAACCGTTGCCTCAAAGCGTGGATCCAGGTTGTCAAATGGTTTAGCCGGATCATATAAAGGAGACTCTGATTGAGGCTGACCATCCACCATTTCATAGGCGTCCACAAAATTCTGCGTAGGACAATTACCTACCCACCCGGCATCGTTAGGCCCGGCAAAAGATCGAGGGCTATTATACACGTCCCAACCAGCACCCGCTGTGCCCCCTGCATTACTTTGATGGTGTTTGTCCGGATTGGTAAACTTCTTCACCCACACCACTTCATCATTGTTCTCATCCAGAAATATCCTTTGATAATCGGGATACAAGGAATAGTCACCATTCATGACCTCCGCAGAAGCGGCGGCAGACTCTACCCATCGTTCAGCATACAATAATACTCTTCCTTTTAAAGCATAGGCAGCCCCCTTGGTTGCCCTTCCTATTTCCACCTCCCCTTTATCCGGTAAATCGGCAATGGCGGCATCCAGATCAGCGACGATAAAATCGACTACCTCATCGTAGGTATTTCTCCCTATGTTAATGTCATCATCGGGCGTCATGGTGCGATCAATGATTGGAATTCCTGTGGGCTCGGCGCCATCAGACTTCATTCCATAGTATCGCAACAGATCGTGGTGCAAATATGCTCGAAGAAAGCGAGCTTCTGCTTTCAGTTGCGTACGCAACTCTTCATTTTCCAGGCGATCCAGGTTTTCCAGGGCTGAATTTGCCGCTCTGATTTGTCGGTAGCATTCTGGCCAAATCGTCCAAAAAGGGATGTATCCAGGTAGGAAATCACCTGTATTTAGCAAATCCGCCGAGGTCCAGTTGATTGCATTTTCAGCATCATCAGATCCTGCATCCAGTATGTACAGGCCTTTTGCCCAACCATCGTACCATCGATCAAATCCTGATGGCACTGCGCCGTAAATACCATAGACAAACTGACTCGCCGCATTGGGATCCGTCCATACAACATCTTCCGTCAGTCCTTCTTTTGGGATCTTATTGAGTATATCATCATCACACCCCCAAACTAAAACAAGGAGCAATGCGACATTCCCATACTTTGATAACTTCCTTTTTATATTTTTCATGTTTTTAAATGTCAAATTCATAACTCTAAATTTTAGAAACTCAATTCAAAACCGGCATTCCAAACCCGCAATTGGGGGTAGGACCAATACCGGTCATCCGCATATTCCGGATCCCAGTTTTCTATCTTGGTCCATGTAGCGACGTTATTTGCATTTACATAGACCCGTAATCCTTGAATGAAATTATTTCCAAAAAAGCCTTGAGGAGCGGTATAAGAGATCTCAACATTTTTCAGTCTCACATAAGAGGCATCCTTCATCCAAAAACTTGATGCATCGTGATTCAAATTGCCAGTAGGGTGTACTAATATTCTTGGATTTGGAGCGTCCCTATTGTCAGTCGTCCAATAATCTAAGTTAGACTTAACGGTGGAAGCATCCCCGAAAAATGGCCACACACCTTCACAACAAGTATATTGATTTACACCAGTCGCTCCCTGTAGTAGGAAGGACAACCCGAAATTTTTGTATTTGATCTGTCCATTAAAGCCCAGAATATATTCAGGTACATTAGAACTTCCACTGGAAACTCCAATTGGAACGCGGTCCAGCTCATTGATTTCACCATCTCCATTGATGTCTTCCATTTTAATATCCCCTGGAGCCGTATCCCCAACTTGGGTTGCCCAATTATCGACTTCCTCTTGTGTTTGGAAAATGCCCAACGCTCTATAACCGTATGCCATACCAAGTGGGTGCCCTATTCGACTAAGATTTGGATTAATATCTTCTGGTTCAGGAATAAATACCACCTCATTTTTGGCATGAGTAATGTTGGCATTTACAGAAAAGAAAAAGTCATCAGTAACTTGATCCTCATACCTGACACTCATTTCAAAACCACGGTTATCTACACGGGTAACATTTTCAATTGGTAATGCAATTCCGAAAAAATCAGGTACTATCCCAAGATTGTCCCCCAGAATATCGGTTCGTTTCTCGTAGAAATAGTCAAAAGTCAAAGAAAGTTTTGCATCCATGAAAAATGCATCAAAACCTATATCTGTTTTTGCTACGGTTTCCCAGGTAACATTAGGACTTGCTAAGCGACCTTCCTCTATTGTTGGATATATGTTGCCATCGCCAAATACAGCATAAGGAAACCTACCGGCGTTTATATTATAAGATTGTAAATAAAGAAAGGAAGAACCGCTTATTCGATCATTTCCTAGTAATCCATAAGACCCCCTGATTTTAAGGAAATCAAGAAATGAAATATCACTCATAAAGGGTTCCTTAGAAATAATATAAGCCCCGGAAATGGAAGGGAAGGTACCCCATCGTTGATCAGGGGCAAATTGCTCGGAACCATCTCTACGAACGGAAGCTTCAAACAGATATTTCTCAGCATAGGCGAGATTTAATCTGCCTACAAATCCCTGCCGGCCACTGGTCCCAGAATAACCGTCGTTGGTTTGGTTTGCGGCACCACCAAATTTAAGTTCATCAATACCAATCGTATAGCCTTCTCTGTGTCCGCCGATGAATTCCTGGGTAGTCTCGGTTTGGGTATAAAGCGCTAATGCGGAGATACCAAATTTTCCAAATGACTTTTCATAATTTAAGTGTGCCTGAAGGGTCACTGCCTGATCGTCTCTGGAATTTTCATCCAGGGAGTTTGCCGGTAGTGGTTGTTCTAATAAATTACCATTACCATCGACTGTGTAAAAAGGCACCACCGGATAATACCAGTTTTTATTATCGGTTTGCGTGTCATCAAAAGCACCTATCAACTTCACTGATAATCCATCAATAAAGGGTATTTGCTGTTCAAGTTGAATTCTCGTTCTCAGCGCTTCTACCTCATTCCTTCTGTATCCATTTTCAGTAAGTGCAATGTAGGCCGGCCCACTTGCCACACCACCGTTGGAAAATTCCAAAGGAGCTTTATTAGGCTGCGTGTTTAGCCATCGGAACAACTCATTACCTTTGCCTAAACTTTCCCTTTTTTGCTTTCGGTAGGAAATATCAAAAGAAAAACGAGTAGTATTCGTGACATTGGCATCTATGTTTGACCGGAAATTATATCTTCTGAAGTCATCAGATGTAGTTATCCCTTCCTGATCCAAGTAACTCAATGAAGTTGCATATTGAATGTTTTCAGTACCCCCGGTAGCTGATAAGTTGTATTGTTGCATGGGAGCTGATTTCCTAATCAAGTCAAACCAGTCCGTATCAGGATGCGTATCCGGGCTACTTCCATCCAGATATTTCTGGATGTCTTCATCGGAAAACTCAGGCTGCTGCCCGGAATTCTCCAAAGCTTCATTTCTCAATAGCGCATATTCATAAGAATTTAAGAACTCAGGTTCCCGGGTTCGTTCCTGAATAGCGAAATTTCCTGAAAAAGAGATCTGCATTTTTCCTTCCCGGCCTCTCTTTGTAGTAACCAATACAACGCCATTTCCTGCTCTCATTCCAAATACTGCTGCGCTTGCTGCGTCTTTTAATATAGACACCGATTCGATTTCATTGGAATTCAATTGGAAAAAATCACTGGACGAACGTACGATGCCATCGATCACGTAAATTGGTTCACTACTCCCACCAGTGGTTGCTGCCCCACGAATTCTGATAACTGCATTATCATTGCCAGGCTCCCCAGTTGGCTGCGTGGCGATGATCCCTGGCGTCCTTCCCGCTAAGGTATTACTTAAATTAGCGACCGGGCTTTCCTTTATTTCCTGAACCGATACGGTAGAAACGGCTCCGGATATATCGCTCGACTTTTGTTCTCCATATCCAATTACGACGATTTCTTCTAAGGCGGTAACATCAGGTGTTAAATCCATGTTAATCACCGACTTGTTCCCTACCGTGACCTCTTCGAACACGTAACCTACCGAACTGAATACAAGAATGGATTCCGGGGAAGGCACTTCAATTGAGTAGTTTCCATCAATATCAGTAACGGTTCCCTGTGCGGTACCTTTGATAACAACGTTCACTCCAGGTAATCCATCTGGATTTTCCATTGACGTAACTTGCCCGGTTACGGTCATCCTCTGAAGAACGATCTCAACGCTTTTATCCGTTCCAATTTGATCTTCAGCCAGTTTCCTCACCATTATGCTATTATTGACTTGCTTAAAAGCCAATTGGTATTCTTCAGAAAGCATTAACAACAAATCTGCAACAGTGACCTTTTTCCTTCTTAGATCAAATCTCTTTTCAGCAGTCCTTAAATCGGGGGAGAAATAAACGAATTGAAAGTTGGTGTTGGCTTCTATTGAAGAAAACACTTCGAATAAACTTGATTGGTTAAACTCCACCAGGATTTCAGCCTTTTTTATGCTAGTTATTCTTTGCGCTTCTGTTTTTGAAGCAAAAACCAAGCTTAAGAAAATTAGCTGTAGCAGTGTTCCATATAAAGTGTATTTTGAGACCATCATAAATAGTCTTAGTAGCTTTTTTTTCATAATTTTGCAATTGAACTATTATATATTATGTAAGTTTAGACCATTGATTATCAAACAAATAGCCGTTTGTTTGGACATCTAATCGGTCGTTAAACCTGTGACTTTTCATCAAGCTCACAGGTTTTTTTCTTTTAAGTATCGAGCTGTTACATGATCTAAAATTTTATGGTTAATAATTTATCTTCAATTGTAAATTCAAAATCCCTGCTGAATTGCAGAGTCCTTAAAACATTTTCCATATTTTCATTTTCAAACTTTCCAGTCACAATAAAATGATCCGAAGGCTGCCCTTCTACATTGACTTCCACACCATACCATCTTTCGAGTTTTTGGACAAATGAAGAGAAAGAGTCATTATGAAATATAAGGGTTCCATCCTTCCAGGCAGTAACATAGTCGAGGTCAAATCTTTGTTTTTCTATTTCCCCACTTGCCTCACTGTAGGTTATTTCTTCGCCCGGCTCAAGGACAAAAGATTCATATTGGGAATCGCTTTTATATTTATCAACTTTCACCTTTCCCGATACCAATGCAACTTTAGCCATTTTTTCTTCGGGGAACGCTTTTACATTAAACTCCGTTCCCAAAACGGAAACATACATGCTACCTATTTCGACTATAAGTGGCCTCCGTTCATCCCGCTGAACGTCAAAAAAAGCTTCTCCTTCCAGTATAACCCTCCTTTCTTTGCTATCAAAAACCTCCGGGTAGGAAATCGAAGAACCACCATTAAGCCATACTTTTGAACCGTCAGGAAGTTTGAGCGATAATTTTTGACCGATTGGCGTTTGCTTGTTTACAATGGCAGTTTCCTGCGCTTGAGATGCTTTGACACCATTCTCTATTCCATATTGAAATACTATAGAAGCCAAAAAAAGACCAATGACAGCAGCCACTATTCGCCTTCCCCTCCATTTGTTTTTTGACGTTGGCGTCCGACAGGAGCTTATATGCCTTACCTTCTCATCATCCTGGCGCTTGATCCTCACCAAGAGAGCGGAAAAAGCGGTTTCCTTGTTTTTTGCTTCGACTTCTATTTTACTTCCCTTCCAAAATTCAGCTAAGTTTTCAAATACCTCTTTATTGCGTGGGTCGCTGTTTATCCATCTCCTCAGTTCCTGAATTTCTTCAAGGTTTGCCTCACCAGACAGATGAAGAAAAATAATCCTGTCTATATCATGAGAATCCGACATTGGTTGTATGCTGTTTGTTAAGGGACGTGTGGGAATTGAAAATTCCCTAGCGTGTACAGAAAAAAATTATCCAAATAAAAAAAAACAGGTGAGAAATGGCAGGCAAAATATTAAATTAACAATACTGTCAGTATAGAGCCAATGATCTTCCAAGGATATTTTTATGATCACTAAGATATACCTCTACCTCCTTTCTAATACGGCTCATGGCTAAAGATATATGATTATCGATGGTCTTTGGGGATAAATTGAGCAGCTCGGAAGCTTCTTTGTATTTGAGACCGTCTTCTTTTATTAACCGATAAATGAGCCTGCACTTTTCGGGTAAATTAAGTACTGCTATTTCAATCCTTTCTGAGAGCTCTTTATTCAATAGTATATTTTCCGGATGCTGCGATATGACTTTCTCAATAAGGTTAGATTCCCCGCTTTCCAGGGCGATGAGCTCTTTTCTCTTCCTCAACTCATCGATGGACTTGTTTTTAATCAGAACAAATAAATATTTCGTGATGTTCTCGATTTCGTTCAATCCACCCCTCTGTTCCCACACTTTTTCAAAAACTTCCAGCACCACGTCTTGGGCAATGTCATCGTTTCTGACAATTGAAAATGCCAGGTGAAGCAACTTTGCATAGTATATATTAAAGAATTCACGAAACGCCTTTTCACATCCATGGCTGGCAATTTCCTCAATAATTTTTTCACGATTGAAGTAAAGTTCTTTCATCAAGAGAAATTAATTGGGATCCTGACTTGTAACATGTAATCAATGCCTACTTAAATATAAACGTATTTTATAAAAATATCTATTTTTTAATCTTGTTTTGATTTTATCAGTATTTTCACAACAGAGCAAAAGAAAAGAAGTGATTCATTGCCAATTTCATAATTTTCATCGAACATTTGCTGTAAGGCCGAAAATGCTCGCAGCGACACAACGGTTTGCTCATACATATGAATTTCACGACACTATTTGACCTAAAACCAAAACCTGTCGAATCACATCGCGTCTATTTTGATCTTTCCATCCCTGGTATTGGTACTATGAGAAGCTTTATATTCCGACGGGGTCATCCCAAACTGTTCCTTAAAGCATTTTCTAAAATATTTTAAATCGGCAAAATCCAAAGCAAACGCTATTTCGGTTACCGTCATGTCTTCGGAAAGCAACCACTGCGCGGAACGCTTGATCCTTATTTTCCTGATGAATATCTGTATCGAAACCCCGGTCAACGATTTTATTTTTCGGTACAACGCGCTTTGGCTCATTCCCAGCTCTTTGCAAAGCTTCGGCACAGTGAAGCCGGAACCTTCCAGCATTTGCAAAATGAGGCTTTCGGCTTTTAAAATAAACTCAACTTCCGTTGTTTTATTTGCGGAATCGGGATCAATCAAATCACTTGAATTGTATCTCAATTCAAGCATTTTCCTGTTCTTTAGCAGGTTATTTACCCTCGCCACCAGAAGTTCTGAGGAAAACGGCTTAGTGATGTAATCATCTGTCCCCACTTCAAACCCATGGATCTTGTCCTGTTTTGAGTCTTTTGCAGTGAGCATAATCACCGGAATGTGGCTGGTGGAAATATTCCCTTTGATTTTTTCACAGAACTCCACGCCGTCCATTCCCGGCATCATCATATCTGAAATGATAATGTCAGGTATTTTTTGCACCGCCAATTCATAGGCGTCAAAACCGTTATCGGCTTTTAACACGCGAAATTCCTGCATAAATAAAGATTTTATATACGCCGATATATCCTTATTATCATCGACCACCAGGAGCATTTTTTCGTTTTCATTTTCAAAATCAGCCAAATCGTCTGCCTCATCATATTCATCCACCTCCAGATGGCCCCGCACCTTCTCTTCGGTATGAATAAAGCGGACATATTCTTTATCCACTAAAAGAGATTTATCTTTGGGAATTCTCACGATAAATATCGTACCCTTTCCTTCCTGGGTTTTTACTTCAATTGTGCCAAGGTGCAATTCCACAAAACTCTTACAAAGCGCCAGCCCGATGCCGGTTCCTCCCGCACTAATCGAATTTGATGCCTGGAAAAACGGGGAAAATATATTGGCCAGTTCATTGGTCTTTATTCCCATACCTTCATCCCTCACCTCGATCACCAGGTAGGCATTTTCATCATACACACTAAAATTTACGGTTTTTCCAGCTGGCGTGTATTTAAATGCATTTGACAGGAGGTTGTTCATCACAATCTCGATCTTTTCCAGATCCACCCAGGCTTCCAGTTCGCTTACACAGTAAAAACCAAACTTAACTCCTTTTTCTTTGGCCAGAAACCCAAAACTTTCGGCTTCCTCTTGCGCTAATATCTTTAAATCATGCTTTCCTACATTCAGGATCGTTTTATTCATTTCGATCTTCCTAAACTCAAGCATCCGGCGAATGAATTTTAAAATGATCCCGGTGTTTTTTCTGATGAGGTTTAAGTATTGAAGTTGCTTCGGATCTTTGATGGTATTGATCAAATCGTTTACCGGCCCCTGTATCAATGTAAGTGGGGTCTTTAATTCATGGGAAAAATTGGTGTAAAACCGTAGCTTTTCCTGCATAATGGAATGCTCTTTTTCCCTAAGTTCCTGTTCAAATTCCAATTTCTGCTTAAGAACCATCCGGCTACTGCTAAATTTGTTTATTCTCCAAACCAGGAATACAATCATGAAACAGTACATTATATAAGTCGGCCAGGTTTTCCAAATGGGTGGCGAAATGGAGATGACCAAGGTCTTTTCCACATCACTGAGTAGACTTTTAACCCTAAACGTATATTCTCCCGGGGGGACGTTCCTATAGTTTGCGATGTTTGACTCTGCCCCATATTGCCATTTGTCTTCATACCCTTTCAGCATGTATACAAAATCATTTTTACTATGTGTGGTGAAGCCTGGAAGGGAAAATTGAATGGAAAAGATATTGTCAGAATGGTTCAGGTGTATCCTATTGGTTAAGAAAATGCTTTTACCCGGAGGAAATACTTTTGAATTAGTAGGATTGACTACCTTATTGAAAACCTTAATCTGGTTAAGTATAATTTCATGTTCGTATGATTCTGATGTGATTTCGTTTGGATAGAATAGGTTCATACCGTAGATCCCCCCGGCAACCATATACCCATTTTTTGAAAAAAAAATCGACCCATAGTTGAAATGACCGGCCTGAAATCCATCCTCGGTGCCAAAATCCTGTAGCCTGTCCAGCTTACGATCATAGTGTATAATACCGGTGTTTGTGGTCAACCAAAGATTATGTTTGCCATCCATTTGCAAACCAGAAATCGACCTGCCTTTTATCTCTTCCAATTCTGCAACGTCGATAAACTTATTAGCCTTTGTGTCAAATACTAACACCCCGTTGTGCCTGGTCGCCACCCACAACGTGCCACCATCATTGTAAATATCGAAAATGACATCCTTTTGATGACTTTTGTGCTCACTCCATGTCGAGGAGAACACCCTATCATGCGATGGGTCATATTTAATAAGCCCCCGACCGAATGTTCCCAGCCACAAGAACCCTTCGCTGGAGGCAATGGATCGGATATCAGACAAGGGTACGGCGGACACTCGTTTTACCACTCCTTCCGTGTCATTGTAAAAATATAACCCACCCTGGTTTGTGCCTATGTAAATCCTTCCGGAATTATCCTCGAAAAAGCACCTCACATCGTTCACCTCTAACTCCGAATGGCTTGAGGTCTTGGAAAATGATTGTAATCGGCCGACCCCTTTATCGTACATAAACACCCCGTTTGAATAGGTGCCCAGCCATAGTCTGTTTTTTGAGTCTTCAAATACCGATAAAATCGCGATATTACCCAGACCTTTGATGACGTCAGATTCCACTTTACCGGTAGTGGGATCCAAAACGCTTAATCCCATGCCATCCGTGCCTACCCAAATTTGGCCCGTTGTGCTCTCGCATATACCCCACACATTTTGATAATTCAGGGAATACTCAGATTCCTGGATTTGCTTCGTGACGGCCCTTACCTTCTCCCCTTCCGGATTAAAGACATTTATCCCACCATTGTGGGTTCCAAGCCAAAAGAACCCATTTTTCTCCTGAAATATTTTACTGATTGTGCGGTGAGAAATCCCAAACTCATCCACCTCTGGTGTAAAGTGGGTAGTCAATTGATATTTGCCCGGCATCGCTTCAGCGATAGTGTATAAACCATTTTGCCGCGATCCCACCCACATTGTATTGTTTTTATCCTTATAAATAGTCAGGTAGTCATCTTCCGGTAAAATCTCTCTGAGTCCATTATTTATTATCTTCGAATGATCCTTCCCCAATTGAAGATGGTGTACACCAACTTCTGACCCTGCCCATATTCCATTGTCATCCTGGTATAATTCAAAGAACTTGAGCTTTTCCCTTCCGGCTAATTCACTCGCAGTAAAAAAAGTAATCTGCTGATCATCCAGGCTATAGGCTATAACACCCATATCGCTGACCGTCGCCCAAAGGTGATTGCCTGTCAGGCACATATTTAACACACTGTAATTACCAAAGTCTAATCCTGATACATCGTCCTTTAATGGCAGCGAGAATATACTATCTCCTTCCACTTTGATAATCCCACTCTCGTACCTTCCAAAATAGCAGGTGCCAAAATTATCCATGACCATGGAACTTATCCGACCGGTAATTTTTTCCGGAAGGAACCGTTCTGTTACATCTATTTCGTAACTGTATTTACCAACGCCTTCATCGGTGAGAATCCATACGTTGTTGTTTTGGTCGAGATAAAGTTGTTCTACATTGTTGTTATGCAGGGTATTCAGGTTATTCCTCTCCCTGATGAATTTCTGAAATCCAAATCCCTGGTACCTAAACAAGCCCTCATTTGTCGCCACCCATATTTGCCCCAGCGTATCTTGCACGATGTCGTTAACCACATTGTTTGTTAAGCCATTCGACTCATTCAATCTGTGGAATTTATATTGAGTAAAGAGACTGGACTGGCCCCTGGAGCTAAGGCCAGAAGTCAAAAGAATGATAAAAACCAACAATGTACTCGCTTTGCTCAATCCCCTCATCGTAAATGCCATCCTTTAAATTACTACAAATTATTCGTTTTTATTATTGGTTAAATATAAAATGGACACTGGGCCGAGTCCAATTGATTCACCTGCAATATTTCGATATCACCATCGGTCGGTGTACAAGTCACTTCACTTGATCACGCACGTGACAATGGATCGTCCCGGCAAGATAATCACCTCATCCAGGTCTGTTTCACCATCATATCTCAAATTATCATCCACGCCAGCGGAAGTAACGTAGGTTGCGATCTTAGTACCCTCCAGGCCGCTGATTCTTATTTTTTCGTCTACTTTTCGCTGGTTGGTAAAAACTACTATTATTTCATCATCCGGAGTGGAATAGGCTGACGATATGATTCCGTACAAGGATTCTTCGACAGAAGTGCCATCTTTACGGCCAATCTCAATCCTCTCGCTGCCAGGCCTGATAAACCGGGAAAAATTCCCCAAGGCCCAAAGCATTTTCGATTCATACACATTGCCATTGTCCTTATCCATGTCGATATATACCAATCCATCTTTATAGTCATAAGGAGATACAGCAAGCCACCAATGCCAAGCACTTGCCCGTGCAAACAACATATCGGCCTGAATAACCCGCGCCATGTATATCGCAGGCACTATTCCCAGATCACGACCATTCCCTTTTATCTCGTCATTATTTTCTAAAATTGTGTATTCTGTCATCCAATATTCGAGATCAGGACTGACAGACTTGATTTTCTGATGGACTTCCTTTCGTGTATTTATTAGATGTTGCACGTCGTAGGTAGTAAAATAGCTGTGTGCAGCAATCTTTTGAGCAACAGAATTCAAATTACCCAGGTAGTTCACCGAAGTGGGATTAAAAAATTCAACTATCTGATTATCCCTGTTATTCGGGCTTTTAGCGTCACTGTATAAAAAATCGATCTGCCCAGCTTCAGTAACTTCCATTTTTATGTTTGTCAATTGGCTTTTCTGAAGTTGCTGGTCAATGGCCACTACTGCCTTCCTGATCTCGTCATTGTTCCAGGGCGATCCTTCCTGCCCGCAGCATTTCCATTCCCATTGGGGTTCATTGAACGGACTGATATAATCTATGTCGACGCCCGTTTGGTTCTTTAGACCAGTGATACATTCCACGATGAATTCCGCGTAAGCATTGTGATTTTTTTCTTCCAGGTTAGCTGATTCGCCATTATCCGACCACGCTTTTCCATTTTTGGTCATTGCAACCGGCGGGCTGTTTACAAAGGCTATAAAATCATCGACTCCATATTCACCGGCCGCTTTCAAAAACCACTGCTGGCCTTCCTGTTTGGCCCAATCATAATTTCCATCTGCATCCAAAAAACATTCAGCCCTTCGCCATTCATCATTGATCTGGCTGTCATTACCCTGCTCGGCGCTGCCCGCGCCAATATTAAAACGCCAGGCTGACAGCCCGATGCCTTTAGGTGTTCCGTCAGAACCGTTTTCCTTGCTAAACAGCAATTCAGCTATTTTTGCCTTTTTTTCTTCTGGCC
>JBNLGG010000013.1:49350-75121 GCA_050305935.1 Cyclobacteriaceae bacterium | reverse complement strand
GGGTTCATATTGCGACTGCGCTAGCTGGATTTCCTTTTCTTCTACTGTGTAAGCTAAATTGATAAGCTCGTCCCTGGCCTGCCTCATCACCAGGGCAGTATCTAGTTGGGTTTGGATAAACTGCGATTCGCTTTGCTCCACCTCCAGCAGCTCTTCCTGGATTTGACCCTGGATTTCCGACTTGTCCAGTTCAGCCACCCAATCGCCTTTCTTTACCTCGGTTCCCTCCTCCACAATCCGCTGAATGGTCATGTTCCAGATCCGAAAACTTCTCACTCCGCGGGGGCCAATTATAGGTACTGAATTCTTGGCCTCCAGTTCACCGGTGGTAGTGATATCGACAATAAACTCGCCGTTTTCAACATCGACGATGATGTCCGTACCTTTTTCCTTGGAACTCACTCCAAAAAAGACAAACCCGGAAATGAGCAGGACTAAAATGATGGCTGGTATGATATATCTCTTTTTCATAGTTCTATGGATGAAGTTTATAAATAAAACCGATCAAATGGCCATGTTTTCAACAAGGTCAAGCCAAAATGACCAGGTTCTTTTAATAATTCTCAAGTTACAATTGTTCTTAAAAAAACACCCTCGAAAATCGGCTAATGTATGGACACATTTCTTTATGAACGTTTCAATGTCCCATATCGCGCCTGGCGCTCTAACTGCCGTAGCGTTATGCCGTTTCTACTCGGCGAGCTAAAAAAAAATTACAATTCTGTAGGAAGCTGATGTACGGGGGCTAATGACTTAAAAATCAGGGAGAAAAAATGTGGGATGAAAGGAAGGGGTATAGTCATTTCCATATTGACATGGGAAGGAATCAAATACTACTGCGACAATATAAATGCATTTGAGTTAAGACAAAGCTGAACTTATTTGACGCGACAGTCATTCCTTCGGAAGACTCAAAATAACTGATAGGATAAACGTTTCAACAATTAGCTCTGCAACATTAAATTTGGTTTTGCCCTAGATGACCTAGCCTCAAAAACAGGAAAAAAGTATTGGCGGAGAGTTTTATGGACAGCATGGGGAAGTATTATTCGACTTAAAACCAGTCGCTTTTCATCATCTCTACTTTACTTCCATTTATTTTAATCAAATCAACAAAACTAGAAATCCATTCCGGGTAAATAAAATGACCTGTGATTTTCAATAAATGACAAGTCATTTATAAAAACTGTCTTGTCATTTTCCAGAAATGACTTGACATTTTTCAGCTTCCAATCGCATTTAACATTTCTTAGCAGCTGGCATTTTGTGAGAGGCACTTTAAGTTATCTTGGTCTGAAATAGGTCTGAAAATATTGGCTTGGAAGATCTCGATTCTTAAGAAATACCAAGCGCTTCTCCACTGAAAAGCCTCCTGTACGAAATGATTGTGGAGCTGGAACTACAGACGATTGCAGATATGAAGTGTTTTTTGGTTGAAGGTTTGATCACTGCCCATAATAAATAAATTCTTCAGAATATTTTCCTCTGATGGTATCGCTGTTTCCATCAAGCTCAAAAAGATCAACCTGATATTTATTTATTCCTTCTAGGATTTCTATATCGTATTCAAGAAAACTGGTATCACTATCAATGCCAATAGTATCATAACCAGATAATGTTTTATTAATTAAATACATGTACATTCTAGGAGTAGCGAACATGGAATGTTCTAAACTAAATCCTAATCTAAGTTTTTCACCTGCTTTTAAGGTGTCTTGAGTAATTCTGTTTGGCATTTTAACTGCTATTGTACCATCAATTTGTTTACCATTCTGATCAAACCTTTTTGAATACATTACTAATCCAGTAGGTGGGTCATGATATATGTACTTTTTTAAAACGCCATTATCATAATACTGTTTATGCACCCCAACAGGTTGTCCCATTTTGTAATTTCCAGTTTGAAAAATTCGATTTTCGTTTCCAAAAAGTTTATATGATCAATCTAAAGTGTCTCTAACATAATGAACTACACTCGCGGTATCTCCAGTATCATAAAAAGAAATATAAGCTCCTTCTTTATAATCCGAATCTCCAACCCTCTTTTGCTGTGCTATAATTACTTTTGACATAATGGAGTCAGGATCTGGCCATGCTTTTTGTTCTTTAATTAAACGGACCAATATATGATCATCTTTCAGGACAGGAGATTTTTGGGGATAGATTGAATAATTATTGAAAATGAGAAGAAGTATGATCAATATTCCAGTTCGTACAAACATTGGTTTATATTCGACATTTTTCATAAATAAATATCGAATTGCGACCGATAGAATTATAGTTACCCCTAGGATGACACCAACATTAAACATGAATGATGCTCCCTCAAGTTTGAGCATTAAAAAAGTAATTCCAAAAACTTGAATACCTAAAATAAGTCCTCCAATTATTGATATGGCGATATCGAGTTTACTTAAACTTTGATATGAATCAGTTTTAAATACATTCCGTATTGTAATTTTATTCAGTATCAAAAAACCAAAAATGATATAGTTGATTGCTAACAAACCGGCAGAAAGTGCTATTAAAGAATCTCCGCCATCAAAATTCTTTTTATTGAAGTAAATGCCTAATAGGATTGTTAGCCCAAAAATAATTTCACTAATTCTCATCACAAATATTAAAAAATCACCCCTTCAACCTAATCAACTCCCGCAGCTCCTCGATCTGCGTATCCTTATCTTTGATGACCTCTTTCATGGATTTGCCATAAGGTTCCAGGGATTCGTTGAGTATCAGGGTTTGGTCTTTGATTTCGATTAAGATCTCGTTATTTTGGCAAGCGATGGTATTTTTAACTATTAACCTTTTCGCTTTTAACATATAAAATTTCAGGATCAAAATCGGCTTCGTTTTCCCATTCAATGGTGTCAAAACTAACACGAACGGTTCTAAACAATTCTTTATCCTTCAATTCTTTAAAAATTCCAATCTCCAAATATGGAGCCACGTCAAACACTTTCTTTTCTCCATTTTCGAAGGTTAAAAGCAATTTAAAATCTTCATAAGGCAATACTTCTTTTACGGCAAAATACATAGCAATTATTTTAAAGGATCTATCTTAAAAGGTTTCTCACCATTTTGGCACAATTTCCAATCTGCAAACAATTCGTCTTTATGAATTTCAATCCAGGCTTGTATCATCTTTGTTTGCTTATTTGGCATTTCACCTTTCAGTAAATTTCCACTTTCAAGTTCAATAGTAGCAGTAAACTCCTGAAAATAAGCATGCAAATGAGGTGGGTTATGTTCTTTCGGCCCAAAATACATTCTAATAATAATTCCAAAAAACATGGATATAGTAGGCATATTGTCTTTTTTTATTGCACGAACAAAAAGATCATTTCAAAATATCAAAAATAAAGCAATTTTCAATCAGTTATGATTTGTTGATCCCGCAAATACAAAAGTTTAAAAAAATAGCGCAAATAAAAAAGCCTAAACCATCAAAAAACGACGATTTAGGCTTATTTTAAGAGCCCCCTGCCGGGATCGAACCAGCGACCTACTGATTACAAGTCAGTTGCTCTACCAGCTGAGCTAAGGAGGCTTAATACTTACTATGTCAATATTGTCTTAGCTCATCTGGTGCTTGCCCTACAGGCTGGCTCCGCGCTATCCTGATAGCTATCGGGACTTTACGCTTGGCCCTCAGCTGAGCTAAGGAGGCATTTGCCTCCACTTTTAGGGGCCCTCGTTTGGGTGCCCCGTAAAGCGACTGCAAATGTATGGGTCTTGGAGAAAAATCAAAAACTTTTCTTATAAAAATTATAGATTGGAAATTGCCCGCAACTGCTCCTCTAGTAATTGAAGTTCCCTGGAGGCTTTATCGATCTTTTCATTGAACTCAGATTTCAGCTTATCTGCCGTTTTTGACTCGGCGAAGAAGCTCAAGTTGTTCTTCCACAAATCGATGTCATTCTCCAATTTGGCAATCTGCCGACGAAGGGAATTTTCCTTTTTCTGAATGATCCTGTTGGAGTTCGGGCCTTGCTTGAGTTTGTTGAACTGAGCGCTGAATTTCAAGTGCTGAACATCCTCTTCATCAAGATCAGAAACTTCGGCAGCCTTTGATACGACGGTCACAAAGCGCTGCTGGATATTCTTAATTTCATTGCGAGGTACGTACCCTATGTCCGACCACCCTTCAATAATCTCTTCCAAACGCTCCACATCAACTTCCTTCTTAGAGATCATGGCTTCAATTTCATCACAAAGCTCCTGCTTCTTTTTTAGATTGATGACAAATTCTTTTTCCTGCTTATTGTCATTCGACCTTCTGCGATTAAAAAAGTGATCACAGGCGGCTTTAAAACGCCCATAAATTTCATTCCGATGCTTTTCAGGTACTGGACCGACATCCTTCCATTCTTTTTGAAGGCCTTTAAGTACCTCAGCAGTCTTTTGAAAATCATCATTATCCTTTAATTCCTCAGCCTTCTTGACAAGTTCTTCCTTTATCTTAAGGTTTTCGTGCCTCGCTTTTTCAATTTGCTTAAAGAATTGTCCCTTGCGATTAAAAAAGACTTTAAAAGCTGACCAAAACCTTTTATTGATCTCCTTGGCAACATCTCTGGGGAGTCCACCGATAACCTCCCACTCCCTTTGTACCTCAAGGATTTCCTTGGTCTTTTGATTCCATTCGGAAATCCGGTCAGACTTAAATTCACTGAAAACCTGCACCTTTTCCGCCAGCGCTTCCTTGGCCACCTGGTTGATCTTTAAATCCTCCTTCAGCCGATCAAAAAACTCCTTGCGCTTGGAGTAAACCGCATCGGAAGCCGTCTTAAACCGTTTCCACAGCGATTCCTGATCCTCCTTCGGCACCGGGCCGATGTGCTTGAATTCCTCATGAAGTTCATTCAGTAGCTTGATCGCCTCCTTGATATTTTCCTCACCTTCCAGGGCCTCAGCCTTCTCGCAAAGCTCTATTTTTGACTCCAGGTTTTTCTTTCTGTCAAGCTCTTTCAGTTCAAAATAGATGGACCGCTGATCGTAATACCTGTCGATCAACGCATTATAATTCGCCCAAAGGCTTTTCAAATGTTGCGGCGCCACCGGGCCGGTATTTTTCCATTCTTCCTGAATGTCTTTTAATTCCTTGAGGCTGGCCACCGTTTCATCAGAATCAACAATCGTCCTGAGCTTTTCAAGAATGGTCTGTTTTTGCTGGAAGTTTTTATCTTTTTGCTTTTCCTGGTTATCAAAAAAGGAGTTCTTCTTTTCCTTCAGGTCATTGTAAGCCTTAAAAAAACGTTCGTCAAGATCATCATTTTTATATTCGAAGCCATCTTTGTCCCCCCCTTCATCCAGAAATTTTTTTAGCGCTTTTTCCCTGTCTTCGTGGTACAGCTCGTCAAAGGCTGGCTTGATCTCTTTTAGGATTTTTGCCAATTGGGCCATATCCGAATCCTTGTACTCGCTCGCCAGCACCTGCACCAATTGAGTCTTTGTATGATTACTGTAATCCAGGTGATGATCATCGTAATCATCCTCTTCCTCCTCGCCTTCTTCTTTTGCTACTTCATCAGAAACCACTTCCTTATTTTCTTCAGGCCTTTCCTCTCCTACTGTTTTACCTTCGCTCTCTTTGTCAGATAATTCTCTATCTTCAACGATTGCTTCTGCTTGTGGTACTGCCTGATCTTCATCTTCCTTCTCTCCTGACTCTTCCTCTCCTACGGTTACACTTTCACCCTCTTTGTCCGATGATTTTTTATCGTCAACAATTGTTTCTGCTTGCGGCACTGCTTGATCTTCATCTTCCTTCTTATCTGGCTCTGATTCTGCTGCAACAATTTCTTCGGCCCCGGCCTCCTCTACTTTTTCCTCTGTCGGATCGTCTTCTTTCGTTTCCAATGCCGGTTCGGGTTCCGTCTTAATTTCTTGTTGCTCATCCAATGAAGCCTCATGCTGTTCTTCATGTTGTACGGTCTCTTCCTGTTGTTTTTTGGAATCTACATGCTCAGAATCCGTAACCTTCTTTTCTTTGTCATCTTGTGCCATATCTTTCTATGTTTTACCAAAATTAATTGGTCAGTTTAACCGCGGGTCTACCGGGTAATTTGAATACATTCTATATTTCCCCCCCATATTTTCGAGGGTAAGCTTCCAAAGCTCATCTGGCTTTGTATCAAATACATGCTCTGACGTAGTGCTCTTAAAAACAATCCAGGAGTTCAGTCTCATTTCGTCCATTAATTGTCCTACGCCCCATCCTGAATAGCCTACAAAAAAACGTATCTGCTTTTCTTCAACAGCATTGCTTTCCATGAGCACTCTTAACTGCTCAAAATTTCCTCCCCAATATACTCCTTTTTTGATTTCAATGCTGTCTTCCAGCATATCCGGAATACGATGCACATAGTGCAGTGTATTTTGCTGCACCGGCCCCCCTACGAATACCTTGTGCCGGGCATCGGGAAATTCTGCCATGACCTCACCCAACACTAATTCGGAGGGCCTGTTTAGCACAAACCCAAACGACCCTTCGTCATTGTGCTCACACAACAACACAACAGTCCTGCTAAAATTGTCATCCGGCATCAAAGGCTCGGATATGAGCAGGCTCCCTTTTTCAGGTGAGTTATTAGGATGGTTATATGCAAAAAAGCGTTCTTCCATCTAGTGCAAAGCGGCTTTTATGGGAAGGCTTTCAAGTATTTTCCCTTCCTCATGGTTTAACTCATTCAACCTATTATAAATTTCTTCCTTATCAAAATAATTCATGGCCATCTTTACGAAAATGTTTCCATGTTTCGCTTCCGAGGCCCACAACTGATGATAGAATTCTTTCAAATCACCAGATGGGAGCGCCTCATACACCAGGCGGAACCGCTCGGCGCCACGGCATTCAATTATAGAGCCCAATAAAAGCCTGTCCAGAAAACGATCCTCCCTCCCCGTACGACAGCAATCAATCAATTGCTGAACATATATATCCTGCTCCATTTTAGCCGGAAGCTGCACGTTTCGTTCTTCCATAATTTTATAAACGGATTGGAAATGCTCAAGCTCTTCGATTGCTGTGTCAATTAATTCGGGAATGATTTCCGTTCTGTCGGGATATTTTGCCACAAAGCTCATCGCCATGGACGAGGCTTTTCGCTCACAATTTGCGTGGTCCTGCAAAAAGTTATCAAAATCATTCATCACCGCATCGATCCACTCCTGGCTACTCGCTACTTCTAAATCTAAACTTAACTTCATGTGTTAGTTCTTTTATCCTGTCAGATTTTTCCTTTATAATTTTGCACAATTACATCGAATAATGGGTCAAAACTATGATATTTGGCCATTCAACAAAATAAGGCATAACAATTTTTCCCCTGAAATGGCTGGTAAACTTTCAAGTATTAGGAATGAATACAGCAAGGCAAAGCTGAACAAAAAACAGGTCGATCCCGATCCGATTGCACAATTGCACACATGGGTGGAGGAAGCAGTGAAGGCAAAGGTGGGCGAACCAACGGCAATGTTCATCGCCACAACAGGAAAAGACTTACGACCTTCTTCCCGGATTGTGTTGCTTAAAGAAGTTGTAGACGGAAAGTTGGTCTTCTATACCAATTACGAAAGCAGGAAAGGCAGGCAATTGGAAGAAAACCCGTTTATTAGCGCCACCCTTTTTTGGAAGGAACTGGAAAGGCAAATACACATCGAAGGAAAGGTGGAAAAAGTCCCCACTGAAATGTCGGACGAATACTTTAATAGCCGGCCCTGGAAAAGCCGGATAGGAGCACGAATCTCACCCCAAAGCCAGGAAATAGAATCCAGAAACACCATTAAACGGGCGTTTGCCAAAGAAACCTTGGTCACAACATTAAAAGGTGTCAAAAGGCCTGATAACTGGGGTGGGTATTTCATTATTCCCGATCGAATAGAGTTCTGGCAGGGAAGGAAAAACAGGTTGCACGACCGCATACTTTTTACCAAGGAAGGAGATCATTCATGGAAAATTGTGCGTCTGGCTCCCTAAAATTCCTGCAACACTACATTTGTCGCTACGCCCATCCGGGGCAAAAAATTAAGGAAAATCCCAGCGAAAACCTGGAGTTGATCGTCGTCATACCCTCATATAAGGAACCTGATCTCCGGGATACGCTAAGCTCCCTTTCCGAATGTCCTCTTCCTTCGACGGGTATCGAAGTAATAGTAGTCATCAACTACCCGGAAGATGAAGATGAGCTGATTAAGCACCAAAGCAAGGCAGATTATCAAAACCTTCCTTCCTGGGCCAATAAATTATCCCCCGGTTTAACCTTCCATTTCATTCTGGCAAACGATCTACCCCAAAAGTTTGCGGGGCCCGGGCTGGCGAGGAAAATTGGCATGGACGAGGCCATAAGGAGATTTGCACAAGTGGGCAACCCAAATGGCATTATCGCCAACCTGGATGCTGATACCAAAGTAAAACGTAACTATTTTAAAGAGATCCTAAATCACTGGGAGCGATACCCACAAACAAATGGGGTGAGTATTCATTTTGAGCACCCGCTTGTAGGGAATTTAAACCAGCAGGTGTACGATGGCATCATTGATTATGAATTGCATTTAAGATATTATATCAATGCACAAATTTACTCCTGCTTCCCTTACGCCTACCAGACAGTTGGATCCAGCTTTGCAGTATCGGCGGAAGCTTATTGCAAACAAGGAGGAATGAACAAACGCAAAGCCGGTGAAGACTTTTATTTTATTCAAAAAATCATCCCTCTGGGAAAATACTACAACCTCAATACCACCACCACCTTTCCTTCCTCTCGCCCTTCAGACCGGGTGCCCTTTGGCACCGGGAGGACCATTTCTGACTACCTGAAAAACAATGCAGTGCCGATAAAAACCTACCATTTTCAAAGTTTTGAGGATTTAAAGCAATTTCTGGGAAAATGGGAAAAGCTTTTTCATATCAGTGAATCTGGCGCTGCCAATTTCTTGAAGGAACTTCCGGAAAGCATCAGGACATTTCTGAAAATAAATAATTTCCCAATACACCTCTCCCAAATCAAAAACAAAACCACTACATCAGACACCTTCAGGAAAGCCTTTTTCAGGTGGTTCAATGCGTTTACACTTATGAAATACTTACATTTTTCCAGGGATCACTTTTACCCCAATTTTGAGATTCAGCGTGCCCTTGGATTGTATTTTTCGGCCATAGGTCGTTCTGGTAAAGCTCCTTCCACAAAGGAAGAAATGCTAATCGTGATGAGAAAATGGGATAAGGAATTATTTCAGGTGAAATAAGTCGGTCACTCCAATATCCCTGCTAACTGTTAAACCCTCCCCATATTTGACACCTATCCGATGTCCAAAGGCCTTTGCCCTTGCCTCAATAAAATCCAAAAATCCCCTGGAAGAAATGAACGATTCCGGTTCGTTGCTATCAGGATTGTAAAATTGAGAAGTGTAGGCTTTAATTGACTCCATCTTCTTTTCCCAATGATTCGAAACATCAACAATGAAGTCGGGTTCTATGTAATTGTTTTGAATAAAATGATACACTACCTGCGGGCGGTGGGGCGCCTGTTTTTGACCATCCTCTTCTGTTTCAAACCTAACCAGCCCAGCAAGAAAAACGGCATCCTTTATCAAGGCAGCACCTTTTCCATGATCCGGGTGCCTGTCAGAAATAGCATTGGCAAGGATCATCCTGGGGCGGTATTTTCTGATCTTTCGTACAACAGCCTCCTGATGTGAAAGATCATTGGTGAAAAAATAGTCCCTGAAACCCATATTTTCCCTGAAAGACAAGCCCAGTATTTTACCCGCATTTTCGGCTTCCTTCATTCGGATATCAGCCGTCCCCCGGGTCCCCATCTCACCTTTGGTCAGGTCAATCATCCCAACGGTATTGCCTAAGGATCTCTGAACTAAAATCGTCCCGGCACAACAAAGTTCCGCATCGTCTGGGTGCGCTGCAAAAACAAGTATATCTACTTCCATAAGTACTAAAATAAAGAAGTTGTCCGACTGGTTTAACCGGACAACTTCAAACAATGTCTTTTTAGGTCAATTCATTGGCAGCCAACCATCTTTCCACATCGAGTGCAGCCATACATCCTGTACCTGCTGCTGTAACCGCCTGACGATACACGTGATCCTGCGCATCTCCTGCTGCAAATACACCTTCGACGTTTGTTTTTGTAGAACCAGGAATTGTTTTAATATAGCCATTCTCATCCATATCTAAATATCCCTTAAATAAGTCTGTATTTGGCTGATGTCCAATCGCGACAAAAAATCCCTGGGCCTTAATTTCTCCTGTCTCTCCCGTTTTGTTATTGACAATTTTCACAGATTCCACTTCATTATCTCCAACTATCTCGGTCGCCGATGTATTCCAGTGTATCTTAAGATTAGGTGTATTAAGAACCCGTTTTTCCATTATTTTGGATGCCCGCATTTCATCCCTTCTAACCAATAGGTGAACGTTCGCACAAAGCTTGGCAAGGTAGGTAGCTTCTTCTGCCGCTGTGTCACCACCTCCAACTACTACCACATCCTGTCCACGGAAGAAAAATCCGTCGCAAACAGCACAAGCAGAAACACCTTTTCCATTTAATCTCTGTTCAGATTCCAGCCCAAGCCACTTTGCTGAGGCGCCTGTCGAAATAATCACTGAATTAGCATAAATCTCATCTTTTTCATCAATGACGATCTTGAACGGTCTTTTACTAAAATCCACACTCGTCGCTAATCCGTAGCGCACATCTGTACTGAAGCGCTCGGCTTGCTTTTGAAAATCCATCATCATCTGCGGACCATTAATCCCATCCGGGTATCCGGGATAATTTTCCACATCATTGGTAATAGTCAACTGGCCGCCTGGCTGTCCTCCCTGATAAAGTACTGGCTTTAACCCAGCTCTTGCCGCATAGATGGCAGCTGTATATCCCGCAGGACCTGAACCCAAAATGACTACATTTTCCGTTTTTTTTTGTTCACTCATTTTTAATACTGGTAATTAAATCATTGAATTTAAAAAAAAGGGTCTCTTCCATTAAAAGAGACCCTCTTTGTGTCTATATACAATAATCTTAGCCTAAATAAGGTTTCAACGCTTTGCTTCTTGATGTATGTCTTAGTCGCCTGATTGCCTTTTCCTTGATTTGTCGTACGCGCTCTCTGGTAAGGTTAAACTTCTCACCTATTTCTTCCAGCGTCATGGAGTGCTCTCCATTCAAGCCGAAATAAAGGCTGATTACATCCGCTTCCCGTTGGGTCAGGGTAGATAAGGCCCTTTGTACTTCTTTTCTTAATGAATCGTTCATCAATTCATTGTCAGGAGTTTCCTCTCCATCATTCTCCAATACGTCCAGCAAGCTGTTTTCCTCTCCTTGAACGAAAGGCGCGTCCATCGACACGTGTCGTCCTGAAATCTTCAGAGTATCCACTACTTCTGCCGTGGTAACATCCAATACATCAGCTAACTCGTCAGGTGACGGCTCACGCTCGTATTTTTGCTCCAATTCGGAAAAAGTCTTTGATATTTTGTTTAAAGATCCTACCCTGTTTAGTGGAAGACGAACAATCCTGGACTGCTCTGCCAATGCCTGAAGGATGGACTGTCTGATCCACCATACGGCGTAAGAAATAAATTTAAAACCACGGGTTTCGTCAAATCGCTGGGCCGCTTTAATCAAACCAAGATTTCCCTCGTTAATTAAATCCCCCAATGACAATCCTTGATTTTGATATTGCTTAGCAACAGAAACCACAAATCGAAGGTTTGCTTTCGTCAACTTTTCCAAGGCCATCTGATCACCTTCCCGAATCCTCTTAGCCAGCTCTACCTCTTCGTCAGGTGTCAAAAGATCTACCTTCCCGATTTCCTGAAGGTACTTATCTAAAGATTGACTTTCACGATTGGTAATCTGTTTGCTAATCTTGAGTTGTCTCATATTCTATGACTTGATTTTTTTATCATTTAACAAAACATATATAATACGCATCGAATATTATATTGTTTAGCAAAAATTAAAATTTAATCCTTTTTTTCAGGTTTTGCATTGTGATTCTCAGGCTTTGGCAATAACACCTTCCTGGACAATTTGAACTTACCTGTTTTTGGATCAATGTTCAACAATTTCACTTTTACATCCTCACCTACTTCTAATATACCCTTCATATCGGCAATTCGTTCCCATTTTATTTCAGAAATGTGAAGCAAACCTTCCTTACCTGGCATAAATTCCACAAATGCTCCAAATGGCTGAATGGACTTAACCACACCATCATACACTTCACCTACTTCTGGAACGGCTACAATGGCCTTAATCCTACCGATGGCTTTATCTAATGAATCCTTATCATTGGAAAAAATCTGAACGACACCGGCATTGTCAACTTCCTCGATCACAATCGTAGCACCTGTGGTAGCTTGAATTTCCTGGATCACTTTACCACCTGGCCCGATCACAGCTCCAATTAGTTCTTTGGCAATCCTCATCTCATGGATTCTTGGTGCGGACGGTTTAAGATCTGTCCTTGCTTCGCTGATCACTTCAGTCATTTTACCAAGTATGTGTAGTCGCCCCTCTTTCGCCTGATAAAGTGCCTCTTTTAAAACGTCATGTGAAAGCCCGTCAATTTTAATGTCCATCTGACAGGCGGTGATACCTTTTGCAGTTCCGGTTACTTTAAAGTCCATGTCACCAAGGTGGTCTTCATCTCCTAAAATATCAGACAAAATGGAATATTTACCGGTTTTGGCATCTGAGATCATACCCATGGCAATTCCTGACACAGGCCCTGATATTTTAATACCAGCATCCATCATAGCCAATGTGCCGGCACAAACAGTCGCCATGGATGAAGATCCGTTTGACTCTAAAATATCTGAAACAATTCGAATGGTATATGGATTCGCATCATCTGATGGAACCACTTTTTTCAATGCTCTCAAAGCCAGGTTTCCGTGACCAACTTCCCTTCTACCGGGACCCCTGTTTGGTCTTACTTCACCTGTTGAAAATCCCGGGAAATTATAATGGAGGATAAATTTGTTATAACCCGAATGCATAGCTCCGTCGATCATTTGCTGATCCATCTTTGTGCCTAGCGTGACAGACGACAATGACTGGGTTTCCCCCCTTGTAAATACGGCTGAACCATGTGCGGAAGGTAGATAATCGACCTCACACCAAATAGGTCTGATCTCATTTAACTTCCTCCCATCCAATCGAATCTTTTCATTTAGAGTCAGGTTTCTTGCCGCTTCCTTTTCAATTTTATGGAAATACTTGCCGATTAGCGCTGTATCAAGTTCGTGATCTTCCGGAAGTGACTCCAGGTACTCATTTTCAATAGCACTAAAAGCTTCTTTTCTTTCCTTTTTATTGACAATTGTCTTTTTTGCCACTTCATAATACCTGTCATAGTAGGTGTCGAACAGTTGTTTCTCGAGATCGGGATCATTTACCTCATGGTTATATTCCCTTTTTACTTCTGTGCCAGCCTCAGCCTGAAGTTCCAACTGAAGTTTACATTGTTCTTTAATAGCTTCGTGTGCTGTAGCTAAAGCTTCGAGCATATCCTCCTCAGACACCTCATTCATTTCACCTTCCACCATGATGATGTTTTCCATGGTAGCGGCCACGATCAGATCAATATCAGCTTTTTTAATTAATTCAGGAGAGGGGTTGATAACCATTCCTCCATCTACCTTTACTACTCGCACTTCTGAGATAGGTCCGTTAAACGGGATGTCAGATACCGCCAGCGCAGAAGATGCGGCTAAGGCAGCCAGGGCGTCCGGTAATACCTCCGGATCTGCTGAAATCAGTTGAATATTGATTTGTGTTTCCGAATGGTAATCATCGGGGAACATCGGTCTGCATGCCCTGTCTACTAATCGGCTGATCAGAATTTCATAATCCGATAATCTTCCTTCTCTTTTCAAAAATCCACCGGGTATTTTTCCGGCTGCTGCAAATTTTTCCTGGTAATCTACCGATAATGGCAAAAAGTCTGCCCCTTCTACCGGGTCAATGTTGGATACTACTGTAGCTAACAGCATGGTGTTTCCCATGCGCACTACTACTGATCCGTCTGCTTGTTTGGCAAGCTTTCCTGTTTCTATGGTAATGGATCTACCATCTGCGAGGGTTAAAGTTTTTGTAATTACTTTTTGTGACATATTATTTTTTAATGGATAGAAATAAAAGGATGGAATGAAAAGAGGGAATTCTGATGTAGAACTCCCTCCGCCCTTCTGAATTTATTTTCTAATGTTTAATTCTTTGATGATGGCTCGATATCTTTCGATTTCAGTCTTATGTAAATAGTCTAGCAGTCTTCTTCTTTTACCAACAAGTTTCAGCAGACCCTGACGTGAAGAATAATCTTTCTTGTTTCGTTTAACGTGTTCTGTGAGGTGATTAATTCGGTAGGTAAATAAAGCAATCTGAGATTCAGCCGAACCTGTATCTGATTTTGCTTTTAACCGACCATGATTCTCAAACAACTCTTGTTTCTTTTCTTTTGATAAATACATGCTTAGTTAAATTTATTTTTTTAAAATTAAAATCCCGCAAACTTACAAAAATCCTGAGTCTACCACTAATTTTTTGCTGCTAATTCCATTTTTTTTGCGAAATACTTTTCGCGAATACGTATAAAAGCTATTCTGTAATAATCCCCGTCGAAAAGGCGTGCATCCCTCCTCGCCTGGATCAGAAAAAAGAATCCAATCGGAAATAACACTATGTTGGCCAGCCAAACCCCCATCAGAGGTTCCATAAGTCCCTGCCTCGCCCATTTTTCCCCTAACATGGAGATCACATAAAAAAGGACAAAAAAGAACACGGAAATGATTACTGGCATTCCAAGCCCCCCCTTTTTTATGATGGCACCCAATGGTGCACCAATTAAAAACATCGCAAGGATGGTCAATGCCATTGCCAGTTTTTTATAACGCTCAATCTCAAATCGTCTGATTCGCTTGATCATGTCATTGGTTTGGCTCTTGTGTGTGCCCATATTTCCCTTGATGTACTGGACATGATTGAGGGCTTTTCCTGTGCTGCTCCTTGTTATAAACGGCAGGGATAACATACTGTCCAGTTTTTCTCTTGCTGTTCTGGTGTCAACAATAAGATGCTCTTTGGGAGTTGATTGCCTTGCTATATCTTTATTGTTATTTTGAAGTTCGCCTCTCGTAATATCGGAGCCCCTTCGATTAAACACATTACTCACATTGCCTTCTTCATTCTTTCTAAGTGTTTTCAACCTAACACTCCTCACAGAATCAATCATCTTCATGGCATGACTTTTATTTTCTTCACGATTTCCACCCCCTTGTACAGAAAGGGCACCGTCACTATTGACAGAGTTACTATCGTTTTTCGCTATGTTATCCTGTGCGTCAATGAAAATGGTATCACCGTTCGGAAGTAATCGATGCTCAATACCCATTTCTCTGGTGGTATCTATTTTTTGCAAGGAGTCATATTTGGATCGGACGTCAATAATGTCCTGCTGATGAAACTCATAAAACAGATGGGTGTTCATCCTTCTTTCAACAATTGCCCGGTTATACTCCCTAACCATTGAGTCGAGGTCGGCTGTCAATTGGTCGATCGTTTTCATCTCCCGGTTGTTATTAAAAAGCTCCTTCCGGGTGCGTTTCAACTCAAACTCTGATAAGTCCAACACCATTTTACTTTTTTCAAACTCACTTCGGAGATAGGGCTTTGCCGTCTCATTGGCCTTAAATCTTCGGTTCCTTGGCGGTGGCTGTTCCGAATAGCTCTGACCTTTGAATAATTCAAATACCAGGTAACTGTTATCCATGATATTGTACATTTTACCCGAGTCGGCAAGTATCACCGCCTTATTGCCCCGTTGCCCGATGTGGTCATAAATGATGATATCTCGCAGCGTCTCTCCGTCGGGAAAACGTTCATTGATCTTTATACTGTAACCGGGAATGCTGTTGTAAAAAACACCCTGTTTAATATCCAGGGCAGGCTTTTTTTGCTTGATATCATATAATAAGCTGTAAGCCTCAAGGTTGGCTTTAGGCACCAGGTAATTATTGTTGATAAATCCCAGCACCACCAACAGGCAGCTTATTAGAAAAAGCGGCTGCATGACGCGAAGTAATGAAACCCCTGAGCTTTTTATCGCTGTTAATTCAAAATGTACACCCAGGTTGCCAAAGGTCATAAGAGAAGACAGCAGTACCGCCAACGGCAAGGCATTGGTGGTCATGTTAATACTAAAATAAAAAAGGAGTTGCGAGATGACGCCAAAGCCCAAACCCTTGCCAACAATCTCGTCGAAATACTTCAGCATAAACACCAGAAGAAGGATAAAAACCACCACCAGGAAGGTGATAAAGAAAGGCCCTAAAAACGAAGTGATTAAAAGCTTGTCAAGTTTTTTCATAAAAGCACTGCTCCCAAAAAGAATAAACGCAAAGATAATTAAATATTATCCCCCTACTATTTCTTTGAGTGTAAGCAGTAGATTTTCCCAAACCTCCACCTGCTCTTCCTTGTCATCAAAGTCAGAGTATTCTATCACTTTAATAAATACGGATTGGGTCAATTCATTTTCTTCCAGGCGAAATTCCACATAGCTGGGATCTTCTCCGTCGTCTATAAATTCAAACTTCACATAGCTGTTGGTGCGATGGTGGGTCATCCTTGCGGGATGGTCTTCATCTTCATATATAAAATTATAGACTTTATCCTCGTTTATGGTCACGTCATCAGCAAACCATTGCGACAATCCACTGGCTGAATTCAGATAGGGATAAAGCATTTTTTTAGATGCATTTATTTCGAATTCATATACAAACTTGCTTTTCGTCATTAGCAATGAAATATTTCCATAATAAACTAAAAAACTTTATATCAAAAAAACTTTAGCCTACTTTTTAAGCGCATTCAAATGCCATGCAAACACCCTTGTTTTTGATTTCCAGACAATCTAGCGCAATAAATTCTTTATTTCAAAGGAAATTTATCCCGGAGATCAAAAATCAGGTCCACAGTGAGAAGGCAGGCATGGACTTAAATTCAAAAATATTTTATTTATTGGCTGTGGTTTTATTATTCAAACTTATATCTTTGCACTCCCATTTGGCGGGGTAGCTCAGATGGTTAGAGCGCAGGATTCATAACCCTGAGGTCGGCAGTTCGATTCTGCTCCCCGCTACAAACCAAAAAGCGCCTTTATTTTACATATTGGCGCTTTTTATTTTACAACTCCTTCAAAACTGCATTAATCTTTTCGCAACTTAAGGTAATCTCCTCTTCCGAAATTACCAAAGGCGGCGCGATCCGCATGCTGTTATCGCAGAACAAAAACCAGTCGCTCAACACCCCGTTTTCCAGCAGCTTCTTGATAACCTTTTGCAGGAATTCAAAGCTTTCAAATTCCACAGCCACCATCAGTCCCTTCCTTCTTATTGCCCTTATCTTTTTATTCTCTGAAAGCAATTCAAAAATTAGATTTGATTTTGAAGCCACATCTCTTATCAGGGTCGAACTTGTCAAGACATTCAACGTGGTCAATGAAGCCGCGGCAGAAACAGGATGCCCACCAAACGTGGAAATGTGACCTAATATCGGATCATGGGTCAGGGATTTCATGATTTCCTTCGAAGAAATAAATGCTCCCAGCGGCATCCCTCCCCCCATTGCCTTGGCTGTAACCAGGATGTCAGGAACTACGCCATATTGCTCAAAAGCCCAAAAGGTCCCCGTCCGGCCAAATCCACATTGGATCTCGTCAAGGACCAACAGCGCCCCAACTTCCTCACATCTCTCTTTTATATACTGAAAATAATCCTGATCGGCGATTCTCACCCCGGCTTCGCCCTGGACAGTCTCGATAACTACCGCCGCCGTATCCGTCGTAATAAACTCCAGATCACTTTGTTCATTATACCGCATGTGGCTAATCCCTGGCAATAACGGACGGAATTTTTGTTTAAACTCCTCGCTGCTGCTTAACGATAGTGCACCATGCGACGATCCGTGATATGCGTTTTGACAAGCCACGATATTGGGCTTGCCCGTATATCTCTTGGCTAATTTCAATGCTCCCTCGATCGCCTCTGAACCACTGTTCACAAAAAAAACATTATCCAACGGTGCAGGAAGTGTTTCCACAATAGCTTTCGCCAATAATACCTGTGGTGATTGAACGATTTCCCCGTACACCATGACGTGCATGTGCAGATCCAATTGATCTTTTGCAGCTTTTACCACCTGGGGGTGGTTATGACCGAGGCTTGACACACCGATACCCGAAATAAGATCAATGATCCGCTGACCATCGTGGGTATAAAGGTACACCCCGTCAGCCCGCACGATTTCGATCATCAAAGGAAATTCAGAGGTTTGCCCCAGGTATTGTAAAAAAAGTTGTCTATTGGATAACATTTTATAATAATTGGCTATTTATTTACGATAGATAAAAAAAAATATGGGTAAAAAGCTACTTTTTCTAATCTTCATTTTTTACACCCCTTGCGCACTATTTGCTCAAAACGCCACCTTAAGTTCCAATCCACCTTCAGTCAGGTGGGAAAGGGTCATCACACCTTATTTTAATGTAGTCTACCCCATTGGTTTTGAACATGAAGCGCAAAGAACTGCAAATTTACTGGAAACAGTGTACGAACCAGGTGCGCTTTCCCTTGAAAAATTCCCAAAAAAGACGAGTGTGATCCTGCAAAACCAGACGACGGTGAGCAATGGATTCGTTGCCTGGGCACCCTACCGGTCTGAGTTTAACACCTTCCCGTCACAAAACTATCAATTCGTCGGCAACAATGACTGGCTGGAACTTCTGAGTTTTCATGAATACCGGCACATGGTACAGATCCAAAAAAGCAAAGTTGGTTTTACGAAACTGATCAACATCCTCTTTGGCCAAGCCACGACAGCAAACCTGGCAAACCTGGCCGCCCCGAGGTGGTTTTGGGAAGGAGATGCCACTATAATGGAGACAGCACTCACTTCGTCAGGCAGGGGAAGGATTCCGGCATTCAGTTTACAAATGAGATCTAATTTCATTGAAAAGAAACCATTTAGCTACAACAAACAATACCTGGGTTCTTTTAAAGAGAATATTCCCGGAGAGTATGTGATGGGCTATTTTTTTGGCGGCTACCTGCGGGAGATGCACGGGGCGGATATCTTTGCGGATGTCACAAAGAATGCCTGGACCTGGTCATTCGTACCTTTTACATTCTCTAATTCGCTTAAAAAATACACCGGCAAATTCCTGGTAAAGAATTACAACCTATTCCGAAACGATAAAAAATCCGACTGGCAGGCGCAGATCGATGCGCTGAACCCCGAAAAATATGATCAAATCAACCAACATAAAAACAAGGTATTCACCGACTATAGCTATCCGCATCTTATGTCTGATGGAAAGATATTGGTGTTGAAAAACGGCCTGGGGGATATTCCTGAGTTTGTCAAACTGGATGCCAATGGAAACGAGGAACATGTGGTAACACCTGGGTTTATAAACCCGGCGGGAAGGATATCTTTTAACAACAGGCAGATCATGTGGAATGAGGTCAACCCCGACCCCAGATGGCGAACACGAGTGTATTCTGACATCAAATTATTTGATCTTCAATCCAATTCAATCAAAAAGATCTCCAGAAAGGAAAGGAATATTTCTTCAGCCATTTCACCCGACGGATCGATGATTGCATCCATAGTCAATGAAACCAATGGCACCAACCTGATCAAGGTAACAGATTTGCAAGGAAATACACTTGCAGAATTCTACCATGAAAACAACGTGCATTACATCACTCCTGAATGGTCCGCCGACAGTCGTAGCATTTTTGTTGTAGAATCCGAAGACCGAAATAAACGGATTGTACGGTATTCAATAGACGATGACTCTTCACCCCAAATCATCTTTGAAGCGGACAATGAGAATATCAGCTACCCAAAAATCTACAGCCACTATCTTTTTTACCAGTCGCCCTACAATGGTATTGATAATATTTATGTAATTGACCTGGCAAGCAACAAACACTACCAGGCAACCAATGCTAAATACGGCGCCTATTACCCCTGTTTTGATCCGGCTACCTCTACCCTTTATTTCTCAGACCACCAGGAATCCGGATTGAACATCGTACGAAAAAATATTGATTTTAATAAACTCCCTGAAAAATCAACTGTTCCGATCTATCGCGATCCCCTCGCGAGCATACTGACTAACCAGGAAAGTGGGATTATTGAACCGGAAGAAATATCCACCCACGATTTCCCGGTAGAAAAATATTCAAAATTAAAAGGGATCATCAACCCTCATAGCTGGGGAGTATTACTGGGCAGCAATACCAATGAATTGAACTTGTTTGTCAGTTCCTCGGATATTCGAAGCACAACACAAGTAACGGCAGGATATGCCTATAATGCGAATGAGGAAAAAGGCCGGTGGGAAGCGGAAGTAAGTTATCATGGCATGTATCCTGTGACCAGTCTCACCTACTCTGACGCTAAACGGGGTTTAGTAGAAGAAATCCGGGACACGACTTACAGCTTTGTGTGGGACGAAAAAGGAGTACAGCTGGGCCTCACCGTGCCGTTACTACTGACCCAGAGCAAATACCAGCGAACATTGGTCACTCGTGCGCAGGGCGGTTTTTTTGATGTTGGTGATTTCCCAAGTCTTGAAGTAACGGGAGGCACCTTACAATCACTTAAACTTGATATCGTTTTTAACCGACAGTTAAAAAGAAATAAAAGGGACATATACAGTAAATGGGGCCAGACCCTTGATCTGGCGTTATACTCCACTCCATTTGGCGGGGATTTTAAAAGCACATTGTTTGCCGCACAGGGAGCTTTTTTCTTTCCCGGATTGGCGAAACACCATAGCTTTTTCATTCGACCTGCCTACCAATATGAAGACCGTGTGAGTTATGTATTCAGGAGCCCTCTAATTTTCCCCCGCGGATACACGTATTCCTCCTTCGATCATTTTTTCATGAATGCAGCCAATTATACCCTCCCCGTTCTTTACCCTGATCTGGGCCTGGGGCCATTACTTTATATTCAAAGGGTAAGGGCCAATTTGTATTACGATTTAGGGAAAGGGATTCGATTTGATCAACAGGGTAAAGTGGCTAATGAAAAGGTTTACCAAAGCATGGGTACTGAGGTAAACTTTGATATCAATGTGTTTCGCTATAAACCACTCTTTAATATTGGCCTCAGGATCAACTATTTCCCCGATGAAAATTCTTATTCATACAATATCCTGATTGCCAACCTGGGCTTTTAAATAATTGACAATTTTCAGGCAGAAAAATAGGTTTTGTAATTCCCTTTTTTACAATTGATTACAAATAATTTAAAAAAGTATAGACAACTTTTTAGCGAAAGGCTGAATAAAAACATTCTTTTAATTAATTTTGTCGCGCTAAAAATCAAGTTTTATGGCCGAGATAATCAGAATGCCGCGAATGAGTGATACCATGGAAGAGGGTGTGATAGCATCGTGGCTTAAAAAAGTAGGAGACCAGGTAAAACCCGGCGACATTTTAGCGGAAGTCGAGACCGACAAGGCTACCATGGAGTTGGAAGCTTACGAGGAAGGAACGCTTCTTCATATAGGTGTCAATGAAAAGGAAACCGTACCCGTGGATGGTGTAATCGCTATTCTGGGAAATAAGGGAGAAAATATTGACGATCTTATAAAAGAATTAAAATCTGAAGGTTCATCTGCCCAAAATAAGAAATCGGAGGAGGTTGAACCAAAACAGGAATCCGCTCCTGCTAAAAAGGAAGAAAAAGTAAGCATCGATACATCTGGCATTAAGGCATCTGTTATCACCATGCCACGAATGAGTGATACCATGACCGAAGGCACCATTGCCAGTTGGTTAAAAAAAGTAGGCGATCCGGTTAAATCCGGAGATATACTCGCAGAGGTAGAGACGGATAAGGCCACGATGGAATTGGAGGCGTATGAAGATGGCACCTTACTGTACATCGGAGTGGATGAAGGGAAATCCGTAGATGTAGATGGCATCATTGCAGTCATCGGAGAAAAAGGCGCTGATTATGAAACATTGATCAAAGCACACCAGGCCGAGGTAACGGAGGAAGCCAAAGAAGAAAAATCAGAATCAAAAACGGAGCCCATTGCACAAGGAGCAACACAAGCACCTGCTGTCCAGCAAGCCGCAAAGGCAACATCAGCCACTACAGGCTCATCTTCTAGCAACGGCAGGGTAAAAGCTTCTCCCCTGGCCAAGAAATTAGCGGAAGAAAAAGGTTTTGACATAGCACAGATACCAGGAAGCGGCGAAGGCGGAAGAATTGTTAAAAGAGATATTGAAAACTTTACCCCGTCTACCCAGGTAGCAGTTACCGGTGGAATAGCGGCGCCGGTAGATCAGGAAGGATTTGAAGATGTGCCGGCCTCTCAAATGAGGAAAGCCATTGCAAAAGGTCTAACAAATAGCCAGTTTGGTGCTCCACACTTCTACCTGACTATGGAAATTGATATGGACAGGACCATTGAAGCACGGGCAAGCATCAACGAAGTGGCTCCGGTTAAAATATCTTTTAATGACATCGTTATTAAGGCAGTTGCTGCTGCACTGAGAAAACATCCGGAGGTAAATACTTCTTGGGTGAGTGAAAGCAACAGCATTAGAAAATATCAACACATCCACATTGGTGTAGCGATGGCAATCGAAGATGGCCTGGTAGTACCGGTTGTTAAATTTGCGGATGGAAAGTCGCTTTCTCAGATATCTACCGAGGTAAAAGAATTCTCAGGCAAAGCCAAAGCGAAGAAGCTTGGGTTGGATGAAATGCAGGGGAATACCTTCACAGTTTCTAACCTGGGAATGTTTGGCATCGAGGAGTTCACTTCTATCATCAACGCGCCGGAATCATGTATCTTGGCTGTGGGGGGAATCAAGCAAACCCCGGTGGTGAAGAACGGTCAGATCGTTCCCGGAAATATAATGAAAGTGACCATGACCTGTGATCACAGAACAGTGGACGGTGCTGTAGGGTCTGCCTTCCTTGTAACTTTGAAAAAGTTACTGGAAGATCCCGTCAGAATACTCGTTTAATCGTATATATAGACCCTGAAGCTTTTCAGGGTTTTTTATTTCCATTATTTTTATCCAAAATTATTCATCGTGACTAAAGTACGTTCGACCACTGTCATCGCCGTAAGGCATAATGGCCAGGTAGCCATTGGCGCCGATGGCCAGGCTACCATGGGCAACTATGTGGCCAAAAGCAATGTGAAAAAGATTAGAAAGCTGCAAGATGGGAAAATCGTTACCGGTTTTGCGGGGAGCACCGCAGATGCATTTACCCTCCTTGAGCGATTTGACGAAAAGCTAAGCGCTTACGGAGGAAATATGAAGCGGGCAGCCATTGAGCTGGCAAAGGACTGGCGAATGGATCGATACCTTCGAAGGCTGGAAGCCATGATCATCGTTGCCAATAAAGATGAAATCCTTGTCCTGAGTGGGACTGGCGACGTGCTTGAACCAGACAATGATATTGCCGCTATTGGCTCTGGAAGTATGTATGCACAGTCTGCTGCCATGGCATTAAAAAAACATGCCCCCAAATTAACTGCCAAGGATATCGTTACCGAAAGCTTAAACATTGCGGCAGATATCTGTATTTACACCAACCACAACCTGGTAATAGAAACACTGTAACATGCATGCCGTCGATCAATTGACCGGAGGTGATTTATTAGCCCTCATCGTGGGGCTGATAATTTTTGTGGTCATCGTGTACGTGGTATTCCGGCCAAAAAAGAGGAAATGACGAAGTGGATTTTATCATTTGTTGTGTGTGTGACACTCATCTCCTTCCTGCAAGCCCAGGATACCGTCCAGCATAATTTTGACATGAAACCACAAAAAACCAATTGTGCAGAAATACAATTGGAGGGTCTGAATGTCGAACAGCAAATCATTACCGTTGAAAACGGAATTTACCGCTACACACAGGACTTCAAATTAAACCGGATCAAAGGCTTCCAGGCAGCCTGGTACTATTCCTGCGATAACAAAACCGGCTACGTGATTGCCAAAGTCGATAATAAAAAAAGCCTGTACTCCGCCGTAACAAAGGAAGATTGGGAAAAATTTGTTGCCTCCGGAGACTTCCTTCAATTCATTGAAAAACACTTTAAAAACGCAAATTAAGAGACTTTTTTAGAGCGTTTTGCCATTCTCCATTCTACCCGATTAATTTTTTTTCAATTTTTTTAAGTACCCGATGGGGGTAAAAAATGATTGGTTTGTCTAGTGAGTGAATTTAACAAAGACAAGTTATCATGAAACCGAGCATGACACAATCGACACACAGAGTCATGATAGTAGAATGCGAGGTTCCATGTGACTACTGAAAAACAAATTATAAACACATGAAATCAATCAAATTTTTATTAGCCCTTTTATTCATCGGATTAATAACCACAGCCAAATCACAGGATAAACAAGCTGATCAATTCAAACGACCTGCCCAGGTAAGCTTCGTTTACCCACTGGGATCAAACGGAATCGACGCCTACAAGTACACCAATAATGTGTCCCTTAACATCCTGGCTGGAATGTCGGGTGGTACGGATGGCTTGGAACTGGGAGGTCTGGCCAATATCTCCAGAGGACATGTCAATGGCCTGCAGGCAGCAGGATTACTTAATACATCTGCCATGTATGTAAAAGGCTTGCAGATGGGTGGAATTGCCAACTTCCATCAGGGTGAATCTGTTGGAGCACAAGCTGCCGGAATTGCCAACTTTAATGAGGACAAGTTCCAGGGGCTCCAATTAGCTGGCATTTCCAATATTTCTGGCGGTAAAATGGACGGCCTACAGGCCGCAGGTATTTCGAATATTACACGTGGAAATGTGTACGGATGGCAGCTAGCCGGTATATCCAATATTGCGACAGGAAAAATAAGCGGGGCACAGGTAGGTCTGATAAACTACGCAAAATCAGTACATGGATTTCAGCTTGGGCTGATTAACGTAACTGACAAAGTCGAAAAAGGAGCGGTACTTGGCTTGTTTTCTTATGTGAAAAACGGATATACCCGCGTAGAAGTGGAGGCCAACGAAACCTTCTATGCCAACCTCACTGTGAAAAATGGGCTTCCATGGTTGTACAATATTTACATGGTCTCCTATAAATCCAAAGGAAACAAAACATTCTGGGCGCCTGGTATCGGTTTGGGTAGTTATCAGCAGATTTCAAATAAACTCGGTGTTAATGTCGACCTGACCGCACAGCAAGTAAATGAAGATGAATGGTGGACGGAAAATCTGAACATGTTAAACAAACTGAAGGTAGACCTTTCTTATAAAATCGGTGAACGAACTGAAATCTATGGTGGTCCTTCATTTAACGTGACAGTTTCCGGTATCAAAGACAATGAAGGAAACATCATAGGTGAATCTTTCACCCCTTCCTGGAAATCATTCGAAAAGACCTATACCCACAACAAAGTGACCACCTATGTTGGGTTCAACCTTGGTGTGAGACTTTAATTCCCAACTAACCTTAATCAATACAGAAATGAACAGTGATAAGAAAATAATATTCATCATTGCCCTTGTTACGGGGGCAATGTTTCTTCTTTCCGCAAGCTTGTTTGCACAGGAATTTTCCCAGACCATCCGTGGCAAAATCATTGACCAGGATAGTAAATCCGAAATAATCGGAGCCAATGTCGTGGTTATTGGAAGTGATCCAATCCTGGGATCCTCTACCGACATTCAGGGTGAG
>JBNLGG010000013.1:0-49251 GCA_050305935.1 Cyclobacteriaceae bacterium | reverse complement strand
CAAATGGAGGGAATTGTCATTGAAGAGAAAGCAAACGAAAGTGACGTGTTAAATGAAATGGCGATTGTCAGCGCACGAGCATTCACTGTTGAAGAAACAAAGCGATATGCAGGTTCCTTCAATGATCCTGCCCGGTTGGTGGCCAATTACTCCGGCGTACAGGGAAACATGGAAGGTTCCAACCACATCGTAGTGAGGGGCAATTCACCTAATACGGTACAGTGGAGATTGGATGGTATTGAAATCCCAAACCCAAACCACTTCGCGGAAGAAGGTTCCTCCGGTGGCGCTATCAATGTACTAAACAGCTCTATGCTGACTAACTCAGACTTCTTTACCGGAGCATTCGTACCGGAATATGGTAACGTGATGGGTGCTGTGTTTGACATGCGCCTTCGTACCGGCAATAAGGAAAAGAGGGAATACTCGCTTTCAGCTGGTATACTGGGTACTGACTTTACCGCCGAGGGCCCATTTAAAAAGAGTGGAGGATCTTCATACCTGGTCAACTACCGGTACTCTACACTGGCCATCCTGGATGATCTTGGTATTGTGGATTTCGGTGGCGTACCAAAATATCAGGACCTCTCGTTTAAATTGGCCTTCCCAACTAAAAACGCCGGACTGTTTACCCTGTATGGGCTAGGCGGGATCAGTGGGATTAAGGGAGAAACCCTTGAAGAGAACACGGAAGAAGTATTGCAAAAAGGAGATTACAGGGCCACATTTGGGACGATTAACCTGAACCACACTTATTTCTTCAATCAAAACACCTTTATTGAATCTTTTTTATCGGCCTCACAAAATGGCAGCAATTACGAAGATTACCTGTTGACATCAGATTCATTAAATTTCTACAATGACTACAATGACGATCTGGATAAATACACCTTCCGTTTTTCCACTGCCATCAACCGCAAGATCGATCATCGCAATACCATCAAAGCCGGAATCAAATACAGCAGGTTTTTTTACCAGTTTAACCAGCACTTTTTTAACAAAGAAACCAATGAAATGGAAACCTGGCTGGACGAAAATAACAACTCCGGACTACTACAATCCTATGCGAGCTGGAAATACCGCGCGGCAGAAAACTTTACCATTAGTTCGGGATTGCATTTTATGTATGATGACCTGACTTCACATTCCAGTCTGGAGCCAAGAATCAGTGGTAAATGGCAATTCCGTCCTGACCAGTCCATTTTCGGAGGTTTTGGCATTCATTCACAATCACCGTCATTACCTGTTTACTATTCGATCATCACCGACAAAAATGGCAATGCAGCCCGACCAAACATGACATTGGATTTCATGAAGGCGAGGCACTACGTGTTTGGTTACGACCGACACATTTCGAATAATGTCTACTTTAAGGCAGAAGCCTACTACCAGGACCTCTATGATATTCCGGTAGAAAATGATCCGAATAGTTCATTCTCCCTGGTCAATGAAGTAGAAGGATTTACCGACCGAAGTTTGATCAACGCCGGTACCTCCACAAACTATGGCGTGGAGTTAACCCTGGAGCGTTACTTCAGCAGAAATTATTACTACCTGGTGACAGCAAGTCTGTACGATTCCAAATACAAAGCCATGGATAATATTTCCCGACCGACCCGCTTTAATGGCAACTACATTGGCAATGTCTTGTTTGGCAAGGAGTTTTATCTGAAAAAAGGAGACAAAAACAAGGTACTTAGCCTGAACACCAAGGTTTCACTTTATGGCGCCCGAAACATTACCCCGATTGACATGGAAAGCAGCATAGAGCTGGGGAGAACGGTATGGATACAGAACGAGGCATTCTCCGAAAAAGGTGACGACATTTGGAAAGTTGATTTATCGCTCACCTATAGTTGGAATAAGCTAAATACTAGGCAGGAATTGAAACTGGACATCCAGAACGTATTAAATGCGCAGGGAGTCACAGATGAATATTACAACAATATTACCCAGGAAATTGAACTAGCTAAACAGCTACCCATGTTCCCGGTGTTGATGTACACCCTTGAATTTTAGCCTTCTCTCAAACTGAGTTTAAAAAAATAAAATATCAGGCACGGGGATTGTTCTGTAAAGTTTTTCGTTACAAAAATGGACATGAGAACAATCCTCTTTCTCTTATTCTTTTGGGCTTTTTCGGGCACATTATTCGCCCAGACAAAGGCTCCCGACACAATTAGCTATGCAATCGAAGGAGATTACCTCCAGGGATATTTTTACTATGCCGGTATCCCAAATGCCCCCACCGTTTTTCACCTGCCGGGGTTCATGGACAGTGGCGACAAATGGAACCTTGGTACCAGATTAGCGGATGCGGGTATTAACTTTTTCACCATTGATTTCCGAGGTTGCTATCAAAGCGAAGGAAAACATAGCCTCGACAATGCCATGGCCGATGTACGTTATGGATTAAAATGGTTAAAGGACGACACGGTGATAAAACAATACAAACTCGACACCACCAACCTTATACTATCCGGATATAGTTATGGTGGCGGAATTGCCCTCGCGTATGCAATTCAAAATCCTGAGGTGAAAAACATCATTGGCATCGCGGCGCTTGACATTGGAACCTTTGCCGGGCAATTGGAAACTGACAATTATCTTGCTTCATTTTATTCCGTCGTGTATGAAATGGCCAAAAAGCCTACCGGTCCCATTGATTTTCTTTATGCAGATCCGGTGGAAGACGTTTATCGGCACCAGCAGAATTTTTCCGTCCTAAAAAACGCCTCCATGCTTGGCGGTAGGAATGTCTTGCTTTTAGTCGGTAAAAGCGATGATATTGTCAATCCACTGATTTACACACTCCCACTGCATCGTCAACTGAAAATGCTGGGGATTAATTCACATCTGAAGAGTTTTCCAACCGGACATTCATTTGGGGGACAGGAGGAACAAATCACCGCCACGGTAATAAATTGGCTAAGACAGATAGAATGATTTATTTTCAAGATAAAAAATCATGACCCGATTCATTTTCACCTGTATTATTTCATTTTTCGTCCATTTTCAATTTGAAGCTCTTGCGCAGGAAAATCCACGATGCAAAATATCGACAGCGTTAGGCGAGATTGAATTGGAACTTTTTTCCAATGACGCTCCTCAGACTGTAACAAATTTCCTGGCGTACGTTAACCACCACCTGTATGACAGCTCCAGATTTTTCCGGGTTTGTACGCCTGAAAATGAAGCGGATAGAGAAATTAAAATTCAAGTGATCCAGGGAGGAGATGTGCCAGAGGGAAGGGAGTTACCTCCCATTGCCATTGAAACTACAGAAATGACAGGTATTCAACATAAAAATGGAACTATTTCCATGGCCCGCGCCGAGCCAAATACTGCCACTTCCTCCTTTTTTATTTGTATCGGCGATCAACCGGAACTTGACTTTGGAGGCAAACGAAATCCCGATGGATTTGGCTTTGCTGCCTTCGGAAAGGTAACTAGTGGGATGGATGTCGTATTAAAAATTCAGAAAATGGAGGAAAAAGGTCAATACCTTGTGAACCCGGTTCTTATTTTTTCGATCACAAAATTAGACTAATATTATAACATCCCTAAGATTTTTATTACAACCTTCTTGTTTTTTAATTAGATTTGTTTTTGGAGTACCTTAAAACCACTTTTAAAAAAAAATCTAAAATCAATTGATTTAAACAACCACTTTTTAATAAACCTATGGAAAGAGAAGAAATTATCAACGCACTTCACACTCAATATTCCGAATTCTCCAACTACATGCTTCAGCTTTCCGAACGGGAATATTCGTTTTCTTTTCAGGGCGAAAAATGGACGGCCGGTCAGCATAACAAACACTTGATACTGGCAACAAGGCCGTTGTGTCTGGCGCTATTGCTACCTTTCTGGATTCTAACATTACTTTTTGGCAAGGCCAACCGTGCTTCCAAAACTTACCGAGGACTTAAAAAAAAGTATAAATCGCGTTTAAAAATCCATGGCTCGTCCCCCACTGTTTTCACTCCAACGCCGGTTTCATTTAACCAAAAAGAAAAGCTCTCCTTTCAACTGCTTAAGAATGTCCAAACGATCATCCAACGATTGAAGAAATTCACAGATGACCAATTAGAGGAAGTCATAATACCTCATCCTTTAATGGGCAAACTTACTTTAAAAGAGATGATGTATTTCACCGTCTATCATGCACAACATCACCAGGAAATGGTGAAAAAGTACCTAAAAACGTTGGAACTCCAGGAAGTGGAAGAAGGGTAATTCGGGGGAATTATTTTTATTCCACTGGCTACTGTTCTAATTTACCGTCATGCCTGTTTTGGCGGGCATCTTTGACGATTTGTGCAACTCGAAAGTACCAGTACCGGAGATCAACCCGGCAATTCGAGTGAGAATAGATACAAAAGTCCGTTTAAACGCTGCATCGACTGCTGATCAGGCGTACCAATCTTATACTATGGAGTCTTATTTAGCCAATTTCATACCCATTCCGGTACTTTTTGGATTTCAGTTTATTGGCCTTTTTATCATCGAATTCCTCTTTTTCCGGATCCCATTTCAATGGTTTCCCCAATTGGTACCCGATATTTGCCAAATGACAGACAGTGGCTGACCTGTGACCCACCTCCACATCGCAAATCGGCTTTTCACGCGATTTAATGCAGTCAATCCAATTCTGATAGTGATTTTCACTGAAATATAAACGCTCGTCAGAGTCCGTTATCTTTTCACTAACAATGGAAGTTGGCGATGATTCAAGATGCTCCCGGCTTAAACTGATGACTCCTTCCGTCCCGGTAAATTCGATTGCGTTGCCCCTTCCAAAATCTTCATGGGTCATTTCCACACCATTGGCATAGATAAATTTCAGACCTCGCACTGCCGTTGGATCATCTGGTGGAATAATCTCCACCGGCCCGGAATTATCCATTCGCAGCGCCCATTGGGCAATATCAAACATATGCGCTCCCCAATCAGCAATATAGCCTCCACCAAACTCGCGGTAGGCCCGCCAGGCAGGCCAGCCTTTATCATCCGGAGGTGGAGCCAGGATGGCATTGAAGGACCTATTCTTTGCGGCGCCCAACCATACATCCCAATTGAGTCCTTCCGGCACACTTTCACCACCCAGGTTGCATTTAATCGCAGGGTCACCCACACTCACTTTAATCGATTTTATTTCACCGATGTATCCATTACACACAAGCTCACAGGCGTGGCGGAAATTTTCCCATGACCGCTGCATGCTACCCGTCTGTAAAACTGAATTAGTTTCCCGGGCTACCTCTACCATTCTTCTACCCTCTTCTATGGTGTGTGAAAGCGGTTTCTCACAATACACATCCTTTCCGTGTTTCATCGCATCGATCGATGGCTTCGCATGCCAGTGATCAGGCGTTACCACCACAACTGCGTCGATGTCAGATCGATCAAGTATTTCCATATAGTCCCCATACAGATCAAGGCCCTTATAGCTGTCTTTTTCCAGTTTGTCGGCATAAGCTTTCTCGACGGATTTCTTAAAATTTTCTCCCTTGGCCTTATAGACATCACATCCTGCCACTATTCTCACCCCCTCAAGACCAACAAAATTCGATGCCAGGTAGGGGCTCAATCTTCCCGTTCCTATAAACCCCAGCGTGACCTGGTCACTTGGGGCGATATATCCACGTCCTCCCAAAACATACCTCGGCACAAATGCCACAGTGGCCAAAGCAGCAGTTTTTTTAATAAATGACCTTCGGGATTCTCCTGATTGTTTCATCTTTATGCTATTTATTCTGAGTTCTTAACAATATTCCCTGGAAATTCATTTCGCTAATCCAGGTTATCTAAAATCTCCACACACCGCTCCCAGGATTTGTCGCAGGCTATTTTATTGGCGCTCTGTTCATTCGGATCGTCGCCACGCCGCATGTACGCGTGTCCGGTACCATCATAGATCACATAGTTACAGACTTTGTTATTTGCTTTCATTTGCTTTTCCGCGTTTGGGGCAACGGCATAGTCCTGCGCATAGCCGGTAACAATAAGCGACAAAAAATACAGTGGAAATAGTAGCTTTTTCATGGTGAGACAGGTTAATGTTTATTCATTATAACTTCAATTTAATGAATGTCCAGCAACAATTGGGGGACTGGTTTTATTTGTTTCCAAATGGTACATGTCGTGTAAAAGTCCTCTCAAATATCGGCCGCATTCATTCCGATCCTTTGGGATAGTGGATTGTTATAGTTAATAATATTACACCTTTGGGTTTTTAGCTGTATAATTTCTCGGTGTTATAATAATGACACTCCTACGAGGTTGCCTTTTTAAAGGAATCAAATTACAATCCTGGTTTTCTGTTTGTTGTCTTAACAGGGTCTTCGTTTGAGACACAGCGTTTTGAGAGAAGGGCAAGTCAGTTTGATATTGTTTGCCGCAATATGGCCGCCTTACCCCCTTATTTTGTAAAAAATTCCGTTAGTTCTTCGAATGAATCAAACTTGTAGTCGTAGTCTTCGGTTTTGCCGAAACCATAGCTAACAAAAGCAAAAGGCAAATCGGCTTTTCTGGCCTGTATGCCATCGGAACGTGTGTCCCCAACGTACACCGCCGAGGAGATCTTGTTCCTCTTCATCAGCAGCATCATATTATCCGCCTTCGGCTGTGGACTCTCACCGTAGCTGAGGTGATCTAAAAATAAATTGCTTAGGTCAGACCAGGCCAGGAAATGGCGAATGATAAATGGTGGGCAATTACTTAGGATCATCAATTTGTATTTGTCCGAAAGCATTGTCAACCCTTCCCTGACAAATGGAAACAATTCGCCCCCCTCATGGGGTACAATCTGATATTGCTTTTCCACTACCTGACGGTATATATCTTCCCGTTCAAATGGGGTCAGATCCGGAAGCACACCTTCAAGATATTGCTCAGAAGTCATACCCATTAAAGGATAAAGGTCATTTGGGTGGAGGAATCTATCCAGCTTTCGCTCTTGGAATACAAGGTTCCATGCCCTGGTGTAGGTGGGCACCGCATCCCAGAGGGTACCGTCCAGATCAAAAATAATGGCCTCCGGATGCTTCATCGCTTAGTTTTCGCGAACGCTGATGATATCACCATTTTGTTTGCCTGAATCCACGTCTACTTCGTAGATCTTGCTGGCAATATCCATGGGATCGGAAAGCTGACCTTTTTCTTTTAATTCGATAAACCGGCTGACTGAGGGAAAACGATCTTTACTCACCTTTCTGATCTCCTCCTGCATGCCGGTTTCAACGACACCCGGGACAATCGCAATGGAACAGATAGGGAATTCTTTACCCTCCTGCTCTTTCGCAACGCCCCTCGTAAGCATTTCTATCGCCGCCTTGGTTGTGCAATAAGGCACCCAACCATGGTAGGGCCTCCGGGCGGCCCCCGACGAAATATTTATAATTGTTTTTTCTGCCTCGATATCCTGTGTGAGGGAAATAAATTTTGATGTAAGGACCATCGGCGCTGTCAGATTTACATCTATCACTGTTTGGATGTTGGTTGAAGAAACCGTCTCAAGCGGCCCTATCTCTCCCAATATCCCGGCATTGTTGATGAGGGTGATCTTTTCGATGGTGGTTGTCAGATATCTTTCAAAAATTGAATCCAAAAGGTTTTGTATTTGGGGAATATTCTCCAGATCAAAGGGATATTGAAACACGCCTTCATTGTCCAGACTTGCGTCTATCGTCCTCGCCAGTGAGTGGATCTCAAAACCCCTACTTTTATAGACTTTAAGTAATCCATTTCCCAGCCCCTTGGTTCCACCTGTAATGATCAGTATTTTCTTCTTCATATTCGCTTGTATAATAATTGCGAAAATAAGGATTACATATTCCCGGTCAAATCTCTCTTAAACTTACTTGTAATATAAACCTGTTTAACAACTGAATTTCAAATAATTATGTATTTTAATTACAGAATTACTTTAATATATTCAAATAGCTGCCCGGATGATCATCCCTGCCTGCTGATATGATAAATAGCCAGAACGAAACTGAAGCTTTCTTTGCCTTTTGAGTTCCCTTTGCTACACGCGCTTTCCGACCATTGATATGTGACACAAACCTAAAATCACGGCTCTCGTCCGTATCATCTATCTCAATCAAGACCGCCAACCACTCGTAGACGTGGACATTCACGGACTGGCCGTTCCTCCTGATGGTATTCCGTAAATACGATCCCCTGTATATTTTAAGCGATCAAGGACTTCCTGTTTGCTAAAGCCAGTATCACCCTCCATGGTGACCACGCCGATTTTAGTAAAATTAAAATCGACCTCCTCCCCTTCAAAGAAAACGTCCATTCGATCCTGCGATCGGTCACATGTATCATAAGTGATCTTGGCAAAATAGCTTCCCTGGTATGTGGACTCCATAGACGCACAAGAAGTCAATAAAAGGATTAGGAGAATCTTAGAGAAGTAGATTTTATCGCTTTGGATTTTTCCAGAAACAGACTCAACTATTATGCCTGTGCATTATTCTAAACCCGGAGCTCAAAAATTTTTCTTAACATCCATCAAAATTCAAACTCACCGGATTCTATCCTTCAATCGATTTGTTGGAATGACGTGAAAACTGCTTTATTTGCAATTGTATTTTCTACGAAATACATATACCGTAGACATCCGAAAACCAATATCTTTTGAAGATGGTGTCAAAAAACACAGAGCTAAACTAACAATAAAAGGGCAATGGACATAGCGATCAGACCATCGACTATCAACGATGTGGAACACATACTCGCGATCATCAACTATGAGATCCTTCATTCCACAGCCATTTATGATTACGAGGAACGGAGCTATGAAGAACAACTACAGTGGCACAGGGATAAAATGGAGTACCGGCTTCCTGTAATTATTGCTGAATTTAAAAACCGGGTGATCGGCTTTGGCAGCTACGGATCATTTCGGCAAAAGGTAGCCTACCGGTTTTCGGTGGAACATTCCATCTACGTGCATCATGAATACCGGGGAATGGGGGCCGGAAAACTTCTTCTCGAAGAGCTTATTCGCCTGGCAAGGAATGGTGGCTATCATACCATGATTGCTGGCATTGACGCGGCCAATCGGGGAAGCTGTGAGTTTCACCGGAAATTCGGATTCGTCGAGACAGCCAGGATGAAGGAGGTGGGGTTTAAATTTGACCGCTGGCTTGACCTTGTATTTATGCAACTTATGTTACAACAAAAATAAATTATCTACCAGATGATTGTTTGCCTCGCCCAAACGAAACCCACCAAAGGAAACATTGGCAAAAACATGGCCCAACATCTGGAGTTAGTGAACCTTGCCGCAAAGGAAAAAGCCGACCTGGTTATATTTCCGGAACTGTCAGTTACAGGCTATGAACCCCATCTTGCCAGAAGCCTCGCCATCTTCCCGGAAGACCCGGTACTCGATGTTTTTCAAAAGGAAGGCAACCGTCACCAACTCACTGTCGGTGTAGGTATGCCTGTACGCTGTAACCAAAGTATATGTATCGGGATGATCCTGTTTAGCCCGGATGAGGAAAGAATGCTCTACACCAAAAAATACCTGCACGAAGACGAACTGCCTTTTTTTGAGAGTGGGAACGTATCACCCGGGCTCGTTGGCAATGCAGACCACCGCATTGCCCTGGCCATTTGCTATGAGATCTCTGTTGCACCACATGCCGTAAGCGCTTACACAGCAGGTGCTAATATATACCTGTCAAGTGTAGCCAAGACCAGCGACGGGGTCAGGAAAGCGCATCAACGACTACAGGCTATCGCTAAGGAATATGGCATGATCACCCTTATGTGTAACAGTGTGGGCTTTCAGGATAATTTTACTGCAGCAGGGCAAACAGCCATTTGGAATAAAGACGGGAAATTATTGGGGCAACTTTCTGAAACCGAAACCGGCTTATTGCTTTGGAACAGTACAGATAACAACGTAAAAAGCATCATTGCTTGAAAAGCACTTGTTCTCCTTTTAAAAAGTTCAAGTGGAAAACCAAAAAAGTACTTGAGGAAAAACCCAAAAGCACAAGTGGAAAATTACGGGAATATTTTTACTTTTCCCGTAGGATCATTGCTCCACACTTGCCCGATCCCGCGCGGGTTTTCCAATCCCATGACTATAGACCAGGAACTCCGTCCAGTGTTCTAATCAAAGGATATATTTATCACAGGAATTCAAAAAAGTGGTAAACATATTCGGTGAGAAAATCGATATTTGTTTAACAAGGAAGTATCGTGCCCAGGGAAATTGAAGTAAAATCCGTTCTCAACAAATCAAAAAAAAGGGACAGTTGGTTTCTGGACGACTACACGTTTAATCCCTACAGTAGTTGTTCATTCAATTGTTTGTATTGCTACATCAGGGGGAGCAAATATGGCACGAATCTCGAATCAAGTCTTTCTGTTAAAATCAACGCTGTGGAGCTACTTGATCGACAATTATCAACCAGGGCCAGGAAATATCAATATGGGTTCATTGTACTTTCCTCCGCCACCGATCCTTACCTTAAAATCGAAGAAAAGTACCAATTGACAAGGGACGCACTGAAGGTAATTCTCAAACATAAATTCCCGGTTCACATCATCACAAAATCAGATCTGATTGAAAGGGACTTTGACCTGCTGGAACAAATTGACCGGGAAGCGAGGTTGCCCGATGATTTAAGCGAATTGAAAAGAGGCACGATCATCAGCTTTTCGTTTTCGACCCTGCAAGACGAGGTAGCCCGGATTTTCGAACCGGGAGCCACCCCTCCCGGCAAAAGAATCGTAGCTGTTCAAAAAACAATTAATCGGGGGTTTTTAACCGGAATTAGCTTGATGCCCCTTATTCCATACATATCCGACACTACTGAGCAACTGAATTTGGTATTTTCTACTTTCAGAAAAATGGGGGCGGACTATGTTCTGCCTGCCACCATCACCCTTTACGGTAACGAGAAAGCAGACAGCAAAACACTGATGCTCGGCGCTATCAAAAAACACTATCCTGAATTAGTGACAAAGTACAATAAGTTCTTTTCTGCCAGTTCGGAGATGCCTTACTACTATCAGAATGCCTTTTATAAGAAAATGAAAGAACTTTGTGCGGTTCATGGGTTGAAAAATGATATCATTGAATCAGCCATACAGAAAGCGAAGAAAAGTAAATAAAGGCAAACAACATTCGATACCCAAAAATTTGGCGGGTATCACATCCTCCTATAAACTTCCATCAAATATTCCTTCGTAAGCTTCTTCTCCCAATCGTGGCCCATCGCATGGGTCCACATGTGGGAAAGGTTATAGGCAATGTCTGCCATTTTGGATATCTCATCATCACTCCATTTCGCAGATAAACCTTGCGGAAGATCAATGTTGTGGAAGGCCACCATCTCCCGGAATTCTTGCACAGCATCGCCGTAAAACTCTTCCAGGTGGTTAAAGGCAATGCAATTGGCATAACCATGCCGCATCCCGAATACATAAGACAAACCATAGGAGAAGGCATGGCACGCTCCCACCTCGGAATAAGTAAGGCTTAGGCCTCCAAAGAGTGAAGCGATCATCAGCTTTTCATCATTCTCCGGTGTTTGCCCGCTATTCTCACCCACAAACACCTCGCGGCAGAGTTTCAAAGCCTGGTCACCGTAGGCCCTGGAAAAATCGTTGTAAAAAATTCCACTCTCTGATTCAATACAATGAATGAAGCAATCCATTCCTGTGTAAAACCACTGGTTTTTTGGTACTGTAGCTGTGAGTTCAGGATCCAGGATTACCTGGTTAAAGACCGTCCAATCGCATTTAAGGCCCAACTTCTTTACCGGTCCGGTAAGCACCGCAGTCATAGAACATTCCGCCCCGGTTCCAGACGTAGTAGGAACTCCCAAATGATAGATACCTGGCTTTTTAACGAGGTTTAGTCCCTGATACAGGGAAGACGACCCTTCGTTATTAACCATCAGGGAAAGAGCTTTGGCAATATCCATGATGCTTCCCCCTCCTATTCCAATGATACCCGAAGGTTTTCCCTTCTCTGCTAAAATTGTATCTCTTAGACGATCAACCTGTTCTGTGGTAGGCTCATGCCCATCTACATCCTCAAAAAAGATCAGGTCTTCATCATGAAGCGGGACACGTTTTTCAAGTTCTTTACCCTTAAAATAATTGTCCACAATAAACACCATGAACTTGTCATTTTCAGATCTTATCGGTGCAAGGATATCATCCAGTTGATTGAAAGCGCCTTTTCCATAGCAGACCTTGTCAATATTCTTAAAATTCTTATGCATTAGATTGTTTCTTGATCCTGTTTTTCAAATAGGTTATTATGGGTGAATCAAAGGACTTTTTTAATAGCGCTAACTAATTTGTCTGTATAGGCGGCCAAGTCCTCCTCTTTCCAGGTACAGGAAATGCTGATTGAGATCAATCGGCTGATTACATCTTCCGATTTTGGCAGTTTTAAATTCTTATAGTCCTGAGGCGCTCCCAGGTCATGTATCGCCAGCCTGGCCGGGAACTTCATTCCTTTGATGTGATCCCACTGGTTAATGAAATGGTACATGTTCGTATACCAATTGGCCACACCTCCTACTCCATCGGCTGCAAACTGTTTGAACAGCTTTTCTGCATGGTCTTTTGACGGAACAAAAAAGTTAAGGAAAGTAGCGGAATCACCCGCTTCGTCACCTAATTTCCTAAAAGTAATTCCTTCGATTTCTTTTAAGTGTTCTTTTATATACCTTTTGTTCTTTCTGTTTTGTTCTAGTATCCATGGAAGCTTACGCATCTGGGCAAGCCCGATCGCCGCATTCATTTCCCCCATCCTAAAATTGGCCCCCATCACATGGTGGTCTTCCATACCACGATTGCTTCCAATGTGGGTATGGCCATGGTCGGCCACGTAGTCAATGTTTTTGTAAACATCTTCGCTATTGGTAATGGTCACACCGCCTTCACCACAAGTAGTTATCTTGAAATAGTCAAAAGAAAAAGCACCCGCTGCGCCATGAAGTCCAACGGATTTTCCTCTATAACTAGCCCCCATCGCCTGGCCGCAGTCTTCCAGGAAAACGAGGTTATGTTTCTTGCACACTTCCAAAATACCGTCAATATCCGCTGCTGCCCCACACATGTGGATGAGCAGCACGGCCTTGGTTTTGGGAGTAACGACCGCTTCGATCCCTTCCGGACTCAGGCAAAGACTTTCATCAATCTCTGCAAAAATTGGCAGCGCCCCCGCCAGAAAAACAGCTTCAATCGGTGCCACAAAAGTATAAGGAGGGACAATTACTTCATCGCCATGGCCTATTCCCGCCGCAGCCAGAATACTGGTAACGGCTGCCGTACCACTGGAAACAGCGTGGGCATATTTCGCCCCGGTTTGTTTACGAACTTCCGCTTCAAACTCCGCCGTCTTCCACATCCCTTTTCTTAGGTGTTCATGACCATATCGAAACAGGGCTCCCGTTTCCAGTACGTCCATGACTTCTTTGCGCTCTTCAGCGCCAAAAACTTCCATTCCTGGCATAATTCAATTCTTTTGTGAATGCTTAATTAAAGTTCGGCCATGCTTCCGCCGACTTCGCCACAATATTAACCAATTATCATTTTTTGAAAGAAATTTTGCTTCAATTAATTTATTCGTGCCAAAATTGAATGTCTTTCACAGGGGTAATTCGTTTATTTGCGGTTCAATTCGATTAATATGAAATTTCTAGGAATCGTCCCTGCGCGTTACGGATCGACCAGATTGGAAGGCAAACCTCTGGCAGATATTAAGGGCAAACCCATGATCCAGTGGGTGTATGAGAAAGTATCCCCTATTTTAGACCATGTATATGTAGCGACGGATGACGAGCGGATATTCCAGGCGGTGGAAAAATTTGGCGGGAAGGTGATAATGACCTCCAAAGATCACACAACGGGAACCAACCGATGCCTGGAAACCCTGCAAAAAGTGGAAGAAATCCTGGCAACTTCTTTTGACGTGGTAATCAATATTCAAGGAGATGAACCGATGATCCACCCGGAGCAAATCATTACTTTGAAAGACTGCTTCAAGGATGAAACGGCCGAAATGGCCACCCTGGTTATCCCGGTCACAGATCCCCACGATCTGGAAAACAGCAGCGAGGTGTTTGTGACATTTGACGAACACATGAAAGCACTCTATTTCAGCCGATCAGTCATCCCCGCAGTGCATGAAGTCGACAGAAAGGATTGGATAAAGCATGCTACTTTCTACAAGCACCTGGGACTCTACGGTTATACTTCTAAAACACTAAAAAAATTCGCGGATTTACCTCCCTCGCGACTGGAAAAGCTGGAACGGCTGGAACAAAACCGATGGCTGGAAAATGGCGGGGTAATTAAAATCGGCGTCACCGAGCACCAAAGCATTCCGGTAGACACGATGGAAGATTTAGAGAGGGTGAGAAAATTGTTTTGAGTGCAAATAAAATTATAGTTTAAATCACCCTGTATTTGCCCTTATATTGTTTGATCCAGTTTCTAATCAACCAATTCATGCCGGAAACCTTTCAGAAAGTTCCAAACTTTCTGAAAGGTATTATGATTACTGGTTTGATGGCCAGTAATTTTTAAGACTTAATACAGCCTTTTCTTAATGCATTTGCCCAATAAATCGTTTCAAAAAATAGCATTGAAATATTTTTTATTTGTATTTTAGTTGTTTGTTTTTCTGGGCATAATACTCTCATCTTTAACTAATTTACCCATTGAAGGGCTGATTTGAGGGACTGACAACTGGCAAAAAGATTTCTCTGCCGGATGAAGAAACAAAGGATAGGTGTAATAAATGAATAATTTCATGAATCGGAGACATTCGAATTCAAATAAATTTTTTAAACCGAATGCATGACAACATCGAAAGATGAAATAGTGGAATTACTTTCGAGCCTAAAGGAGGATCAGACTACATTTAGAAGCCACATGCTTGAATTAATGAATGCCATCCAGGAAAAGGCTTCCCATTCAAACACCACCGACCTGCTTTCATTCATCGAAAAAGAAAAGAAAAAGCTATTCGTCCAGACGAAAAAGCAGGAAAAATACGACAACGGAATTTACCAGGAACTGAATTCCGAATTTGATGCCCTGTTCAAGGAGATCCAGACGTTTAACGCCCATAACTACCTACTACAGTATAAGCAGAAGGACCTCATGCTGTTAGCCAGCGATCTGGAAGATGTAAACGAAAAACTGGAAGAACAGAAAAAGCAAATCGAAAAGCAGGCGAAGGAACTGGAAAAATCCCACAAAAATATTTTGGAGAAAAACGAAGAACTGCAATCCCAGAATGATCACATATTAGACCAATCCGACTATCTCCACGAAGCCAATGAGCACATCAGCAAAATGCATGACGACCTGCGAAAGCAACAGGAAGAGATACTGAAAAAAAATGAAGAACTCTTAGCCTTAAATAAGGAAAAGAATAACCTTATCGGAGTGGTAGCCCATGATTTGAAAAGCCCGCTCAATCAGATTAAAGGCCTGCTAAAGATCATCCGCTTTAAGCAGGACCAATTGGACAGCGAATTAATCGGCTACATTGAAATCATGGAAAAAAGTGCGACGAGGCTTACCGACATGATTAACAAAATCCTGGACGTGGAGGCTATCGAATCCAAAAATCTCAACATTCATCTGGAAGATGTTGATCTGAATAAATTACTCCTGGAGGTCGTTGGAAATTTTCAAATGGCGGCGGAAAAGAAACAAATCAATATCCATTTTGATCTGAAGACAAAAAAACCGGTCGCGAGCCTCGATAAAAACTATTCCATGCAGGTTTTTGAAAACCTTGTATCGAATGCCATCAAATTTTCACCGCACAAAAAGAACATTTATATAAAACTCTCTAATAACAAAGGACGTGTAGTTTGTGAAATCAGGGACGAAGGACCTGGGCTAAGCGAACAAGACAAGACACTGTTATTTAGCAAATATCAAAAACTTAGCGCCCAGCCGACGGGCGATGAATTGTCTACCGGACTTGGACTTTCCATCGTAAAAAAATTTACCGAAGGAATGGGCGGGAAGATCTGGTATGAAAGCGAATTGGGAAAAGGGACATCTTTCTTTGTGAGTTTCCCGGCGAAATAACATGCAAATCCTATTTCACATAGGAGACATTTCCTTTTTTATCTTGCACTTGGGCATCATTCTTTTTAATCTCTTTGGATGGCTTTGGAATAAAACACTGAAACCACATTTAGTTGTGATAATGATAACCATTTTTTCCTGGTTCATTTTAGGTATATGGTATGGGTTCGGATACTGCTTTCTGACGGACTGGCATTGGGAGATAAAAAGGGAGCTTGGAGAAACAGATTTGCCTGCGTCTTTTATCACCTACTTTTTCAGGATGATCCACCTACCTATTTCATCAGGCGTAGCTGATAGTCTTGCCCTGGGAGGACTATTAATCGCAACGGCAGGAAGTGTCTATCGAAATATTAAAATAAAAAGAAAGCAGCATTAAGATGAATGGATATTAGAAACCTGTCAGGTTTTAATAGCTTTGATCTGCTTATCGGGTTTCCAAGCAAAAAAACCTGACAGGTTTAGATTATTGCAACACTAATCCTGAATATAATCCTTTGGCAACTTCCCCGAACCAAAACACCTGTCACAGGTCTCCCTACCCCGGGCTCCCAGCCAGTACCCTTTTCCATCGCATTTTTTACACTTCTGGTAGTTCGGTGGGTTAAGGAGTCTTTTAATTAGTGAATAGATAATAACGAGGAAGCCTATGATAAGAAGAAGTCGAATTATTCCCATTTTACATTTTTTTTTCGAGCGTTTTAGTTACATAAAAACAGCATTTTAACCAATACATTGAAGATTATTTGCAAAAGTTTTCCCTCATAACTAAAAAATTAGTTGAAATATTTGGATCGCATTAACTAAAGTTTTAGTTTTATAACTAAATAACCAGGAATAATGAAAGAACTTACCAAAGCAGAAGACCAGGTGATGCAGATCCTCTGGGAAATGAAAAAGGGATTTGTCAAAGACATTATAGAGAGACTTCCAGAGCCAAAACCTGCCTACAATACCATTTCCACCATTGTCAGGATTTTAGAATCCAAAGGTTTTGTTGACCACAAGGCATATGGTAAAACGCACGAATACTTCCCGGTTATCTCCAGGGAAAAGTATACTAAATTTTACCTGAACAATATGCTGACCGGCTATTTCAATGGATCATTTAAAAACCTGGTTTCTTTCTTTGCTAAAGAAAACAACCTGGATGTCAATGACATTGAAAAATTATTGAACGAAGTAAAAGACCAGAAAGAATGAACACCTACATCAACTACCTTCTGGAAGCAAATCTTTGTCTCCTGTTATGTTATGGTGCATATCTCCTGTTGCTAAAAAACGAGACCAATTTCACATTTAAGAGGTTGTACCTTGGCTTTACCGTGTTGGCCTCCCTCCTTTTTCCGCTATTTACTATAGGAATCGGGAATAGCTCTATTCCTACCATTGGCCAGATGATGCCTGCTTATATCCTGCCAGAAATTGTCGTCGGCGGTGGTGAAAAGGTGGAAGTAATTACAACGCCCTTCTTTAATGTTTGGAAGGTGGTGTTCCAGATATATTTATTGGGACTTATTGTTTTTACCGGTAAAACCATTTACCAGTTTATCAGGCTTTCCTTGATCATCAGAAAGTCAAAACTAATGGTGGCGTCAGATGGATATTCGATCTATGAAACCAATAAAACGATCCCCACATTTTCATTCTTTAAATGGATCATCATTGGGGAAGCTGACAACCTGAGCGATATCGACAAACGCCAAATTATCAGCCACGAAATTCAACATATAAAGAATTACCATTCCATCGATATTTTAATGGTTGAGCTGGCAAGAATTCTATTTTGGTTCAATCCATTAGTCTATCCACTTAAAAGAAACATTTCAGATATCCACGAATACCAGGCGGACGAAAAGACCGTCAGGGATCTCGATATACAAGAATACTGCAGTTTGTTGGCGAGGATTACATTACAATCGGCCGGTATATCCCTCGCCAACCATTTTAATAAATCTTTAACCGTAAAACGCATCGAAATGATGAAAACAATGAAAAGAAAAATGAAAAAATGGAAAATCGGGGCTGTTGCAGTAGTAGCTACCGGCCTGTTCTTTACGATTGCCTGCCAGGACCAGATTGGAGCCGAGCTCAATGAAATGGCGCAGGAGTCTACTATGGCATTAGATGTTCCTGATGTAGTTCAACAAAGATTGAATGAAGTTAAGGATGCTGATCCTGATCATGAATATTTGCTGATTGAAACCACAAATTTAGATGGTACCAAAAAAGACTTAGATGAAATAATCAAAGAAAATGGTGCACACGGACTACCATGGTCTCTTGAACTGATACAAGAGGATATTGATGGAGAAGAAAGGGAATTCATTATTGTAGGCTTAAGGGAATCCGGTGATGAACTTGCAGAAATGACCAAACAAGAGGGGGAAATTTTTACCATTGTGGAAGATATGGCTGAACCCGTGGAAGGTTTTGAGGAACTCTACGCCTACATAGCACAAAATATCCTTTATCCAACCGAAGCCAGGGAAAACAAAATATCCGGAAGAGTTTTTGTAGAATTCATCGTTGAAAAAGACGGTTCCATATCAAATGTCCAGACTAAAAAGGGAATTGGTTATGGTTGTGATGAAGAGGCAGAACGCGTGGTGAGTTCTTTCAACTCCTGGAAACCCGCCAAACAGCGTGGTCAGGAAGTCCGCCAACGCATGATCCTGCCCATCTCCTTTCAAATGGGAAATGGAGAAGTGAACAACCATATCATCGTAGATAAAGCCAATCACGTATCAGTCAGCGAAATGAAAATTGAAGCAAATTCTGAAAGAATCGGAAATGGGATGGTAAAGGTGACCGGCAGGTTATACGATGGAGAAGGCTCTCCAATAAAGGGTGCTGCTGTTATTATCGAGGGAACAACCGAAGGTACTGTTTCAGATGCTGACGGAAACTTTTCAATTGAAAAAGGAATGGATCAGAAACTCGTGTTTTCCCACGTGAGCTATGGGAATAAGACGGTGGTTTTGGAGTAAAAACGTCTTGCTTTGTCAAAGGTCTTTGCTTTTGACAAAGCTATTTTTTTTTACTGATCACGCTTTTCAAAAAACTATAATCCTACTGATCCCTGCTTTTTTTCCTGTCGCGCAATGCAGCCCTTTTCATAAGAAGCAAATCATCCATTGAGACAACATTGGCCTTTACTCCATCGATGGTAACAACGTTCCTTCGTCGATAGGCGTTGGTAAAGTCTACCACACCGATACTTTTCAAAATTTCAATTCTTAACGGGGGCTCGCCAATTCCAATCATTTTTGGAACTACACTCCTCATCTATATAATAAATCTTATCCCTGGAAGGATAATTATCGCAGTCAATTCCGACCAATGCCATATAAAAACGGAGAATTTGACAATTAGCCTTTCTTCACTGGTTCTCGTCAATACCCATTCAATCTCCTTTTCTAATTCATCCTCTTTGTCGTCTATATATCCGATTTTCCTGGAATTCATTTACGTTTATCAATTCAAGTTCATCCTGGTCATGTAACAAAAACCTGTCAGGTTTTATTGCCCAAAAACTACTCTATTTGCCAGCAAACTGGCAAACCTGACAGGTTTCGCAGGACTATTCAAATTAGTAACTTTTTATGGTCTCTCTAAATCCTGTCGCATCCACCTTTCTCGTATTATATTCCCTATGGTACTCCCTCAATTCTTCAGTTTCGGGATATTGCAATTCGTCCCCATATGGATAATGATCCATTCCCCTGAAAGGTAGTGGCTCAACGGTCTGGCCGGTAGCGGTATTTAGATCGCCGTCTTTCACCCATCCCTCACTGTAAATCAGGAAGTCGCGCTTCCATCCTACAGGCAATTCGGGTAAATTGATCGCATCAAACTCAAATCGAATTTCATCCCCTGCATTGGCAATGATGTATTTATTATCTCCTTTTTCCACGAGTTCGTCCACGTTGCCATAACGTGTATAGTAGCCCGACAAATCCCTCCACTTTTGTCCGGTAGACACATCGTTATAATCAAACCAATGCGGTCCGTAGCGACCTCCTTTACGATACATGACTGAATATCCCCTGAATTGGAAATCCGCTTCTTTCAACTTCAATGTGGTGAAATTGACGGGAGTCTCTGGAGCACACTCCGAGAAGAAAATATGATCCCAATAGATCTGCATATTGGTGGTGATCTTCACTTTGCGGTCAGCGCTCAGAAACTTATTTGTCAAATCAATCACCATTGTTTTATCCTTGCCCATCGGGAATCCCATGCTCTCTATGACCGTCTCCCACTCCCCTTTTTTATTCAACACCTGAAGCGATGGGGCTTTTGGAATGTACTGATTGTTCTGAGAAATTGCCACATTGATACTGGCGTCTGTCGGAAAGATCCATCCCTGCAAAAACAAATACAAATTGTCTGATTTTGCCTTATCGCCAAGATCTAATATCAGGTCTTTCATTTCCGTAATTCCCTGGTACTTGTCCAATTCAAAACAGCTGACATATTGATCATCTTTTTCACGGATCAGTTCCATGACATCATTTCCCTTTCCATCTTTGGCAGAAACTGGAAGGTTGGATTCGGGCACATGATATAATGTTTTACCAGCAAAAGGTGGCAATGTGAATCGCTCGTCCACAAAGAAATCTACATCAGCAGGATGATCCACGGCAATTAATGACGCATGATCAAAATAAACGGTTTCCCATAATTCTTCTGTAATCCGCAGTGAATAAACCCCGTCCTTTGGCTTTAACATTTCCCCGGAAATCTTTAAATACTCTTTAGAAATGTCAGGAAATGCATAAGCTGTTTTTCCGCCCATAATCCCGAGTGGCATTCCCAGCGCACTGCGCCACATCATGTCTTTCACAAACACATATTTCTCCCCATTCCAGGTATATAAGAACGGGCACGATCCTTTCAGCATTTGCTCTTCAATCAGGTCCTGGTCGCTCTTCGGAGAAATAATATTCTGCGGTACGCCATTGGACCAAACGATGCGAAGGATGTCTGCCTCCTCACGGCTTCCAAGGCCAAAATGCATGGACGGGCTGGTCACATACTGCATCTGGTACAAATTGCCCGCTTTCAATTCGAGTTTGGCGCCAATTCCGAAATAATTGTTTTTTCCATTTCCATTGGTCAAACCAACCAATTGAACCTTGATGTAATGGTTCATATTACCTGTCTCATTTCTTACCAGACTAATTCCATTTTTACCAGCCATAAACAGGTCCTGGTCACCGTCAGCATTAAAATCAGCAATCTCGACTTTTTGAACGCCTTTTATTGTTTCAGGGATCAATTGAGAATAATCTGTGAATTTGCCAACACTGTCATTATGGAATAGATGAACTCCATTACTTTCATCCATAATGAAAATATCCATGTGGCCGTCATTATCGATATCAAAAAAATGGGCACCTGAATAAGATCCGGTCTTCAGCCCGTTAAACGCTTTGGAAGATGCTGCATCAACCTCAAAGGTTCCATTGCCCGCATTTTTATACAATTGAAACTTACCGGAAGTAGATGAGGTTGCCAACACATCCGGAAGTCCGTCATTATTGTAATCACTAACATCTGCCACGCCCGACTTACCGGAATCATTGATCCTGCTACTTTCTGATACATCCTGAAACCGGCCCTGTCGCATATTTAAGACAAGCGAATTAGCGCCTTCGTTGTTGGCTGTTAATAAATCCAGATCACCATCATCATCAAAATCCCCAAACCCTGTAAAGGTGGAGTTTTCTCCATTACCGGACAATCCCATCATTTCAGCCTGTTCCGTAAATGTGCCATCCCCATTGTTTCTGAAGAGCTGGTTTTTGCCATCATTGATGACATACAGATCAAGGTCACCCTCCAGATCGACATCCACAAACAAAGCGTCATTGCCATTCACATTGATCCCAACCCCAGCGGCTTCACTTATATTGACAAACTTTCCTTCCCCTTTATTTTGATAAAGAATAGCGCCTTTTGTGGTGGTAATGAACAGGTCCTCCATCCCATCATTATTGAAATCACCAAAAGTGGCCGACTTTTCGACAGCATCATGATCAATGCCGGTTGATTCAATGACATTAGTAAACGAGCCCAATTCATTCGAGAGAAGAAAACGTACGGATGTATTCGCATCAACCGGGGCATAGGTATAGTAAATATCGATATCTCCATCACCATCGAAGTCTGTCACGGCAAGTGAGGTGTATTGAATTTCAATTCCAGGCTCTATAATATGAAGGCCTACTGCTTCTGTGACGTCAGTCAGGCGCATGATGTCCATGATCGAATTCCCTTCCAGGGAGACAAAACTGCTTCCCTGGCTGGTAGTTATCACCGGGAAACCGATTAACTCACCACCCGGGCCTTTTATGTCAAGGTTCCCCGATTGGTAGAGCGAGGTGAGCTTCATAAAATTATGTAGTATCCTGATATTTGTAAGCGCTCCCTCGGCATCCCCTTTTTGAAGTAATTCTTTTGCCTTCGCATAATATTCCATTGATTCTTCGGGAAATTCCGGAACAAGCGCTCTCAGCTCCTCCAACCGGGCAAGACATTCATCTGTCTTTTTCATTTGCACCAGCAACTCCATCAGGTATAATCGCGGGACGATATTGGATGGATTTATCTCAATGACCTTTTTTAAATTCTCCTCCCTTTTCTTCATGGAAGATTCGTCATTTGATTTTGAATAGTATTCGGCAAGGCCATAGTATGCTTTTGCAAAATCGGGGGTAGCCTGCGTGATTTTTTCCAATTCGGCTACGGCCTTTTCTGCTTCCATGTTTTGCTCGTGGGTTTTTGCCAAAATAAGCCGGATATCAGGATTGTTTGGTTCAATTTCCAGCGCCTTATTTAATTGTTTAAATGCATCGTCATATTTGCCCATCCGTAGGTAAGTCAATCCGAGGTTGGCATAACCCATGGCATCGTCGGGATCAATATTTATTAACTTCTTGAAAGTGACTTCCGCATCGTCCAACTGATTTTCTTCCAAATAGGCTAAACCGATGGACGTCGCAGTGATTTTGTCGAGCATTTGCTCTTCGGTCTTTTCTTCTTTTTTACCACATCCGGAAAGAATCCAGATGGAAAGGGAGAAGATCATAATGGTCTTACAGGCAGTCTTGGTAGAGATAATCATCCTTGAAATCAGGTTAATTAATTTGAATCATAAACTTAAATATATTCCCATAAATTCCCCCAAAATCGGCGTGATTTGTCGGGGCAAACGCAATTTACCTGGCTTCGCAACTTTCCGAAAGTTTCGAACTTTCGGAAAGTTTGAAAGGACCAATTTGTTTCCTGGTAATTTTCTTAAAATCTCCGATAGGGCTCTCTCAATTCTGTCCGCCCCGCATGATTTGCTAATACAAAGCGTGATGAAGTCAGTGGAATTGAGAATGGCTAATAAACTTAACTTTTCCCTGGCGGTTTCCTGCGTTATCAAAAGTAATTTCACCTGTTATCCCTTTGTAGCGCACTTTCCTCAAGTCGTTTTTTAGCTCTTCGTGATTCCGGGAGCCAACGCCGAACAAACTCAAAACTAATTGAACACCATCGTAAACATAGGCTGATTGAAAATGCGGATAATAATTATTCTCGTGAAAAAAGTGCTTTTTAAATCCGTTAATTTTATCATCATACCAATCTTCGAAAACCGGAATAAAAATCTGATTGCTGTTATGGTTTTGTAATTCGGTGAATGAACTGGAGCAATAGAATATAACTTTCCCCTGCGTGTTTTTCACAAGTCTTTTTAGGTCTTTACCATCTCCAAAAAACACAATTGTCTTTGCCTGTGGTTTAAGCTGCACATATCTATCCATCGAATAGATTTCAGGCAAGGACACGTTCATCTTCGAAAGGGCCTTAACCAGGTTGTCTTTCCCGGAGCGGTTATCATAACTTTCACCGGCTATTATAGCAATATCTCTTTTGCCTTCCTTCGCAAATTGTTGTTCCGACAAAGCATCAGAAATCTGAATATCAGTTGGGTTCACTCTAAAAAACCAGGGAATATTGATCTGTGACAATGTAGGATCATGGGCCTGAGTAGATAGGAGAACGACCTGTGCTTTTGTCGCCACTTGTTCTGCCAAGTGGGCATTCTGTCCATTGACGGCTGCAATTAATGCAGAGACATTTTCGTCGTAAATAAGCTCGACGGCCTGTTTAGAGCCGGCACCCCACCTACCGTCACAGGATCGAAAAACGAGGGAAACGGGTTGACCATTGATACCTCCTTTTCGGTTTACGTCCTTGACAGCGAGTGAAGCTACCCGGACCCATTCTCTGGATGAAGGATCACTTGCGGTATCCTTTTCGACAAGCAAACCGATTTTTACAGGTAAATTTTGTGAGTTTACCTGGTTAAAAAAGAGGATCGTAAATAAAAAGGAGATGACCATGTACTTAAACTGGCATCTCCATTCTGAATTATTCATTACAACGTTTATTGCACTTTAAGAATAACCGGGCGAAAAACATACTTTCCGTTCTTTACTTCAGCCATCCAAATTTGACCGACGTCGTTCCAGGTGGCATCAAAAATGATTTCTCCGGTGACGCCTTCATATTTACCAATACTGGTTAATTCATCCCTGATCAATGCCTTATTTAAACCAGCTTTATCAATTGATTGGAACAAAATATTCATTCCGTCCCACGCATGGGCAGCAAATACTCCGGGCTTTTCACCGTACTTTTGCTCATATAACTTCACAAACGCCAGGTAATCGGGTTCCTTGCTATCGGGATTGCTCAGGCTCGTTGCCACTATCCCCTCTGCATTTTTTCCAGTCATTTCAAGAAACCGTTTAGATATAATCCGGTCACAGCCGAATACCTGTTGTTTCATGCCCAATTCTTTCATTCTATTGACAATCAACGCTGCTTCGTCGTCATTTCCCCAAATCAATACCGCTTCTGCGGATGAATTTTTTATGCGTAACAATTGTTCGGTCACTGCGGTGTCTCCCGGCTGATACCTCAAATGCAACTGAATGGGATGCCCTAAACGCCTGGCGGCATCCACAAATTCTTTTGATCCAACCCTGCCATATCGATTGTTTGCCCTGAATACAGCTACATTTTTGAACCCCTTTTCACGGAACATGTGCAATGCCAGCGCATAGTTTTGCTGGCGATCATCTGCCACGCAACGGATCACCCAGGGAATATTTGTCTCTGTCAAAGTGGGATCAGTGGTTCCGGAATTCACTATTGGCAGCTCTAACTTTAAGGCCACACGAATAGCCACATGTGTATTATTTCCATCCACAGAACCCAATACCGCCCAGACTCCCTGATCGTCCATTTTTACCAGCTCATTCCCACTAGCTCCCCAAAGGCCCACGTCATTATTCACCAACAACTCAAAAGGAGTACCATGATACCCGCCATTTTTATTTCTAAGCTCTAATGCCAATTGGGCTCCCTTCAGCATTTCCTTGCCATAGGATCCTTCCGTAGATTCATCCAGCGGACCTAAAAACCCCAGCTTAACTGTCTTCAGATTAGTCGGGATTTTCTTATCCCTCGCGGCACCGTTGTACTGCAGGGGGACATCAAAAAACTGTTTGTAGGGCTTTTGGAATTGGTAAAAAGGAAGCAAGGTATCCGGGGTATTTGCATAGTTCTTAATCTCTTGTGCAAACAATACGCATGAAACAGTTCCAAAAAACAGGGTTAGAAAGAATCGAAGGGATCTCATGGGGCTACGTGTTTTTGCAAATCGCAATTGCTTCTATCTCAACAAGCAATGTTTCCCAGCATAAACGCGCCTGAATACCAGTACTTGCCGGAAGCGGGTTCAATCCAAGCCAGCCATAAAACTGGGTTCTCACTTCATTGAAATCTTTGTAGTCTCTCTCAATGTCTCTCAGATAGCAACTCGTCCTAACAATGTCATGCCAGGACATGTTTTCGGAATGAAGGAGTTCGCTAATGTTGCGAAATGTTCTCCAGCATTGTGCCCTGAAATCACCTATATGCTCTGCTTTTCCATTTTCATTGACACTGGCGGTTCCGGAAATCAATAGAACGGTATATCCCCCCAAGTCCAGACGCATCGCTCTTGAAAATGAAGAGGGCCTGCAATAATTATATGCTTCATTGATGACGCCTGGTGCATGAACTGCTGTTTTGGAAATTGGTGGTCTTTCCTGATGAAAATCCGGCATCTTATAATTAAGGAATTCATCGTTTTCAGAAAGGATACCAATTTTCATCATTTCATCTCTTTCCGCATTCGTCATTTTCAGTCCTTCAGCTACTAATTGTAATTCATCTTTCATCTCCATATGCTTTTAGTTTTACTCCTGATCGACTCAATGTTTACAGAGCCTGACAGGAGTTTACATTTTATCTTTTTCAGTTTTTATTTTACCAGAGGCTTTGGCATAGCTCACCCCTTGAGCGGTAGCCACCCAGATTTCATCCCCCCTAACATCGGCGCCCCATATATAATTGTGCGCCATCGACGTTTCTGAAGATCGTATCTCACTATCTTTTCCGTTTTTAATGGTAATGATTCCCTTGGAAGAATTGTCAGAATTGGTGTAAGTCACCCAAGCGGTACCATTAAAAGTGCTCAGCCCTTTATCCGTACAGATGTAGGCTATTGAATTGTCAGCTTTCAGAAAATTGATGAAGTTGCTGGCCAGGCCACTGTCGTGATCAAAATAGCTATTCCATCTCATGCCGTCATAACGGCTTAGCCCGAAATAGGTACCTACCCATAAAATCCCTTCGTCCTCCCAAACACTGGTGGTAATATCATGGACAATCCCATCATCCGGAAACAGGTCAATTTCCATTTCATGGTCGGGGTCACGGTAATCCCTAAACCTGCCCGTCTCATTATTGTATTCAATAACACCACCACCCCAGGCGGCGATATAAATATTTACTTTCCCGATATTCACTCCATAAGTCCACGGCTCATGCATGGGGGCATTTTGTTCATTCAATATCTTCCATTGGTTTGTGTAGGTATCAAGCATGGAGGCCCCGGCACCTGTAGCGGCCCAGACATATCGATCATTGCAATCCACCTGGTAGACCACATCATTGGCCAAGCCACTATTAAACTGCGTGTACCTGGAAAATTTGCCGGATGACCACCGGGTCAATCCTGCCATGGTAGCGAGCCATACGTCGCCGGTTGCGTCATTCACATCTATGAAAAGCACATTATTATGCGTTAGCCCGTCTTCTTTATCATAAGTGGTCCATTGATTGTTCTCAAATATTGCCAATCCTTTGTCGGTGCCAACTAACACCCTGTTGCCATCGATCTTTACACAATTGGCTTTGTCTGACGGAAGCCCGTCGTTTACAGTATAGGTTTTCCAAGAAGAAAAAACCGGCATCGCCGGTTGCGGTTCATCTTTACTGTCCAAGGTAGCTGCATCTGATATTTCAGAAGAGGAAAGTATCGGTTGGTCAATTTCTGAAGACGTCACCTCAGTGGAAACCATTGAGTTTCTACTGCCCACAAACAGGATAATAGTGACAGCGAGGGTGAGCATCAAAAAATAGGGAAGGCTTTTTTCGGTCATCTTTTTCATAGTATCTATTTATAGTGTCGGGCTGATCCGAGAGACTTTAGGTACTCAATCATGTCATTCAACTGGTTTTTGGTCAGGTCATTGGCGACCCCATGTTGATCGTAGTCATTATTTTTTGTCCAGATTTCCTCCAGAGTCATCGCCCTGCCATCATGGAGATAGGGGGCAGATTCATACACATTATTTAGGTTGGGAGAATCAAATGTGATCGGGCTGTCATGGCTGGCTAATGTTCCCACGTCTGTATTTCTTCTATCGGTATAGTTAGGGGCCGGATGGCAGGTAGTACATCTGTTTTCCACAGGAATAATGCGGCCGTCATTAGTCTTTGTCCTTTCAAAAATCACCTTCCCCCTCTTTTGTGCTTCGGTAAGCTGACCGTCTTTGTTTAAATAGATGTTCGGTGGATGCTTGAGCTGGGTCAGAATATATCCGACAACCGCATCGAGATCGTCAGGAGAGAATGATTCCGTGCGGGTAACGAATTTGGAAAAGCGCATGCCACACTGCATATAAACACTTACGTTTTTTCCATTCCATTTAAATGGCGCTGTATTTGGAAGTTCGCGTAGGGTCTGGACGTTGGTAATGTCCTTGCCGGGAATTAGCGCCATGTCATAGGTTAAGCCATCTTCGTGGCCATCGGGGTGGCAGGTGTAGCAGCTATATTGGCGCTGGAAGGTATGATCTGCACTGTAAAATAGTTGCTGTCCCCGACGCAAAAAGGCTGTTTGATCGATGTCATTCAGCGGGATCTTCTCACCTATTTTACCGGAAGACAGATTCAGTACGCCGATGTTATCCGTCAAATACTCTGCGTAAAATAATTCATTTCCATTTGAAGTAAAGGCTATTCCTTTTGGTGCCGATCCCGTCTGAATTCTCTTGGTAACAAATTCATGACTTAAGAGCAGATTATTTTCCGCATCGTTAATTTCCCCTTTATTAATCCGATCAATTATCGTCCGTATTTTTTCAACATCCAATACTGATAAGTAATCTGCGCCGGAATGTGAAACGATGGCCATTTTGCCATCGGGAGAAAACTCGACATCAAAGGGATCCGCATAAAATGCATTTGGCTCATCCAATAACAATTGATGTATTTCCCCGGAATTCATATCCAATATTCCGATGCCGAAGTTGATCATCCACCCATTTTCGATCTGCATGGCTGGGACCAGGTTTTTAGGTCTAACCAGGGTAAACAAGGCTATATCTCCTTCGGGTGAAACCGAGATGTTTTCCATGATATGGGCATTGATAACCTCTTTTCGGTCTTCGACCCTTCTTAGGGCTGTATTGACAATGGTAAGCTCAACTTTTGGTGGCTCTCTGAATGCCGTGGATAATGTTTTCCGGCTAAGTACCAATACCTTGTTTCCATCGGGAGACATATTAATTCCGGTTGGGCTATTGCCCACAGAAAGCCGTTTTTCCTCTGTTAGGGTAGAAAGATTGACTACAGAAAGGTCATTAGAAAATGTATTTACCACATACAAAAAAGCACTTTCCTTATCAATGATTAATCCTGAAGGACCCGCCCCAACTTTAATTGAATCGACAAGCTGACCTTTTGATACATCTATTTTATATACATGATTTGTCCACTGGCTTGACACGTAGCCGTATTTCCCATGCGAATCAAGTGCAATGGTGTGCAAATGACTGCCAAATTGCAATCGACCGACAACTTGCCGGTTTGACAGATCCATCGTAGAAAGCGAATTATCTTTCTGTCCCACAACGTAAAGGAACTTATCGTCTGGAGAGATTGACAGGTTAAATGGAGAAGTGTAATCTTTCTCGATCATTCCCAGCAGCGGACTTTCCTGCATGTATAAATGGCACGACGTACATTTTAATGGATGACTGGTAGAAGAAGTAATGTAATCAACGTGCTTTCTGGACCACTTTAAGCCCATAACGATCATGACGATTAAAAACAAAAGAAGCGTCCCCAGGATTTTTTGCTTACTGCTAATTTTCATGACTACCTCCTTTCACGGATTCAAGAGTCGCCATGGTTTCCATTTGAGGCAACCTGACAGGATCTTTTTTAATGGCTAATGGCTCTACATTTAGCGGCGAAATCCCAACCGGTATGGGTATGCTCACAAAAGATCTTCTTTCATTTGGCCGAAGCCATAGCCACGGTGATGGCACCTCCAGCAATTCCTTATCGGAATTGAGCCTTTCGATTTTGAAAGGTTGATCCGCCGGTAGCTCCAATAAAAATGATCCGTCAGCTTCGACTTCTACCTCTCCAATTTTTTGGTTTTCGCCCATCACCCTGATGAAAGCAGCTAAACCCGTCTGTTCATAATTAATATTCTGGCAAAGAATTAATCCCGTACTTTTTTCATAGGAAACAGAAGTAGGAAGGATTTTAGGCCTTTCTCTTAATTCAGTTGAGATTACTGAAATTGAATGATATGACTTATCGGAATAAACAAGTTTTGCACTCCCGGTATTTTCCAAATCAAGTTCATACACTGAAATGGTATTATCACTATGTGTTTTCTGGGCCAACAATGCAGTCCCGCCGCTTCTTATCGAAACTGAAAACAACGTTGCGTTTTCCCGGTGAATTAATTCCTTTCTGTCCTGATCCGGATTAGCATAAGAAGTTTTAATGAAGGCATCACCATCCGGGCACCGTTCTATGAAAAATAATTCACCACGTTGGTTTTCATTAATTCGACTGATGACTTGATGATGAGGGACTCCCCGATAAAATTTTTGGGCCTTGGTACCATCGGGTCGCATGACCATCAGGGATGTTTCTTCCAATTTTTCAGGAATAATTTCTTTGCTCAAAAAAGCGATCCGCCCGTCAGAAAGCACGGTGCCATTAAAATCACTTTGCGGGTGGTAGCTGATTTTTTCCGTGTTCTTTCCGTCAGGATCGCATGAATACAGGTGATATCCTTCGCCTATTTCATTTTTCCATTTTTTACTGAAAGCAATCTTTCCGTCTGGCAAATAAAATGGAGCAATACAATTAACTGAATCAAACGTGATTTGCTTTTTACTTGTACCATTAAGGCTCATCGTCCAGATTTGCCAAGGGTCGCTTTCATATTTTCTTGCGGCAAATACGACAGATTCATAGTCATAGGAAATCGAAGGAAAAGCTGCTGCTTCAAATTCATTTGTCAGCTCATTTACTTCATCTTTTTCCTCTGAGAAACTGATGATTCTGGCATCTGCCAATCCTTCATAAAAAAGCTCGTCCGTTGCTTTTGGTGAAACTGTTGAAGGAACCTGGGTAATAATTAATTTCTTTTCAAAATTGGTAGTCGGTGAATGTGAGCTGAGGAAAAAATAAACGACTACGATACCAATCATTCCACTAAAAAACATAACCTTTTTCATGATCTATTCCTCCTCCACTTTTAAAATTTGATTCGCAGATACATTTGAAAGGGTCTGTATTTTACCGGAGGGCCATTTAACGACGATCTCATCAATCTTGTCGTAGCTTCCGAGGCCAAAATGAACACGAGGGTCATTTTGTGACAGATAGCCACTCGCATTTTTTCGTTCCGCCACCTGTACTTTTTCTCCTGTTGTAATTTTAATCCGGGCGCCTATCCCATCCTTATTACTTTCATTGCCAATTAATTGGATCAGTATCCAATTATGTTGGCTCCCTCTGTCATTCCTCAACAACACGGGGCGATCATTGAGATTGACAATAAAGGCGTCCAAATCGCCGTCATTGTCATAATCACCAAAACAACCTCCTCTCCCGACGAGTTCCCTTTGGAAATATGGGCCTTGTTGTGCAGAAATATCTTCAAACTTCCCATTTCCAATGTTCTCAAAAAGCTGGTCCTCCTGGCCATACAGGTGTTGTAATTCCCCATTTACCTTGAAGATGTCCAGGTCCATGTCATTGTCATAGTCTATGAATGCAGACGTCCAGCCTACAAATTGACCACTGGAAATGGCAACTCCAGCGGGATATGACAAATCGGTAAAAACACCATTGCCCTGATTGGCATAGAGGGATGAATAGGAGTCATCAGAAACAAACAGGTCGAGCAAACCATCTCCATTATAGTCGGCAAAATCAACGGCCATGCTGGTAGTGGCCTCTCCTACCTGATTAAATGCTACACCTGCACTGATAGCTACATCGGTAAATCCCTTGCCCTCATTGTTTTGGAAAAAAAAGTTGACCATGTGGTCATTGGCTACATAAATGTCAGGATAACCATCGTCATTATAATCAGCCGCCCCCACTCCCATCGCCCTGCCATCTTTGCGGTAAACTCCCATTTGCCCGGTAACATTCTGAAACTTCCCATCGCCCAGATTATGGTACAACACATCGGGTTGCCCATCAAAATTCATGGGACCCGGAAATCCGTCCGGTGCATAGAAAAGATTGTATTTAGGATCGAAGTCTACATAGTTGCCCACATACAGATCGAGCAATCCATCCAAATCATAATCCAGCCAAACTGCTCCCACACTGCATTCATTCCCAGCTACTCCAGCACTCTTCGTAACGTTTTTGAAGGTGCCATCTCCGTTGTTTTGATATAACACATTCGGTCCGTAATTGCTCAAGTAAATATCCGGAAATCCATCGTTGTTAAAATCCCCCACCGTTATCCCCATTCCAAACCCGGTATCACCGACACCTGCTTTTATGGTAACATCGGTGAAAGTGCCATCACCCAGGTTTCTGAACAAATGATTGATTGGCTTGTCATCAGGCGCTTCACCTCCACTAAAATCTGCTAAAAAAGACCCATTGGCGAAGTAAATATCCAGGTATCCATCCTGGTCGTAGTCCAACAAAGCGGCCCCACCCCCAACCGATTCGATTAAATTAGATAAGTGCTCGTCACCGATAGAGTGCACCATATCCAGGCCACTGAACTCGGTGATTTCGAAAAAATTATACTCGCTTTTGGGAGGTAATTCATTTTTCTCATGACTGGAGTAATCGGCGCTTTTCTCTCTTTTGTTGCAGGCAAAGAAGACCACGCACAAAATGGCAATCAAGAGGGAAGAATTTATGTTCATATACTCCGGGTTAACAGCGTCAGACAAGTAACAGGTCAATTTGGCTTACCACTCACCCAATTTTTTTCACACCCAATAGCCAAATACTCAAGCAGTTTCCCCATTTTTAGAAAAAATCATAATGACAAAAATCATGATTTAGTGTAGATTTAATATTCACATGAAATATGAAAATTTGAAATGGTTTGCCCAATTTTGGGGTAACAATGAGGTTTTCACACTAATATTAATTTTTCATTGAAATAATTTCAGCCAAATGAAGGAAGTACTGATTAAAGCTTTAAAAGTCGCAGGTAGGATACAACTGGAATATTTTGATGAGAAACAGGACGCCCATGTTAAAGAATCAAAAAGTAGCATTGTTACGAAAGTAGACCTGAAAAGTGAACAAGCCATCATCGATTTAATAAAGAGCAATTTCCCATCGCATAACATCCTCTCGGAAGAATGCGGTTTTCAAAACAATGATTCTGTTTTTACCTGGGTAATTGACCCGTTGGACGGAACATCGAATTATACAGCTAAACTCCCCTGGTTTGGAGTTTTGATTGCTTTGTTTGAGAACAATTTACCGTTATTAGGCGGTGCATACCTCCCTGCTCAAGACCTTCTCTATTTTGCGGAGAAAGGAAAAGGTGCTTTCTGCAATGATGTTCCCATTAAGATCGGCGATTCTGAACTTCAAGATACATTATTTGCTTTTTCAACCGACTACACCGAGGACGCGGCCTTTCTTGACAAAGGACTAAGCATTTTTAAATTCATAATTATGAAATCAAGGAATGTCCGGACCACCAACTCGTTGATCGACCTTGTATTTGTAGCAGATGGAAAATTAGGAGGCGACATCAACTTGTTTACTAAAATCTGGGATATAGCGGCTCCTTTTCTTCTGATCACTGAGGCTGGTGGAATTGTTAAAGATCTAAATGGAAATGATTTGATTTTTGATTTGAGCGAAAATGGAATCGAAAAAAATTATCCCATCATCGCCAGCTCCACAAGTATCTTTGAGAAATTCAAGCCGCTGCTTTGAAATCCCTGGCTTGTCCTCTTCCCAGTCCTGTCCTCTTCCCAGTCCTGTCCCCTGACAGGACTTAAAAACAACAACCATACTTCTCTTTGGTTTGTCACCTGACATGCCACTTGCGAGATTCTAGAATGGAATGGTCTGTCGGGGGACAGACCATGGGTGCAGAAATCCTTCTCCAAGTCCTGTCCCCTGACAGGACTTAGGGACTGGCCACGGTTAAGACCATCAATGCAAGGTTATACTATTTGCTCAGGATTTTGTGAATTGCCACTCCATGCCGGTTCGTCATTCGAATGAAAAACATTCCTTTTCCCCCGGAAAAATCTACATCCATGTTGTGGTTTCCAGAATTTTGAAAGTCATTCACCAGTGTTTTCACTGTTCTGCCATGCTGATCAAGCAGTTCGATTTTAACCTGTCCTGACTCCGGAAGTTCGTATTGTAAGGTGGTAAATCCGGTAAATGGGTTCGGGTAATTCATCAATTGAATTGATTCATTTCCTTCTTCAAAACCACTTACCAGCCTGTTTTCTTCACCAGGATTCCCATTGTTCGTCAACGCATACCAGTTTTCAGCTAATAAATTATCTGCAAAAGGATTATCTAATGCTAACGTCGCACCACCACCATTCGCAAGCACCGGCCAGGGGCTTGCCGATCCAAAACAAACATTGTCTACCATCGTTCCTTCATCATTAAACAGCCGCACGCAATCTCCCGAACCGGAAAGGCCAAAATTCATATCACCCACCACAGGTGAAACGTCCGGCCAAAGGGCACTGAAATTGTTGACACTTCTGCTAACTATCAGGTATCCTCCGCTCGGTACGATGGTATTATCCGGTATATTGAATTCATGGGCATCGTCGTCATCCTTTAGCACCCATCCGGAAATATCTACAGTCTGGCTTCCCCGGTTATACAACTCCACCCAATCGTCCGTATCAAAATCATCTGCTGAATTGTAGTTGATTTCATTGATCACCATGGAAGTCAATTCATTATCCTCAAAAGCAAATACGGCTTTAATCGAAGTGTTTTTGGTAAGATTAACCTCAATGCTCGCGTTACTTGAAACGACGTCTCCTTCCCACTTTACAAATCGGTATCCTACTTCCGGTTTGGCTGTGAGCTTGACAGGGACACCTTCAAAATAAATACCGGTCCAGGGATAATTATCCAGTTCCAGAGTATTTAGTTGCACATGTCCCAAAGACTTGTCATTTACATTGATCGTGATTGACTGGTTTCGTGGCAGTCCAAACTGCTGACGGATGTGGTTTCTGACATTGGATGGTCTTGCATCAGCAAACTGTTTCATCTCCTGAATCTTTTGATCCCGGTACGAGGTGCTCCCTCCCCACCGAACCATATGTCTAAAAATTTCAGTGCCTGTAGCGTTTGAAGCATTGTGTATCTTTTCCTTTACAGCTATCGGCATAAGGGTCGTATTCATCTGGTCAGCAAAGGTGTTAATAAATAGCTCCTTGAATTCCTGGTTTTGCATTAACCTTCGAAACAACAACGTGGACCAGGGAGGATTGGGCCAACTCGGCCCGAATGGATCAAGAGCAAAAGCGAGTGTATTAAATGTTTCACGGTTAGGTCCATATATACCAAATCCAAAGTCAGTGTCAAAACAAATCCATCTCCAACGACCGTCTTCCGAATTCTCTCTCCAATATTTAATATTGTTTCCAGGCCAATCCGTATTGTCAACATAAATATTCCCAATTTGATAGTAGATGAAATTCCGGATGTCCATTTGCGATTCAACGTACTGGTAATTTGGCAAAACCGACAGATCATTGTTTAAGACAAATGCAATTAAACTCTGATAGCTCTCTTCGTCCCCATAGACCGGAAGGCCTTCTAATTCCAGCAAGCTTAGATTTTCTGCATTTATCGCGTGATTGTCAGCCAGAAAATGTTCGTTCACTTTCTCCCTGATATTCTGGATCCCCCAATACTCACCGTTGATGTAAACAACGGCCGGCCTAAAGGCTTGCCGGTCAACGCTTTCATGAAAAAGGGATGAAAGAACGCCATCACGAAACATCGTACCATTCCAGTCATTTCCTGAGTTTCTCAGCACAATACTGGAAAATTCTTCGAGGTCCTTTTCAGGAAAGATCTTGTATTTGATGGAGCCGTCACCATACGATTTCCTTGCATGGATGGTAAGTGATTTTTGCGCATTGGCGCGGCTCCATCCACCAAAAATCTTAATACCCGCATTGATAGAAAATGCCTGAGATCCATCTGGTTCATACATTTCAATATGTGCCGGTTTTTCCCAATCTTCCCAAAAATTCGCTCCAAAATAAGGAAAATCGGAAGAAGCTCCCGGCCCCAGCACATACATACCTTCGTCGTAATCCCACAGGTTTACCGGATCAGTTACTATCGATATGACAGCGATATCATGGTCTACATTAAATAAATAGGTAGCGGAGTTAATTACACCGGGAACACTATTACTTTTCACAACCCGCGCCCTTACAGTAGTCGTGGAGTTAAGCGAAATCGGCGTTTGATAGTAGGAATCCGCATTGGTGGGCTCAGATCCGTCCAGAGTATAAAAGATCGAATCCGTAGGGTTGCTTGTACTTAATTCCAATTGAAAGCTGGAATTGAATTTACCTCCGTTTGAGGAGAATTCAACATTTCCGGCAAAACTTTGAAATCCGGTCGTCGAATTGGTCGATCCTGGAGTGGGATAGTTGTAATAAACAATATTCTCGCTTCCATCCGGGCTTCTACCAATGGAAACATTGGCAATCAGTTTACCTGTCAACAGTGAATCTACTACTTCGCCAGTAGGATTCGTCAAATAAACGGTTTCACCATCGGAAGATATTTTAAAATCAGTATGCAGGCTATTTGGAGTAAGCTGAACAAAAGGTGATAGACTTCCTCCCTGTGAACTTGAGTATCCTAACGAAAGAAATGGGATGGACGTCAAATCAGCTGAACTGGTACTTGAATTATGCGCCTGAACGGCGAATACATTTTCCCCTGAAACCAAAAGATCTGAGATATTTGAAATCGGATAGGGTTCAGGCTGGCCACCGGTGTACATCAGCGCTTCATGGTTTCCATTGTCAGCAGGTGTGTCAAAGGCTGGAATATTTCCCGTCCAGAACGTCCAGATGTTTCCACGGGCAATTTCGACCCCATTAATAAATGCAACAAAGGCATCATCATAATCCATGTGGAGAATTGCCTCCACCACATTTGCAGGATCATCCACGTTAAAGGTCGTTCGGTAAAAAACCGATAGTACATTTTCGACAATGGTGCTATCATCCCCATCCCCATATCCAAATCCGCTTTTTCCTACCAGCCAGGAGGAATCATCAAATCCGGTTGTTCGCCAGTTGGCGGCAGGCTCCTCGGTAGGAACAATATACCTGAACGTATCCCCCATATCCACCACCGTTTCCCAATGAAGGGGAATCTCCGTCCTGTTTTTATCCGACGCAAAAACCAGCAAATGTTCCGCTGGATTTAAAATTACCGCCGGAAACGTCCAGAATAGGTCCGGATTTAGCGTATCAGACAGATGGTATCCATCGAGGTTTACCGGCTCGGCGCCGGCATTAAATATCTCTATCCAGTCAGGCGTGTCCCCGTCTTCGTCGTAAATGGCATTTGAATTAGAGGTCATTACTTCATTGATCACAAGGCCCTGGGACATGGTATTCCCTGAAATGAACAGACAAATGAATATTAAAAAATAAAATGAACTGTTGCTTTTAGACATGGTACTGACTCTTTGCATTCTTCTTTCGTTTAATGTCACCTTCGATAAAAAAGTAATTCGATGGTCATTATTCCTGTTGTATAGGTTGGGCGTTCGGTGAAAGGTAATTTTTCAACGGCCTTTTAATAAGCAGGCCCTGAATGTTTAAAAAATCCAGGTAGTTCTCGTAAATATCTTTCTGAACTTCTGCCCGCTCCTCCGCCAATTCCAATTCATATAAATTCTTTTGGACGATTTGTTTTGGAGCAAGGGATTTATCAGCCGAAAGGATGACCGACAAACGCTGCGCCTCTTGCATCCTTGCTTCCAATATATCATGCCTGTCAAACAAATTGTTCAACCTCATCAACAGAATCTTGCTTCTTTTTTGTATCAACTCCTTCACTTCCCGGATCTCATCCTGATCTTTGATCAATTTAAACTCGTCCCGCTGAAGGTCTGGCTTATCTGGGCTAACCACGGGAATCCGGACACCCAATTGAAAACCAATCCTGTCATTGATCTCGTCCCCCCGGTTACTGTCAAAATTACCCTGGACGTAACCAATATTCCTTCGTGCCTCTGATATTTCCACTTTAAACTCCTGCTCACGCAAGGCATATTTCTCCTGCGCGTCTCTTACAAACAGGTTTTGCTCAGAATCACTAAGTTCAATTTCAAGAACCTTTTGCTTCACCTGATCAACGGAGATCAAACGATCTGACTCCCAATCAATAGAAATGGTGGTGTCCATATCCATTGAGATGTAATATTCAAGTTCTTCCAATTCGAGCCGGTATTCGCTGGTCTTCACCATCATTTTGCTCTTAGCAGATTCCAGATCAAGCAGGTCGTTCATGTCGAACCCCTCAAACGCACTGATCTGGTACATTTTCAACAATTCATCCGTCACCTTCTGCCGCTGGGTTAACACCGACACCAGCTGACTATGATAGTAATGCCCAATCAACAGTTCATAGCGGTTCAGCAATGCCTCGTTCAGCGCCACTTCATACTCCGAATTGATGCTTTCCAATTGCTTCTGGTAGTAGAGTTTGTTGGCTTTGATTTCATAGGGATTGGCTGGTGTGATGCGAAGGCGGTATTCGTCAAATGAAACATCTGCGTTTTCGCTCCCAATCCTAAATTCCACGCGGTTTAACCAGGGTGCATTGAAACGATGCTGGTCAAGAAAATCCAACTGGGCATGATACTTCTCCAGGCTTTGATCCCGCAATGCTGACCCGAGGTATTTTTCCATCTTTAACACCTGTTGCCCAAAAACACATGGCGATTGAATTAAAAAAATGGCACTAAGTAAAAATATACTTCTCATCCACCTATTTAAGTATTACAAATACTTTTTCCCCATTTAAAAAGTCACTTTCCTCCGGGATCTTGATAAAAATCTCCCTGCCCCACTTTGGCCTTTCAAAAACGTCATTGAGCCTTCCCGGATATTCTACGATGCGCGAGCCAATCTCTAATACTTTTCCTTTGACCTGGTAGGTGCGATTTGTCGATTCCACCAACACATCATCCCCGGAGGACAGCTCCACCGGCATGTGCTCACTCACTAACGCCTTAATGACCGTAGGATTTTCTTCATACACTGAAATCAAGGTTTCAAACGGGGGCACCAGCTCTTCGTCCTCCGAATAAATATTCCCAATCGTTCCGTCGACATTCGCGTATTGCACCTGCTCGCTTTCTTCTTTCTTTAGCAAGGCTATCTCCTGTTTCAATTGACCCAATTCGAGATCCCTGTTTTGTTCCTGAAGCTTAAACACCTGGTGGATTTCATTTATTTCCACCTCATATCTTTCCTTCTCGGCTACAAGTTCTTTTTCGAGAAGTCCCGATTTCATTCGAATGTAAGACGTGCTCATCGTCTTGACAGAATCGGGAAGCAGGTTCAGGCTTTCCAGGTTCCGGTTCATTTGACTATGCTGATCGAGTAGTAGTTTCATCTGACTAAGTTCGGTATTGATCTGAAGCATTTCCTGCTCATGCTGAATCCGGGCAAGCTTCAATTTATTGGTCCGCTCCACATCTTTGATTTTTTGCTCCGCCAGTAAGGACTGGTATTTGTTCTCCCGTCGCTCTACATCCAGTAACAAGTCAGGCCGCTCCACCAGGAGCAACTTATCTCCTTTTTTAACCCGCTGGCCGGGAATAACATAAATCTCTTTTATTTTAACAGGCTTCTCAAAACTGATCGCGTATCGCTGCGGTTCCACTTCTGCCAGGATGGACGAGGCAGAATCGCGGTAGCCCATCGCCAAGATAGCCAGTACCAAAGAAGCCAATCCCCAAAACCCGTACAATACAATTTTCCCTTTCATGCCTTATAACTGGTCAAGATTATCACTTCTATCGAGCCTAAGGTTATCAACACCCTCAGCAGCCTTTAACCCTTGAAAAAAATCATCTTTGTCTATATGGCTCTTCAGTGTAATGAAGTATTCAAAGCGGTCGCCCCGCTTCCCATTGGATATCCGGAGAAGCCTTAGGTCTTGCGACTGCTCATCCAGAATCTTCTCAATAGCAGCTTTGTCACCTTCATTCAGCAGAGTAAATGCCAGGCGGTATTCCCGCGACAGATTCTTGGCTCCAAAAGGAGAAAAATATAAGATCAGGGCAATGGAACAAAATGCGATCGTTCCTGCCAGGGCTATGGAGTAGCCATACACACCAGTGGCAATACCAACGGATAAGGAAGCAAAAATGAAAATGATATTCCTTGGGTTTTCAATCCGCATCCTGAAGCGGATGATGGCAATGGCCCCTATCACGCCGAATCCCGCCGCCAGGTTATTACCCACCGCCATGATGACCATGCAGGACACCAAAGAGCTTAGTACCAGGGATTGATAGAAATTCCTCGAAAAAGCTGTCTTTCTGTCGGTAAAGTGATAAGTAAATGCTATAACACTACTTAGCACAAAAGCCAGAAGGAAAGAAATCAGCGCCTTTTTAAAGGAAGGAAAGTCGTAAAAAGTGTCTTCGGTTAATATGTCAAACATGTCGGTAAAAAAGTGTTGCTTAACACAGCGGTAACGCTATGCTAACTCTACGTTAACACTCAAATATATAAATAAAAGCCAGTTGGTAAGGTGATCCTTTGGATAAATTCGAAGAAAGGTGGGGATCGGTTGAAGTTCATTTTTTGATATACTTACCTAAAACGATCAATATCTATTTCTGAACAGTATGGATTTCAGGAAAACAATAATGCCTGATGGGATGCTTTGATTTATAGCCAAAAATTTTTTTACCTAAGCAACTAAAATTGCAAAGTATAATAGCCAACACTAATCGGATTTAGTAAAAAACTTATCCATCTGACCAGATTTGTTAAATATATGCCGTGGTCAGTTTGAAACAATGAAGCGAGTAATACTAAAAATACTAATTTTTGGATTTTTAACAATTCAATCCTGTTCGAATCGAAATGACAAGTTATTCAGTGCATTTGACGAACTGCATTATATAATTCTGTACAAAAAAGGAAATGAATTCGAGTTGCTTTACAACGGACTAAACACAGCAACCGGAACTTACTATCTGGAAGGCGACACCATCTTTTTAACCTATGCAAAGAACCAATCCGAAGAATTTAATCCAAATGAAAAATTGACTCAAAGAATTCTGATCGATAAAGAATCTAAAAGGGTAAAATCAATTGACGACAAATTAAAATTCTGTGCAAGGATTGTAATTGACAAAAGAAAATAAAGGTCTTAAGATGATTGGAACTTGCCTTTCGCAGGTTTTCCAAGCTGGTGAAAGTGGCTCTGACAAAATAATATTGAATCCATGCAAACCGAAAATTGGTTTGTAGCAAAATAAGTGCTGTCACCAATGAGTTGCATGAACCCATCGGTGACAATCCTCAGTCGCTTGATTCCGATCAAGTGACCTCTATTTTGTAGGCCTCCGGCCGGGCAAATGGAGAAAAAACCACAAAAGGTCAACATTCAACCAACCAATTCCCATTAAAACCCATCCACTTCCAAATAAGCTTTAATCACCCGCTCTTCACCTGCCTTCCCCTCAACTGAATTTCCATGCTCCATGCCCATGATCAGGTTTGGGTTTTTAGAATAGATATGCTTAAACACATTTTTGTAGTTGATTTCGCCGGTCGTAGGCTCCTTCCTGCCAGGATTATCCCCTATCTGGAAATAGCCGATTTCATCCCAACTTGCATCGATATTCGGGATCAGGTTGCCCTCGGTGATCTGCTGATGATAGATATCAAACAGAATTTTACAGGATGGACTATCCACAGCCTTACATACTTCGTAGGCCTGGGCCGATTTGGTCAGGAATAACCCTGGATGATCCCTGAAGTTAAGTGGCTCCAATACCATGACCAAACCGTGGGGTTCGAGGATTTCAGACGCTTGCTTCAAGGTTTCAATCACATTAGCCGTCTGGTAGCCCATGTCTTTTCGCATGTCCACGAAGCCTGGCACAATGGTCATCCACTTCGCATTAACCCGCTTAGCCACTTCCACTGACTCCTTTATTTCCTTTAAGAATAGCTCCCTTTTCTCACTGTCACCACTCGTCAGGCTGGGTTCTGACCAAAATATAGTGTGGGCCACAAAAACGCCCATTTCCATTCCTGAACCTGCCATCTGCTTAGCCATTTTCTCCTGGATCTCCACACTTCGACGCTTCATGTCATTGTCTTCAAAGGCCCGGAAGCCCATATCCGCCATAAACTTCAGTTGGTCGACTGGATCTTCCCCTGCGCTGTTTTTAAACATTCCCAAGTGAGGGGCATATTTCAATTTGAATTGGTTTTTGACATTTGAAAAAGAAGGTGTATTCGCCAGCAATGAGGGCGAAGCGCCTGCTATTGCACCGCTTGCCAATAAACTTTTTTGAATAAAGTTTCTACGTTTCATAATGATAGAAAATGAAAAAAGATTAAATAACTTTTGTCTGACCCGGGATGGCTACCGGATAGTACCCATTTTCCAGGGGCATGACCGGAGGCTTGCTATCCCAATCCATCACGGCAGGCATTAATTGAATGGAGCTATTCAAAGCCTCATCCATCGTAACCATTTGTCCTGAATACGTTGCATATCTGCCGAGTATCGCTGTCAGTGTTGACTTTGCTCCATTCTCGAGGTCATTGATCTGGCCACCATCCCTAATGGAAGCAAAGAGCTCATCATGTTCCACCTGGTAGGGATTCGGATCATCCATTCCCCTGTGCCTATAGATGGAATTGCCCTTCAGGTCAGCGACAGTCCCTTTGTCGTCGCCGCTTAGTAGCACCTTTCCTTTGGTACCAACAATCGTCTCAGACACATTGCTCAAACAATTTTTGATATGACGGCACTGACTGTTCAAAATACTTCCGTCTTCAAAATGAAATTCCACATAATGATGGTCAAATATTTCCCCGTGATCTTTGTCTTTTCGCACTTCTCGTCCTCCCATACCCTGGGCCTTGACCGGGTAGGCGCCTTTCGCCCAGTTAAACACATCAATGTTGTGAATATGCTGCTCCACAATGTGATCGCCACATAGCCAGTTAAAATAATACCAATTGCGCATCTGGTATTCCAATTCGGTCAAATCAGGATTTGACTTAAGCAGCTCTGCGCGGCTTTTCACCCAAACCCCATCGCTGTTCCAATACACCTGGCCGGAAGTAATGTCGCCTATCTCTCCGTCGTGAATTCTCTTGATGATAGTCCGGTAGTTGTTTTGATAACGCCGCTGCAGGCCCACTACTACATTCAGCTTTTTCTCTTTCACCTTTGGAAGCAATTCCATTATCTTTCTGATACCAGCGCCATCAGTAGCCAGAGGCTTTTCACAAAAAATGTGTTTGCCGCCATTTACGGCCTCTTCCAGGTGGTAAGGCCTGAAACCCGGAGGTGTGGCAAGGATAACTACATCTGCCACAGCAATAGCTTTTTTATAGGCATCAAATCCCGAAAACATCATATCCGGCTCAACCCTTATATTTTTCTTTCTATCAGGCAAAAGCAAATCAGTCTCCTTAATGTTCGTAAGGCTTTGTTCTATCCTGTCAGAAAACGCATCCGCCATAGCAATCAATTCCACGTCCGGATCAGCATTTAATGCCTGTACAGTCGTCCCGGTACCCCGACCGCCACATCCCACCAGCGCCAGTTTTAATTTTTCAGCCTTTGGGTTTACAAAAGCGCTCGCGGAAAGCGGCATTCCTCCGGCTATCAATGCCCCCGTCATGAGGGCTGACCCTTTCACAAATTTGCGACGATCTATCGCCAGGACTTTTTTTGAAGAAGTATCCATAATAGCTTTATTTATAGTTGTGAATATCATCTTTTTAGCCGCCCAGCATCGCATCAAAAAATTCTTCGATCTCTGCAGGTGTCATTTTCTTTGCCGGACGTACCAACCTGAAACCAAGAAAAGGTGCATCGGTATTCCACCAGAAACTTTTTGGGATCTGGGGATCACGCTTTTGCCAGGATCGATTGGACTCCAGCCTGTTAGCACATCGCAGGGCTTCTGCCTCGTCGTACCAGGAGCCACCCCTTACCGTCCGCGGGTGAAGGTCGGTAGGAGCCCGGAAGGGATTCACGGCTCCATTTTCAATGGAATGGTAGAAATCGGCCTGGTATTGATCCAATGTCCATTCGGCCACATTGCCGTGCATGTCGTACAAGCCCCACCGATTGGGCTTTTTTAATCCGGTTTCGTGGTATTTTTCACCGGAGTTGTCCCAGTACCAGGCATACTCACCCAACTGTGAAAGATCATCTCCAAAATGATAGGCAGTGGTCGCACCTGCCCGACACGCATACTCCCACTCGGCTTCTGTCGGCAAGCGATAGAAGTTTCCTGTTGCCAGGTATAGCCATTTGCAGAAGGTAATCGCCGAAAACTGCGTCATACTCACCGCGGGAAAGTTATCTTTTCCCATCCCAAAACTCGGGTCGAGATACGGCGTACTTGGCTTGGTCATGCCATCTACCTGCTCCAGGCCTTTCTCAATCACATACTCGACCTGATTCCTTTTTTCGGGGTCAATATACAAGTCAAATACCTGCCAGGTAGCCTCTTTTTCCATCATCCAAAATGCTTCTATGTCCACGGTCTTCTGAGGGCCTTCGTCCTCTTCGCGCCCTGGCTCCTCCGTTGGGCTGCCCAAGACGAACTCACCCTCAGGTATCGGTACCATTTTAAAAGTAACATTGGTACCAGCTATTTTTTCCTCGTAGGGTTTCATCTTTTTGGCAGTATGCATCCATGAAAATGCACTTAATCCTACTATGACCACTGAAAAAACAAAAATTGAAAAAAGCTTCATTGAGAGGTTCGATTTTTAATACGGAAAATTTAATTTAAGTTAAACATTCTGATATTTATGGATGTAAAACATACGTTTATTTTTCAATGGCTTTATGTGACAAAGTAAAAACCATCGCATAGAGCATACCCCACCACTCTTACATTAAATCCTGATTTAAACCCTAATTCTTTCCACATGTCATTTTTCAATTATCAAAACCTGTTTTTTTTCATTTAATTGAAATAATGAACTAATTTGATGTTCCACCAACAATATTACGATCACCATGTTAAAAAAATTCAATGCACTCATCCTGATCCCGTTGCTTTTACTAGCCGCTGCCTGCGACAAGGAAAAAACGGCCCAAAAAGAAGAGGCACAATTCAAAGTGCCGGTAGAATATTATAAACTGGCCAATGGCCTGAGGGTGATTCTCTCACCTGACAAAACCACCCCTACCGTTACCATTGCGGTTTACTACAACATTGGCTTCCGGGTAGAGCCTGAAAACAGGACAGGGTTTGCCCACTTATTTGAACACATGATGTTCCAGGGATCGGAAAACCTGGGAAAAATGGAATTCGTCCAGCTTGTTCAAAGAAATGGAGGAATTTTAAACGGATCAACACGATTCGACTTTACAAACTATTATGAAGTAGTTCCCGCCCATAAACTTGAAACCATGCTCTGGGCAGAAGCCGACCGAATGAGTGGTTTAGACATCACCCAGGAAAACCTGACCAACCAACAGGGAGTGGTAAAAAATGAGGTCAAAGTGAATGTGTTAAACCAGCCTTATGGTGGTTTCCCCTGGCTGGATATGCCACAATATGCCAATAAAAACTGGTATAATGCCCACAATTTTTATGGCGATCTGGAAGACCTGGACTCGGCCAACCTGGCAGATGTCAAGACCTTCTTCGACACCTACTACGCACCGAATAATGCGGCATTAGCCGTGGTAGGTGATTTCGAAATCGAGGAAGCCAAAGCTTTTATTGAAAAATATTATGGGGGTATTCCATCTGCCGAAGTCCCAGCGCTTCCTGACCTGACGGAGCCCAAGCAATCGGAAGAAAAGATATTTGAAAAAGAAGATAAGCTGGCCACGGAACCTGCCTACGCTATAGCCTATCAAATGCCAGAACGAAATACGCCCGAGTACTACGCCATGGGCCTCATCGATCAAATCATGATCCAGGGTGACAACAGCCTCCTGTACAAGAAACTGGTAAAAGAAAAAGGATATACAGATATGGTGTTTGGAGACATTAATTACCTGGGCAATATGTTTAATTATTATGGTCCAATGCTCTGGATGTTCCATTTTACCCATGACAATGAAATCACTTCCGACTCCATTACAATTGCTATAGACAGTGTAATGAATAATCTGATGGAAACAGGAATCTCACAGGAACTTCTGGACAATGCCCTTATAAAAATGCGGTCGAGAATGTACGATGAAATTGCCGATGAATTTGGTGTGGGAAGGGCGGATCTTCTTTGCTCATTTGCCCTTTTCGATGATAATCCTGCCAGAATCAATTCCCTGGAAGCGGAGTTCAAAAAAGTGACCCCCGAGCTTGCCAGCAAAACGCTAAAGGAATTCCTGCAAAAAACCAACAGGACCATCCTCACCATCAAACCATTAGCTAACCAGGAAAACCTTTAAGACATGAAGAAGATACTTATAATACTCTCAGCGATATCTGTCCTAACCGCTTTTAAGGTGGTACAGGATGACCAGGAAGTAAAGGAAAAACCACCAAAAGGTGGCGAGCCGAAAGACTTCAGCCTTCCAGTAAAGGAAGCTTATTCCCTCGAAAACGGACTTGATGTAGTGCTAGTCCAATGGGGCGAAATACCAAAAGTACAGATCACTTTTGTGATTAAGACAGGAAACATCCATGAAACGGAAGATCAGACTGGTATATCCGATATTCTCGGTGATCTGATCAAAGAAGGCTCACAGCAACACAGCGCCGATCAATTGGCGAACAACATCGCCGGAATGGGTGGTAATATCAATATCTACTCAGGGACACATATTTTTAATGCGAGTGCATCGGTGTTATATGAATTTGCGCCCAACGCCATTAACTTACTTAGCGAAGTGGTGACAAGCCCCCTCCTTCCCGAATCGGAGCTGGATCGAATCAAAAAAGATATGATTCGCAATATTAATATTGAAAAATCAAGCCCACAGCCTTTGGCCAACGAGGCGTTCTTCAAAGGAATTTATCCCAATCATCCTTATGGGAGAGTATATTCCTCAGAAGATTTGATCAATAGCTTCACCATCGACGATGTAAAATCTTTTTATGAAAGCAATTTCGGGGCAAAAAGGACAACTATTTACGTGGTAGGAAAATTTGATACCCAAGCTGTAAAGGATGCTATTAGTTCTTTGTCCACCTGGAAAGAAGGCGAGGAAGCTAACTATCCCATCGCCGAACCAAACCGTGACAATGAAGTGACCCTAATCGACCGCAAGGGTGCCCCACAATCTACACTGATCATGGGCCTTCCGGTAATCGATCCCTCCAATCCCGATTATATCGCCCTTGATGTAACCAATTCCATATTGGGTGGGATGTTTAGCTCGAGGATCACCAGCAATATCCGGGAAGACAAGGGCTACACCTATTCACCTTTTAGTACGATCCAACCTAAATATAAAAGTGGGGTATGGTATGAGTCGGCGGATGTAACGACTGAACATACCGGCGCTTCTTTAAAGGAGATCGCCAAGGAAATCAACCGTTTGCGGGAAGAGCCTCCTACAAAAGAAGAACTGGAAGGAGTTCAAAATTATGAGGCGGGCGTTTTTGTATTGCAAAACGGAACTCCAAATGGCATCATTAACCAACTTATCGAGTTGGATTATCTTGACCTCGATGAGTCGTATCTGACAGACCGTGTCAAGAACATCTATGCCGTTACGCCAGAAAAAGTGCAACAGATGATGCAGGAATATATCAGTGTGGATGACCTGCGACTGGTCATCGTGGGGGACCTGGAAAAAGTAAAACCGCAGATCGATGAATATACCGACGAACTGGATTTAGAAAATTCAAATATGGAAATCATCAATTAGACGAAGCAATTCTAAAAGCTGTTCTGAAACTCAATTTGGGACAGCTTTTATATTTTCTCACCACGGCAACCATACTGCGTCATTGATGACTGTCGTCAAATAAGACCTGGGAAGCGGAGGTCTCCAGTGCCTTTTTCTGAACAAGATCTTTCCTCAAAATCATTTCCTTAAAATAATTTGACGGCATAACGTTTCAAAATTGTTACTTTTGTTAACCTGAGGTTATCTGACTTTTATTTAACTGTTGTACACATGATTCGATTTTTTGTGAAGTTGACAAGCGTGAGCGCATTGTCATTTTTTCTACTTTTTTCATCCTGTAAAAAAGAAAAAGAAATTATTCCAGCCGACCTGAATGGCATGTTGTTTATCAATGAAGTATATGCGGCCTCCGGAGAGGACTGGCTGGAAATTTACAATGACGCCGATGAGGCTATCGATTTAAGTGGCTTTTTCATTTACGATGATGAAACCAATAAATACAAACTCCCTACCGGTACAACGATTGCCTCAAAAGGATTTTTAGTTCTCATCTGTGATGATCTGGCAACCGGATTACATACTAATTTCAAACTGAGTTCCGGTGGGGAGACGATTACATTTGAAGATGATATCGAAAACAGAATTGACCAGGTAACATATCCTGCTTTAGGCGATTTTCAGTCATACGCCAGATTTCCTGACGGTTCTTCCACCTTTGCCATTACATCAAGTGCAACACAAGGCACATCCAATGGAAGCTCGGAAGCGCCGGTAATCAATGAGGTATCGCATCAACCACTGGTACCCGGATTAGATGAAGACGTCACTGTTTCATGTGAACTTCTTTCCACTGATGGGATCACTTCCGTACAGTTATTCTATCGCGTGGATAATGGAGCATTTAATTCTGTTTCAATGAGCCTTGCCGGACAAATTTATACCGGTGTCATTCCGGCGTTAAACGGAACCGGACTGGTAGAATACTATGTCACTGCGGAAAACTCAGCCGAAAAAACCACACAGGCACCTAACGATGCGCCAACTTCCACCTACTCCTATTTACTCAATGATGATCCATTGCCCCAACTATTCATCAATGAGTTTATGGCCTTTAATTCTGCCTGTTGTCCGGATACTGATAGTGGTATGGATGAATTTGATGATTGGATTGAAATTTACAATGCAAGTGCGGAACCCGTTAACCTTGCTGGCTTATATGTCTCTGACAATAAATTGAATCCATTTAAGTATAAAATCCCGGATGGGGATGCTTCCGCGACCACTGTACCTGCCAACGGCTTTCTCATTCTCTGTGCTGACGGACAAACAGATCAAGGTGAGCTTCACCTCGATTTTGCACTCGCCAATGCC
>JBNLGG010000012.1:0-79542 GCA_050305935.1 Cyclobacteriaceae bacterium | reverse complement strand
AAAAACTTCCAAAGCACCTTCCGATCAAACAAGGATTGAAACAATTTATAAACACATGGTCTTATTACCTATCGACAACTTCCAAAGCACCTTCCGATCAAACAAGGATTGAAACAGCGCATAACACATATTTTCCGGTAATGATTGTTTTCTTCCAAAGCACCTTCCGATCAAACAAGGATTGAAACTGAGGAAATTGATACCCAAATGAGATTCCATGAATATCTTCCAAAGCACCTTCCGATCAAACAAGGATTGAAACTTAATAAGAATATGATTCATTTTTATGATAGTACGTCTTCCAAAGCACCTTCCGATCAAACAAGGATTGAAACTCGGACCCAACCAAGGGAATAGTGATCAGGCGCACCCTTCCAAAGCACCTTCCGATCAAACAAGGATTGAAACTTAAGGATATATTTGTTAAGCGACCGGCGCTTATTGACTTCCAAAGCACCTTCCGATCAAACAAGGATTGAAACTGCACACCCCTTTGCCCCGTGCCCTCTGCCCTCTGCCCTCTGCCTTCCAAAGCACCTTCCGATCAAATAAGGATTGAAACTTGGGAGGAGAAAGGGGCAAGGGTAAAAGGGGCAAGGCTTCCAAAGCATCTTCCGAACAAACGAGAGGATTCTAAAGCTAATTCCTATTTGAATTTAGCATTCAAAATAAAAACACAAATGTCAACAGCAGTTTTTAACTTTTGGAATCATGTAACTTTCCGAAAGCTGCTATTTAAGAAGCAGCTTTCAGCTTTAACTTTTTGCGGATTTCCTCGACGGTCTTTTTGAAAGAAGCATCGGTATCACAAAAATCACTTACGGCTTGGACCGCGTGGATCACGGTGCTGTGGTCTCTTCCGCCAAAATGGTCACCGATGGTTTTTAACGAGTGGTTTGTATAATCTTTCGCAAAATACATGGCAATCTGCCTGGCCAGCACAATTTCTTTTTTACGGGTTTTATCCTTCAGTTGGTCAATCGGGATTTTAAAATACTCGCTGATGGTTTTCTGGATGTAGTCAATCCCCACTTCCGAATCTATGTCGTGGACTATGTTTTTCAGGGTTTCGCGCGCCAATTCCAGGTCGATTTCCCTTCTTATAAGCGAGGCATTGGCGATAAGCGAAATCAACACCCCCTCCAGGTCCCTCACATTGGTATCGATGCTGTAGGCCAGGTATTCGATCACATTGTCAGGGATATCAATCCCATCTGCCTGCATCTTTCGCTGGATAATGGCCATTCTGGTTTCATAATCCGGCTGCTGAAGGTCGGCAGTTAATCCCCACTTAAATCGCGACACAAGACGCTCCATCAGGCCTGCCAGGTCCCTCGGAGGACGGTCGCTGGTCATGATGATCTGTCGCCCATTCTGATGAAGGTGATTGAAAATATGGAAGAAAATTTCCTGTGTTTTTTCCTTGCCTTCAAAGAACTGCACGTCATCGATGATGAGCACATCCACCTGAAGGTAGAAATTAGAGAACTCCTGGATATTATTGGCCTTAATGGCCTCAAAAAACTGATTCGTAAATTTTTCAGAAGAAACGTAAAGTACAAACTTCTCGTCGACCTTTCTGATTTCATTCCCTATTGCCTGCACAAGGTGTGTTTTACCCAAACCCACACCGCCATACAGCATCAGCGGATTAAAAGAAGTGACACCGGGCTTCTGGGCCACCGCCAGTCCGGCAGATCGCGCCAGGCGGTTACAATCCCCCTCGATGAAATTCTCAAAGGTGTAATTGACGTTCAAATTGGATTTGCGTGTGGCAACATCTATGGTCTGTAAGTCAAAAGGGCTGGTATAGTTGTAATTTCTATCATTCCCTTTGGAAACCGCCTTACCGTTATTGGGAAGGTTAACGATGTAAGGTTTGTTAAATTCATTGCCCTTGTCGACTACGATGGAATACTCCAGCTTATAGTCCTGCCCAAGCTCCTCGTTTAACACATTTCTTAAAAGGTGAACATAATGCTCTTCCAGATATTCGTAAAAGAATTGGCTTGGCACCTGGATCGTCAGGATCTTACCTTCAATTTTTACCGGATGAATTGGCTTAAACCAGGTAGCAAAGCCCTGCTCACCAATTTTTGATTTAATATTGGTTAAGCATTTCGTCCAAATATCCTGACAATCAATGGTCATTCCTTAGGGTTAAGAATATGGTAAATACTATCGTTTTTTGAAAAAGGGGTAACAAAATTGCCAAAAAATATTTGAACAAAAAACAGTTTTAAAACTTGACTTTTATCAACCCTTCCAAATGTTTTAAATAGCCCTATTCCCACCCAAAAATCTTAGAAAAATCTAATGTTTTTAATTAAAAATGAAAAGAGCCATTCTCACAAAACCATTACTACCCTAACTATCCTTTTGAAAATTATTTTCTGACAAGCCCAAAATCAAAAAGCTGATGAAAATAGACATTATTCTTCCCAAATGAAAGCGCTTCTACAGGATAATTTCTTTTAATTATTTACATTTTTGTAAATTAAACCTAGCTGTGTGTAAATCTTTACCTTACCATGAAACCGACGTGATAAAAACACTCATTAATGACAGTGTGTAGCGATTATTTTTTTTTAAAAAGTTCTCCCGTCTTGACGGGAGAAGCGGGCGACCGTTGAATATCAAATTAAAGATACATGAAAAACCTCTTACTGATTGTTCCCTTTTTAGTCGGCGTATTTTTGCCGGAAATTTCCTTTGGTCAGAATTGGGAAAAGTATATTGATAAATACAATGCCTACTATGAAAAGGGAGATTATGAAAAGGCATTGGCAACGAATGAAAAATTCAAGGCCAAGACCATCAAAAAACTAGGCCCAAAAAACAAGTATATCCCCTTTGCCAATATGAACGACGCCAAGCTTAGCCTCCAGCAAGGTGAGCTGGTACATGTGGAGCAAAATCTGACGGAGGCCATCGCGGTGAGCAAAGAAGTAAATACCACCGCCTCTAAAGAGCATGCAGCCATACTACTGGAATCTATTTTTTTGTACAAAGAATTGGAAAATTATCAATTGGCATACTCAGCTCTCAATGATTTTTATGGTAGTTACAGCGATCAAATCACAGCAGACCAAAAGGTAGCCCTTCTGCTCATCGAAATTAAGGCGCTTAAGGAAATAGGGTTTTACAATGAGGCCATCAAAAAAATGAGAGACAATTTCCCTTTTTTTATGGAGCGTGTGAACCAATCGTCACTGAAAAAAGACGAACAGGCTAAAAGAAACCGGGAATTTGTGCAGATGGTTAACCTTGTCGGGGAGATTTATATTGACCAGGGGAACTATCAAAGGGCTGACTCCGCACTAAAATCAAATACCTCCTGGCTGGAAAAAAACCTGAATAAAAAAGATAGAGAATTTGCCTGGCATGAATTGCTCATCGCCAGGTCGCTGGATAAGCAAAGAAATTATAAGGAAGCTGAAAAATATTTTGAAGATGCGTATGACCATGCCAAGTCCATCGCTGAACCTCACGACCGATTTGCACTGGAAGTCCAGCGCGATCTCATTTTGGCTTATGCCAGATATGGCAAGAAAAGTCGGTATCAAAATGAATTGCGGAGCTATGAAAGCCTGGTGAGAGGCCACTACTCGCCATCTTCCGTTTTTATGGCGTATGCAAAGCTCCTCGTAGTCCTGGCCGAAATGACAAAAGATAACTACCAGCAATTTGCTCAGTCTGCTAATGCCATTATCAATGACCAAAAAGACCTGCCAACCTATCACACCACAAAACTAATCGCCAACCACTACCTGTATGAATTGGCAGTTCAGCAGAAAGACAGGGCAAGAAGCCGCTCCGCCCTGGATTATGAAAAAGAGATCAAAGCAAATTTATATGGCACAAACTCACCCCAATACCATCTTAGTTTGATCGAAGAAGCTATTTACAACATCAACTATACAAACAGGATCAGGGAAACGGATTCTGTATTTAATTCGAGCTGGACCAAAATCGTCAAGCCGGAAATTCACTTTGCACATCCTTCCTACAACAGGATCCAAAAAAACCTCGCTTACTTCTATGAGTTAACCGACAAATATGACCTGGCCAAAGCAGCCCTCGAAAATTCATTTGATGCAGTCACAAGAACCTACAACCGGACGGAAGTCAACTATGCAAATGAAATCGTGAATCTGGCAAACCTTCAGATAAACATTGGTGAATACTCACGTGCGGAAAAATACCTGGATCTCGCCCTGGAAGTACTTTACGACAAAAGGAAAGAAGGTAATAACATGATCCATTATGTCAATGCCATGGAATCAAAAGCCCGACTCTATGCCATAAAAGGAATGTATGACGAAGCTGAGGACATCTTTCGTGCCAATAGCAAATTGATCAAAAAGGCCGAGTTGGATAAGTACGACCTTACTGATAATGACGATGAAATTGCCAGGATCTACCTGAGCATTGGGATGTACGCGGAAGCATCAGAAATACTGGAAAAGGCCTTAAAAAAGAAAGAAGGGGAGTTGGGTGCAGATAATAAAAGCCTGATACCTACATTGATCCCGATAGGAAAAATGGAACTCATCAAGGGCGATTATACAAACGCAGAAAAAACTGCTTTGCGAACGCTGGGCATTGCAGAAAAGGTCTACGGAAAAAATTCCAGCAATAAAGTGGAGTGCTTAATGCTGTTATCCGATATCAACAGCACACTGGGGGACTTTGAGTCGGCGGAAAAAAACCTCACTGAAGCGCTCAACATCCACCGGGCTGTCTTTGGCGAAAAGCAGCTACGGCTTGCGGAGGTTTATGCAATGCTCGCCCTGGCCAAGCTAAACAAAAACAACAATGTAAAGGATGCAAAAGCTTATTTTGAAAAGGCAAAAGGCATTCTACTCAACGAGCTGGATAAGACAAACCCTCTTTATGCCGAACTTTTAAAAGACCAAGCCTATGTCTTTATAGCAAATGCTGAATATGGGCAAGCATTTACCACACTGCTTGAGGCCGAGAAAATCTGGCTGAATAAAGTGGGCAAGAGAAATAATATCAACGCGGCCAGCATCTATGTTTTCCTGGGTGACATCTACTACATGCTTAAAAATTATAACGAGGCGGAGGTTCAATATAAAAAGGCGAAGGATATCTATGTAAAATATTTCAGCCCACAACATCCCGAATATGTGAAAACACTGGCCAAAGAAAGTAAGGTGCTTTTTATGAAGGGTAAAGACAAAGAGTCCATGAAGCTCATGGAAGAGGTATTGTCTAACTACGACGAGTTTATTAAGTACTACTTCCCGGCATTAAGCGAACGAGAAAAGGCCAGGTTCTGGAATACTATAAAAGGAGACTATGAGTTTTACAATACCCTCGTCCTGAAAAGTATTACCAGTCCCGATGACAGATTAGTGGGCAAACTCTATGACAATGCCTTAAACACAAAGGCCCTGCTGCTAAATTCTTCCATAAAAATGAGAGAGAATATTCTCAAAAGCGGCGACGAGGAGTTGATTAAAAACTATAACGACTGGCTGGAAAGCAAAGAGCTCCTTACCGATGTGCTCTCGATGAGCGTCGAGCAGTTAATTAATTACCGGATCAACGAGGATTCGTTGGTAAGGGTGGTTGAATTGCTGGAAAAGGACCTGAGCGAACGATCAGAGCTATTTTCATCCAATACAGAACGGACATTGGTGAGCTGGGAGGATGTTAAAGATGTGCTTAAAGAAAATGAAGTGGCTGTGGAGATGATACGATTCCGGTATTTTAACCATGTATTTACTGATTCTATTCTGTATGCTGTCGTGACGTTGCGCAACGAACGAAACAGGGACCGGCCGGAACTAATCCTTCTTTCCAATGGAAAAGACCTTGAATCGAAATATTTTCAGTATTACAAAAACATGATCGTATACCAGTTGCCTGACAATGTTTCCTACGGAAAATACTGGAAAAACATTGACCAGAAAATCAGCGACAACGCCACGGTATATCTTTCCCCAGATGGTGTGTATAACCAGATCAATTTAGAAGCCATCATGCTGGAAAATGGAAAATACGTGCTTGATAATTCTAATATCGTACTGGTATCCAATACCAAGGATCTGGTTTTGAAGAATCATCACAAAGCTAATAAGCAGAAGGAAAACCGGGCCTTGATGTTTGGCGACCCAGATTTTTATGTTTCTACAAGTCCCACCATTGCCAAAGGAAAGATTATTGTAAATGACCTGCCCGGTACTGAAAAAGAAGTGAACAGCCTGCATGATTTATTAACAAAAAACGGCTGGAAAACGGACTATTACCTTCAGCTCGATGCATCGGAAGATCAAGTGAAAGCGCTTAATAATCCACGGGTTTTCCACATTGCAACCCATGGATTTTATACCCCGAACAAGGAAGTTACCGAGGAGATAAGTATGAGCGAAGTAAACGAGGCGGAAGCTGTAGAAAACCCCTTACTCCGTTCCGGTCTGATGTTGCGGGGCGCCGGTGATGTGCTGAATAAGACGAAGTACAATTATAATATTGAAAGTGGGATACTCACGGCCTACGAAGCCATGAACCTTAACCTTGACTACACCGACCTGGTGGTACTTTCAGCCTGCGAAACCGGCGTGGGCGATGTGACGGCAGGTGAGGGAGTGTACGGCTTGCAGCGTGCCTTCCTGGTGGCAGGGGCTAAAACAATGGTAATGAGCTTATTTAAAGTTTCCGATGAGGCCACCAATGAACTGATGGTCACCTTTTACCGAAAATGGTTTGAAACAGGCGAGATGAGAAAATCTTTTATCGATGCAAAAAAGGAGATAAGAAATAAGTATCAGGATCCAATTTATTGGGGGGCGTTTATCATGTTTGGCCTGGAATAAAAAGGTAGGATGTAAACTTTCCGAAAGTTTCTGAACTTTCGGAAAGCTAATACCTAAAATTAATTCTCTTTGTCTTTTAATCCCGCCCTTACCAGGAAGTCTGTGTAAATCTTTTCTACCTCAGTAGACAGTTCCTTCGCTTTAATGTAGTGGGTAATGGCATCGGAATAAAGACCATTCTCTTCGAAGTAAGATGCCAACACCAAATGTTTCAGGGGAGTATCGTCTGAAAAACCAGATTTCAGACTTTCCACCTCTCCTTTCACCCTGACCAATTCATCATCTTTCAAAGGTTGTAAGCCATAGCCAAGATGATCCACGATCTCTTCACCTTTAACAGAAAAATTCACAATGATCAGCTCTTCGTTTTTCAACTTGGCATCGCTGAAATCAAGTTCGATCTGGCTATCCTTCACTTCCTTTTTAATCAATTCATCGCCGAACTTATCACTGATGACCACCAAGTAACCATTTGCATCAGGTATCGATTCCCAATCCAGTATCTGGTCCTTGCCAAAATATTTACACGACTGAAGCATATACACTTTGATGTCATTAAATCCCCTGGTGACCGCTCCCGTAGCGCTCAGCCGGGATTGGTTCTCATCACTGATATTGTTTACCACGTACTGGGTGTACTTCTGCATGAGGGTAGATTGGCTGCTTGCCACTTTAGTCTCAAGACTGGAAACTTTATATGTGCCTGGCTCCTTGATTTCCATAGTTACCCCGGAAGAATGCAGAAGCGCAATGTAACTTCCCTCCCCGGCCACCACTGTATACTCACTTAATAATTTTGTACCTGTGACCAGTCTTTTTTGATCGTCGCCCACACCGTAGGTATTGGTGCCCTTATTAAGCATTACTCTAAATACATAATCCTGGGCAAAGCCGGATGTGGTGATGCCAAGTATGAATAATCCTATTAGTACTTTTTTCATCTGTTTTCTTTTTTAATTTTTTTAATTGTCAGATGCCTGCCTATCGGCAGACAGGCCTGCCTATCGGCAGACAGGCCTGCCTCGTCGGCAGACAGGTTTGATGAATCAAATAATAATTTAATCTAAACGAATGATTATTTGATTCAAGCCGGTTTCATTTTCGGTTCGCTTTTTTAAGGATTCTATGAATTTTAAATAGTTCTTTGCGTCCAGCCCTGGAGAACATATTGACCAACAGGCCATAGTACACTTCCAGGGAGTCTCCCGCCAACGCTATACAGGCGGCAGTCAATGTCAGTTCAGTTTTATATCTGAACCAGTGAAATACAAAAATATTAATTAATACGATTAACATTAACTCAAAGAGCTGGATAATTTTGGTAATTCCGTCGTACCACAGTGGCAAGCTCCAGTAAATCCAGCCAAATATCCACACATTCAGAAAACAAATGACGATGGCGGTGATCAAAGCGCCAAAGTCACCCTGGTAGTTAATATAAGCTTCGTCCAGTACCATTTGCACGATATTGGCATGGATAACCGGCCCCCACATGTCGGGATTTGACCTTCCGGCAAAAACTTTGTTCATGGGAGTATACAGCTTATCCTCCCAATCTGTATCGTTTAAGGTCTTTCCAAGGAATCCAAAAATGACGATCTTGCCTGTAATAATTTCAGGGAGGAAATTCTCCGTAAAAACATCCTCCACGTCCAACACAGAAAACTTAACACCGATTTCGGATTCCCCGAAAATCTGGATATTGCTTCTGTAATTTATTACCTCTTCAAATTTGTCGCTATGGTTTAAGAACTTTTGCGCCTTCGCCGAATCATATAACTGAGCAATCTTTACCGCAAAAGCAAGTTCCCGCTCACCATTTATATTTAAGACGGGCGGAAATGTCCGGCACACTTTAAACTCATGCTGTTCCTGGGCATCTGTGAACAAATTGGTTGCCCCTGTTGCACCATAGTCGAACATAGGATGAGACACCTCCATTTCTTCCATTACCATCTCATCACCCTCCGTATTGATACCTTTGGAATACATGACCAGGTTCTCGATGTTTGAAAGTGCATCGGCCAATAAAACGTCCCCCAATGAATCCTTCAATCCACTAAAAACCGCATCTATGCCTATCACCTTGGGATGATAACTATTGATGATATTTAATTCAGCGGCAATTTCAGCCCGGCTGATTTCCCCGATATTCACCAACAGAATTTCAATTGAATCCAGCGGTACGGGGTCTGGCTGTCGCAATTCGCTAAAAACAAGATCGGTTAATTCTACATCATCCATCGCCTGGCTTATCGGATCGAACAACCCAAAAAGCTTCTCTACTTGACTTACTTTTAAAAAGGTGAAAATCAATAGAAAAATAAAGGCCGTAGCCAGGATGGAATCCCTTAAAAGTCGTTTACTAAACACGGAGTATGAATTGGTTAAGAGTTTTTATCATAGATGAAATGGCAATAACCAGAACAAAATACCCATTTTTTGCATACCAGCCAAAAACATCAACTACATGTCATACAAAATTAAGGGTGACAAAAATTTCTGACAACTCCCAAACATGACACGCTTCCCGGTTTTTTTATGACATTATGACACCAAGAATAATGGATAAATGCCTTGGCATGACCATTGATAAATTGGGAATGTTGATTTGAATGAAAGAAATAGAAAATAAATTATCATGGGAAAAATAATAGGTATAGACTTAGGAACCACTAATTCATGTGTTGCAGTGATGGAGGGAAATGAGCCTGTGGTTATCCCTAACAGTGAGGGAAGAAGGACCACACCATCCATTGTAGCATTTCTTGACAATGGTGACGGGGAGAGAAAGGTAGGCGATCCTGCAAAAAGGCAAGCCATCACCAACCCGGAAAACACAATTTACTCCGTAAAAAGGTTTATGGGTAAAAAACATTCCGAAGTAGCGGATGAAAGAAAGAACGTTACTTATAAGGTAGAGAAAGGAAATAACGATACCGTAAGGGTGCGCATTGGGGAAAGGCTTTACACCCCACAGGAACTTTCTGCTATCATCCTTCAGAAGATGAAATCCACTGCAGAAGATTATCTTGGCACCACAGTCACAGAAGCTGTTATCACGGTACCGGCTTATTTTAACGATGCAGAAAGACAGGCTACCAAGGAAGCTGGTCAGATTGCCGGTTTGGATGTGAAAAGGATTATCAACGAGCCTACCGCCGCTTCACTGGCATACGGCCTTGACAAAAAGAATAAAGACCTTAAAATCGCGGTATATGACTTTGGGGGAGGAACATTTGATATCTCTATCCTGGAGTTGGGCGATGGTGTGTTTGAAGTAAAATCGACTAACGGTGATGTGCACCTGGGCGGTGATGACTTTGACTCGGCCATTATCGACTGGCTGGCTGAAGAATTTAAAAATGACGAAGGTATTGACCTGAGAAAAGATCCGATGGCCCTTCAGCGATTGAAAGAAGCTGCGGAGAAGGCCAAAATTGAGTTATCAAGCTCAACGTCAACAGAAATCAATTTGCCTTACATCATGCCGGTAGATGGGATACCAAAACACCTTGTACGGTCATTGAGTCGCTCGAAATTTGAGCAGATTACTGATTCATTGTTTCAGCGAGCCATCGGTCCTTGCAAGAAGGCCCTGGAAGATGCAGGCATGTCGGCATCAGATATCGATGAGGTCATCCTGGTAGGTGGTTCTACCCGTATTCCAAAAATCCAGGAAGAAGTAGAAAAATTCTTTGGCAAGAAACCTTCAAAAGGCGTTAACCCTGACGAAGTAGTTGCCATTGGTGCGGCTATCCAGGGTGGTGTACTTACCGGAGAGGTAAAAGATGTACTTCTGCTGGATGTAACTCCACTTTCGCTGGGTATCGAGACTTTAGGCGGTGTTTTCACAAAACTGATCGAATCGAATACTACGATACCAACAAAGAAATCAGAGGTATTCTCCACTGCAGCAGATAATCAGCCTTCTGTGGAGATACATGTGCTGCAAGGCGAGCGCCCCATGGCAAAAGACAACAGGACGATTGGTCGATTCCACCTGGACGGTATCCCACCATCGCCAAGAGGTATTCCTCAAATTGAAGTGACATTTGATATCGATGCCAATGGTATTTTAAATGTTTCGGCAAAAGATAAAGGAACCGGAAAAGAACAAAAGATCCGAATCGAAGCTTCTTCCGGATTGACTGAGGAGGAAATTGAAAAGATGAAGAAGGAAGCTGAAGCCAACGCGGAATCAGATAAAAAAGAAAAAGAGAAAATCGACAAGCTTAATTCTGCTGATTCATTGATCTTCCAGACTGAGAAGCAGTTGAAGGAGTTTGGCGACAAGCTCTCTGAAAATAATAAAAAGGCCATCGAAGATGGATTGAACAAGCTGAAAGAAGCACACAAAAGCCAGGATGTGGCAGCCATTGATGCTGCCAGTGAGGCATTAAATAATGCATGGCAGGCTGCTTCACAGGAAATCTACGCTGCTCAGGGTGGTGCCGATGGTGCTCAACCGGGCGCAGATGCTGGCGCAAGCGCCGGACAGGATGCTTCCGGTGATTCGCAGCAGGATGTTTCTGATGTCGAGTTTGAAGAAGTAGATGACAATAAAAAATAGCGGGTAAGGGATTGCCTGAAACAAAAGCCAGCCGATGAGGTTGGCTTTTTTATTTGGTGACAATCATAAACAAATCCAGGCTATCATCGGGCTTTTCAGAGACCAGGTAATCTTCGTGGCTGATCTTCGAAACCAGATCGTCATTTTCACCACTCAGTTTGTTGCGGTTTATTCGGTTAAGGATTTCATAGGGAATCCTCAGTAGGGGTGCAGGCAGACGGTATTGCAGGTTCAGAAAGTCCCATTTAGTAATTTTCTCCACGGAAACCCTGTTTTTCTCAAAGTATTCCATCACTTTTTCGTTGCCGGTGATCCCCTTTGATTCCACTTTCGAAAAAATGGACTGGCAGAGGGCAGTCAATTGTTCAGCCGTATACTCACGAATGTGCCAGGGATTGCGGGTAAGCGATTTTTTTATATTTGGTGTAGTAATTAAAGCCTTACCTCCGGGTTTAAGTAATCGATGAATTTCCTCCAGAAACAATTTGTCATTTTTTATATGTTCGATTACCTGAAATGTCACAATCGTATCATAACTATTGTCTTCCAATACCGATATGGGTGGAATATTTGCCTGGATAAATGAATACGCCGGGTATTCCATGGCCAGCTTGTCAATTACCTCCTGAATTTTGTCTATTGCCACATAGCTTTCTGCTAATGGAGCCAACTGTTTAACGCCTCTTCCCTCGCCACACCCGACTTCCAGTAACGCTCCTTTGATATAGGGAATAGCCGCATAGTAGGCCTTTAAAAGTCGCTGATGTACCGGATTGTCAGACGCAATTTTATCCGATGTAATTTCTGTGGTATATATTCCCATCCCAATAAATTCGTTTCCTAAAATGAATTTGTAAAGTAAATAATTTTATTTTGATAAGACCTTGTGAATATTCTTTTAGTATTTTCAAAAAAAAATTGAAAATGACTTTTTCAAAGTACTTTCACCTCTTTCTTTTTGTTTTTATCTCCCTTGGAGGATTTTCACAGGCGCCATTCCAGGAAGAAAATATTGCCTATAAATATGATGTTTCAGGGGATTTGTTGATGGATCACAGGCTGTATTTTGTAGATGATTCACTGCTCGTTATACTTTCGATTTTACCAAATGAAGACACTCCTACCAATTGGAATTCAGGCTTTACCCTGGAATTAAATTATAAAAAAGACTATCAAAGCTCCGAAATCATTGCTACGGAAACCATCAATCCAGGAGACTATTATGTGGGAAAAAACGGAAATTACCATGTGTTTCAATTTAAAACCGGTCGGCGTAATGACTGCAAATTGATCCAACTTCATTTGCAACACAATACCTGGCCAGACGATCTCCTGTATGATATCAACATCGATGAGGAGGCCGAATATGGCCATGCGGACCTGGTGCTGTATGATGACAACACGAATATCCCCATTTTGAGTCAATTCGTCACCCCCTCCTCACCCTTCAAGCTGAAGCATCTTTCGGGTCAGAAAAAAGAAATTTGGATTTATCGTTACGATACCGATTTTGATGTGGCCTTCCCACCAATGATCGTTGATACCGACAATATCAACCGCACCCTTTCAGTAGCGAGCCTGACCAAATCTGCCACTGACACGATGCTCCCGCTAACAGAAAGCGGATTGTATTTTATACAGGTTGACACTAACTCCCTGGAAGGAATAACTTTTAGGATAGAGGACGAGCCCTTTCCACGATTCGGCAACTACCATAGCCTGCTCAAACCCCTCAAATACATCTCTACAAAAACGGAAAATGAAAGTATGGAAGCAGAAGCCGACGATAAAAAATCATTCGAAACGTTTTGGCTTACCACCACTGGATCTCCCCTCACAGCACAAAAATCCATTAAAGACTACTTCGAAAGGGTAGCGGGTGCTAACCTGCTATTTACAAGCTACAAGGAAGGTTGGAAAACAGACATGGGCATGATGTATATCATCTATGGGCCACCTGATAAAGTTTTTAAACATGAGGAATACGAACAATGGATTTACAATCAAAATGTAAATATGCCGGCTATTCGTTTTACCTTTGTCAAAATAAAAAATGTGTTTTCTACCAACCACTATTCACTCGTCAGGGACAGGAAATTTGACAAGCATTGGTTTCGTGCTGTAGAATTGTGGCGACAAGGAAAAATGTAACACCTGCATGGAAAAAAGACCTTTTACTAAAGATCCCTCAAGCTTTATTTTTGGCATAAGGGCCATCGAAGAAGCGCTGAAGTCAGAGAAGGAAATTGAAAAAGTACTCATCCAAAAAAACCTGCAATCGGATCTTTCTAAAAAAATAGTTGCTGAGCTCTCTGCGAAAAAAATACCTTTTCAGCGAGTCCCTATTGAAAAGCTCAATAAAGTAACCAGAAAGAACCACCAGGGTTTTATAGCCTACCTGTCGCCCATTTCATATTATTCCTACGAGGGGATCATTGAGGAATGCTTCGCCACTGGCCGGGACCCGTTTTTTCTCGTGCTTGACCGGATAACGGACGTGAGAAATTTTGGTGCCATCGTCCGAACGGCAGAATGCGCGGGAATAGATGCCATTATCATTCCGGAGATTGGGAGCGCGTTGATTTCGGGAGATGCCATGAAAACGTCCGCAGGCGCCCTTAATCATGCTAAAATCTGCCGGACAAACAGCCTCTACAAAGCCATTCGTCAGCTTCAAAATTCTGGTGTAAACGTGATTGCCTGCACGGAAAAAACCACTAAAGACCTCTATTCCGTAGACCTTCGGGGACCGGTTGCCCTGGTGCTTGGTTCAGAAGAAAATGGGATCAGCGAGGAAATATTAAAAGTCTCCAACCAGACCTGCAAAATCCCGATGAAAGGAGAAATCGCTTCTTTGAATGTTTCGGTATCTGCCGGGATTATCGTTTACGAAGCTCTCCGACAACGGCAATAAAAAACCCAAATCCCGCTGTGAAGGAATTTGGGTTGATTAGCATACGCAAGTTTAGTTATATAAACTTCTCACCCTTGTCGTTTTTAACATCGTTAACGAAACTCCGGAATTGCTTTTCATCATCTTTTTTGCAAATCAACAGTACATCGGCGCAGTCGGCCACAAGGTAGCCGTCGAGTCCTTGTACCACGATGAGCTTATCATGCTCTCCCATGATGAGGCAGTTTTTGCTATCGTACGAAAGAACATTTCCTTCCACTACGTTTTGGTCTTCATTCTTGTCCCTTATGTCATGCAGCGATCCCCAGCTTCCCAGGTCAGACCATCCGAAATTACCCTCCACCACATAGACATTATCGGCCTTCTCCATCACGCCGTAGTCGATAGAAATTGACTTGGTCACCGCATACGCATTTTCTATGGCTCCCTTCTCCTTCTCCGTAAAGTAGCTATCGTTCATTGCACTGAACAGCTCGGAAATATCTGGCAGGAATTTTTCAAAAGACCTGATGATGGTGTCTGCCCTCCAGATAAAAATGCCTGCGTTCCACACAAAATCCCCGCTTTCCACAAATTTTTTAGCAAGGTCCAGTTGTGGCTTTTCTGTAAACGTCTTCACTTTCTTTACAAATGAACCCTCATCCTGTAGATATTGGATATATCCATAGCCGGTCTCCGGACGAGAGGGCTTTATTCCTATTGTGATCAGTTTATCCGAACCTTTGGATTCCTCCAGGGACTTATTTATGGTCTCTTCAAAGATATCTTCCTTAAAAATGACATGGTCGGCCGGGGTGACCACCATATTTGCCTGCGGGTCACGCTGGGCGATCTTATACGCTGCATAAGCGATGCATGGCGCAGTATTTCTTCTGTCAGGTTCTAATAAAATCTGGTAATCGGCCAGCCCGGGTATTTGCTCCCTGATCAGTTCGGAATAACGCTCATTGGAAACTATGTAGATATTCTCCTTGTTGCAGATTTTTGAAAAGCGATCGAAGGTCAGTTGCAGCAGTGATCTACCTACACCCATTACATCTAAAAACTGCTTGGGATAATCGTTCCTACTGTATGGCCAAAACCTGCTTCCTATGCCTCCAGCCATTATTATTACATAATTATTTCCATCCATAGCTCATCAATAAGTTAAAATTGGTATTTATTTAATGATAATAACAAATTCTTTGAAAATTTTATACTAATTACTTAAAACTCTGTGTTTAAAAATAAGAAAAAGGTGTTAAATTTGTGTTGCTATCAATTTGAACAGTGCCTCGGACAACCAATTGAAACAATATTAAGACAGAAGGGGCAGAAAGTAAATTTTTTTGGACTTTTTCAGTTAAATATTGGAAACTTTTAACTCTTAACCGCATATAAAGAAAAACACTTTTCATTTGATTCTTTTTTAGAGTAAATTAATAAAGTTAGTAAGCCTAAAGGAACGGTCATGATTACTTCAGTGGATGGACATTTGGATATACTGAGAGATAAACTCAAAGAGGTATTCGGGTATAGTAATTTTCGTGGGAACCAGGAGACGATCATAAAAAACATACTTGACGGGAAAAATACCTTTGTGATTATGCCTACCGGAGCAGGAAAGTCACTTTGTTACCAGCTTCCTGCCATCATCTTAGAGGGAACGTCCATAGTAATTTCTCCACTCATTGCCTTGATGAAAAACCAGGTGGATCAATTGAATGCAGTCGGCATAAACGCCCGGTTTCTCAATTCCACACTGACAAAGGCAGAGATGACCAGGGTGAAGAAAGATACCATTTCCGGTGCAATAAAACTGCTTTATGTAGCTCCAGAGTCACTAACGAAAGAAGACAATGTAGCTTTCTTAAAAGAGGCAAACATTTCATTTGTCGCCATCGACGAAGCACACTGTATTTCTGAATGGGGCCATGATTTCAGACCTGAATACAGGAGAATAAAATCGATCATTTCCCAGCTTGGTAACCTTCCGGTGATAGCCCTTACCGCCACCGCCACTCCCAAGGTTCAGTTGGATATTCAGCGAAACCTGCAAATGGAAGATGCCAATATTTTCCAGTCGTCGTTCAACCGGGAAAATTTATATTATGAGGTTCGACCGAAACACCACACCAAAAAACAGCTTATAAAATTCATTAAGGATCATAAAGGAAAGTCTGGAATTATTTATTGTCTGAGCCGAAAAAAGGTGGAGGAAATTGCCGAGTTGTTGTGTGTCAATGACATCAAAGCGGCACCCTATCATGCCGGGCTGGAGGCGAACATCCGAATGAAAAACCAGGATGCATTCCTTAACGAAGAAGTGGATGTCATCGTAGCCACCATTGCGTTTGGAATGGGGATTGACAAACCAGATGTGCGTTTTGTGATTCACTACGACACTCCCAAGTCAGTCGAAGGATATTACCAGGAAACAGGCCGTGCCGGGCGTGATGGGCTGGAAGGAAATTGTATCTTGTTTTATGCCTATAAAGACATCCTCAAGCTTGAAAAATTTAATAAGGATAAGGCCGTTACAGAGCGCGAGAATGCCAAAATACTGTTGGAGGAAATGTCATCTTATGCTGAATCTTCGATGTGTCGGCGAAAGCAGCTACTCCACTATTTTGGTGAAGAGTATAACGAAAGCCTATGCGGCAAGGAGATGTGGTGTGATGTCTGCAAGTACCCCCCCGAGAAGTATGAAGGTCAGCAGTACGTAGAAACAACATTGGCGGCAGCAGAACAAACCGGTGAAAGGTTTGGTCTCAAACACCTGGTGGAAGTCATTTGTGGTGTTGAAAATGAATATGTCAAAAGCTACAAACACAATAAACTTGATGTCTATGGAAAGGGCGCTGATGAGACTCCGGAATTGTGGCATTCCGTAGTAAGGCAGACCCTCCTTCACGGATATCTTTACAAAGACATTGATAACATTGGTGTTCTTAAAATCTCTGAAAAAGGAAAGGCATTTATCAAAAATCCCGGATCAATAACCCTGGTAAAAGACAAGGATTTTGAAGCTTTGACGGAAAGCGACTCGCATACGCCCGTAGAACGAAAGGCCTATGACGAAAACCTGTATGAGATCCTCAAAAAATTGAGAAAGGACGTTGCCCATAAGAAAGACCTTCCTCCTTATGTGATCTTCCAGGATCCTTCGCTGGAGGAAATGGCCACCACCTATCCATCGTCCATCGAAGAACTCACCAGGATCAACGGTGTTGGAATTGGCAAGGCAAATAAATTTGGCAAGCCATTCCTGGATGCCATCAACAAATATGTGGAGGAAAATGAGATAGAGACAGCCCAGGATGTAGTAGTAAAGTCTTCCGTAAATAAATCAAAAACCAAGATCTACATTATACAGCAGATCGACCGAAAAATTGATTTACAGGAAATAGCCGATTCAAAAGGCATGTCCTATGAAGAACTTATCGCGGAAATAGAACATATTTGCTATTCGGGCACGAAATTGAATTTAGAGTATTATATTGACAACATTATGGATCCTGATCGTCAGGATGAGATCTATGATTATTTTAGAAATTCCCATTCAGACAGCATCGAAGAGGCTCTTGATGAATTTGGAGATGAATATGATGAAGAGGATATTCGCCTGTTGAGGGTTAAATTTATGTCTGACTACGGAAATTAATTCCCAAAATTTTATTAAAAAATGAACATTCTCGTACTAGGCTCCGGTGGCAGGGAGCATGCTTTTGCATGGAAACTAAGTCAAAGTGAAAAATGTGAAAAGCTCTATATCGCCCCCGGAAATGCAGGAACGTCGCAAATAGCAGAGAACATCAATATTTCAGTCACCGATTTTGAAGCCCTTAAAAAGGTGCTCCTTGAAAAAAAAATAGACCTGCTCATTGTCGGTCCGGAAGTACCCCTGGTAGCAGGTGTGCGGGATTTCCTGGAAAAAGAGCCTCTGTTGTCTGACTTGAAGATCGTAGGTCCAGGGAAAGCAGGTGCTACCCTGGAAGGAAGTAAGGATTTTGCCAAAGATTTTATGAAACGCCATAACATTCCTACAGCCGATTCAAAAACCTTCACAAAAGACACTCTAAATGAAGCCCTGGAATACATCGATCATCAATCTTTGCCAATAGTTTTAAAGGCAGATGGTTTAGCAGCAGGCAAGGGCGTATTGATCTGTCAAAGCAAAGATGAGGCGAAAAAAGGTATCAGGGAAATGCTCCTAGATGCAAAATTCGGTGATGCCAGCTCGTCGGTTGTCATCGAAGATTATCTGGATGGGATCGAATTGTCGGTTTTTGTATTGACTGATGGCAATTCATATAAAATCCTGCCTGAAGCTAAAGACTATAAGAGGATTGGCGAAAAAGATTCAGGGCCAAATACCGGCGGGATGGGAGCGGTCTCCCCGGTGATTTTTGCCAAAGACGGCTTTATTGATAAAGTGGAGGAAGAGGTAGTAAAAAGGACTATCGAAGGCCTCAAAAGGGATAAAATCGATTACAAAGGTTTTATCTTTTTGGGATTAATGAATCAAAACGGAAGCCCAAAAGTAATTGAATACAATGTGAGAATGGGAGACCCTGAAACGCAGGTTGTTTTCCCGAGGATTAAAAGTGACCTGGTCGATTTAATGGTTGCCACAGCGGATGGCACGCTCGACAAGGTTGATTTTCAGCTTGACGACCGCACTGCCACCACGGTGGTCATGGTCTCAGGCGGATACCCGGAAAGTTATAAAAAAGGTTTTGTTATAAACGGACTGGAAGGCACTACCAGCCAGTCCATTATATTTCACGCAGGTACAAAAATTAACGAAAAAGGAGCTGTTACAAACAGCGGGGGCAGGGTCTTAAACATAACGGGTTTTGGCCACTCCCTTCAGGAAGCTCTTGATAACTCGTATGAACAGGTAGAGAAAATCAATTGGCAGGATGTGTATTTCAGGAGAGACATCGGCCAGGATCTGCTTGCTCTGGAAAACTGATTTTATAATTTCCGCTATTTTACTAATTTCAAATTTGTCTTTTTAAAAAGAACAAGATATGGCGGGATGTAGCACGTGTAATACCACAGATAACGATAAAGGAAGCCCTTCAGGATGCAAAAACAATGGAACTTGTGGAACCGAAGGTTGTAATAAATTAAACGTGTTCGATTGGTTGTCTGACATGGATGACTTTTCGGGCAATAAATTCAATGTAGTAGAGGTCCGTTTTAAAAACGGCCGAAAAGAATTTTTCAGAAACACTGAAAACCTCCCCTTATATACCGGTGATGCTGTAGTGGTGGACGTACCTAATGGTCATCATATCGGCAACGTATCATTACAGGGAGAACTTGTCCGGTTGCAGATGAAGAAGAAAAAGGTGGACGATGATCAAAATATCCGCTCTATCTATCGCGTTGCCAACGATCGGGATTTAAGTAAATTCCAGGAAATGCAGGAAAAAGAAGTCTCCATCATGTACCGCACCCGCGAGATCATCATTGACCAAAAACTGGCAATGAAGTTGACGGATGTGGAGTTTCAGGCAGATGGAAATAAAGCTACTTTTTACTACTCCGCAGACGACCGGGTGGATTTTCGGGAACTCATCAAAGTCCTCGCTTCCGAATTTAGAATACGGATAGAAATGCGACAGATTAGCCTGCGCCAGGAAGCCAGCCGCATAGGAGGTATTGGCAGTTGCGGACGTGAATTGTGCTGCTCTACCTGGCTAACCGATTTTAAGAGTGTTTCTACCACCGCCGCCAGGTATCAAAACCTGTCGTTAAACCCAAGCAAACTATCCGGGCAATGTGGCAGGCTGAAGTGCTGTCTGAATTACGAGCTGGACACCTACATGGAAGCGCTCAAGGAAATTCCCGAGGTGGAAGCACCCCTGCAAACTGAAAAAGGGGATGCCGTGCTACAAAAAACCGATATCTTCAAGAAAATACTTTGGTTTGGCTATCAAAATGAAAACTCATGGATCCCGGTGGAAGCAGAAAGGGTAAAAGAAATTCTGGAGTTAAATAAGAAGGGTAAAAAGCCAGCCACACTCCATGAAGATGAGATCGAAGTTAACCCGGACGCATCACAGGCATTGAACAAAGACCTGGAAAGAATGGATTCCAAATTCAAGAAGAAGGACAAAAAGAAAAAGAAAAACAAGCGATGGGGAAAAAAGCGGGACAGCCGGGAAAACATTGACAACAGAGATAACAAAGACAATCAGGGTCCAAAAAACAATAAAGGCAACAGAAACAACAGGGGAAATCGAAACAACAAGAACAATAGAAATAACAATGCAAAAAATTAAGCCCATACGATTTCTAATCCTGTTTACCGTTATTCTTTGGTCTTGCTCTGATGCAGTATTCGAAAAAAAAATAGATTTTAAGGAAGGCTTTTGGCTTTGGAGAGAGCCCGTAAGCATACCCTTCGAAATAGAGGATGCAGATAAGCGTTATGACCTGAGCTTTTTCGTGAGGAATTCCATAGACTATGAATTTCAAAACCTGTATATCCAGTATTACCTCGAAGACAGCGCAGGAAATGTAATCACCGAAAAGCTCCACAACCTGGTAGTTTTTGATCCAAAAACCGGTAAACCGCTGGGCGACGGATTGGGGGATACTTACGATATCGAACGGGTTTTTTTACCAGGGTATACTTTTTCAAAAGCTGGGAAGTATAGTCTGAGGTTCGACCAATTTATGAGGCAGGATACACTAAAGCACATCCTGGCCATTGGCTTCAAAGTCGCGGAATCAGAAACAGGCAATTAAATTTCAGTGTCGCAATAGTCGGCAAATTTGAGCAGGATTTCCTGAATATTTTCCTTGCTGTGCCAAAATTCCCTGGACGAAAAAGCCCTAAACTTCCAATTTTTAAAGCTCAGTGTAAAGGGTGTGTACACATGCATGTCTTTAATTGATATGCTCTGATGGTACAGATCGTCATCCGTCAGTACAAGGCCCAGGTATTTCTTATTCCTTTTTATTGTCAAATCGGCGAAAGGCATTTCTTCCTCAAATTGGAAACCGTTTTGGTTTTTCGCCAGCATTTCTGAAATCTTATCCTTCAAATACCAGGTCGTGCTATGTCGCCTCTGCCCGATCGTCGGTTTAAACTTGCCCTCAGATACTTCCAGGGCATACTGAAGATACTTGCGAAGCAACTTAGGACCTTCGTTTTTAGTTTCTTCTATTTTCAATTGCTGCGGCAGGATACTGCACACCACGATGATTTTTTCCCTTGCCCTTGTGACAGCCACATTTAGACGATTTTCACCATTTCTGACATTGAGACTTCCGAACTGATGTTTCATCACACCATTTGGGCCGGGGGCATAGGCAACCGAAAAAATGATGATGTCCTTCTCATCTCCCTGAACATTCTCAATGTTTTTCACAAACAACGAATCAGGGAGCGTCGTTTTATTTTTAATCGCCTCTTCTTCTAAAATATCTAATATAAGATCCTGCTGCTGCACATTGAAGGTAATAATCCCCACCTCCTTTTTTGGGTGTTTATTGGATATCTGACCATAAATATCGGCTACTCTCCGAGCCTCAATCTCGTTCCGGTTCTTTTCCCAAATACCTTCCGTTTTGATATACTCGATAGCTGGCTCGTTACTGTTTACGACATGGCGGTCTGGAAGCAAGGTGAGATTTCCCTGATAGAATGCCTGGTTTGAAAAATCGATGAGATCAAGCGATTTGCTTCGATAGTGGCCTTTTAATTGCACCTGCATCAAATACCTCTCACCGAGGTCAAGCAGGGAATCAACTTCCAACGCAGGATCTTCCTGTTCTTCGTTTTCATCGTCCCATCGTACTTTGTATAAATCAAAGGGACTTAATTGTTTGGAGTCGCCGGTAATCAATACTTGTTTACCACGATACATCGCAGGAATGCCCCGCTCTGCAAAACACTGCGAAGCCTCATCGAATATTACCAGGTCAAAATTTTGCTGCATCGGGAAAATCGCTGATACCGACTCCGGGCTTGCCATCCAACAGGGCACCAGGTTGTACAATTCATCTGAAAACGTCGAAACCAGTCGTCTGATAGGCCATATCATCCGCTTTTTTGTCACCTGATGAGCGAGGTCCCGGTAAGTGACCATGTTGTTGAGTTTATTATACTCCACGTTTTCATAGGTTTGCTCCCTGGCCTTAAGAAGCACGATGTCATTGCTGATTTTCAGCTTCTTCTTAGCCTCCTCCTGGAGATCCTTCTGCATCTTTTCAAAGCGAAGGGAATTCACAGATCGTAGTACCGGGAATTTATTTTCCAGGTATTCTATCCACGCCAACTTCAGGCTATTGAGAAAGACTTCGACCACATCCGCCTTTTTATCGGAATTTTCAAATTCTTCCATCAGCTTGTTGATCACTGAAACTTCATGCGACTCCAAAGACTCCTGAAGATTGTCGAAGTCGCAGAGTGAATCAAAATCCGCATTCAGTTCCAAAAGCATCCTTTCCTCCAGCTCGGGCTTGGTAAGAAGGGTGTCGATTCTGGACTCCTTGAAATAAGTTAACCACTTTTGTTTCTTAGGAGGAAGGGTTTCTGATAAGTCAACGAGTTTTGCAGTCTTCTCCTTGAATTCTGAGTAGGACAGCTTAACAGTCGACAGATACTCCTTGATATTCCTGAATTGATTATAAAGGACGAGGCTACTCAGGGCCTTTTTCTGCTCCTCAAACCAATGAATGTAATCATGAATATCAAATGAATCCGGTAATTCAATGAGCCATTTCGTCTCTCGCAACTTGGTCAAATTGTGCTCCAGGTTGAGCCTGTTATCTATTTTTTGCTCAAGGATCTTCAACTGCTTTTTCTTACTGGTAAGGCCATTGTCTGCCAATACTTTGTGTAAAAAAACCTTTTCTTTTGAAAACAAGGACCATCCGAAATATTTGAAAATGTTTTTCTTGGAATCCATCCGTTCCTTCAAAATTTTCTGAACCTTCCCCAACTCTTCCTTAGAAAGACTGGTTTCAGGGCCGGTTTCCCGAAAACACGACAGAAGATTACGCTCAGCGTTATTTAGCCATAGTAAATCCGGGCTGTGATCCTGGTTTTGAATAATGAATGAAAAGTACTGATAAATCTTTTCGCTGTCCAGCAGGCTTAACATTTGCAAAAGCTTATCCTTGCCCTCAAAAATTTTCATTCCCGAATCAAAATCCATGTGGGATCCACATAGGTGTTCTACCTTTTTTGAAAAGTCCCGCTGAACGCAAGGTATTTCAGCAATGTCCTCGCGAATTCTCTGAAGATCTGATATACCATAACCAGCAAATGATTTCCTCACCCTCCAGGTGTAGTCATCCAAAGAGAACTTTTTGTAATACTGATAATAAATAGTCAGCTTATCAATAAAAGGCTGAGCATCATTTACCTTAAAAAATTTAAATTCCTGTTTAATATTTATTCCCGGAATAGTTTGATTACTAGTGAGATACAGTTCCTTAATGGAAACTCCAGCCTCCTTTTCATCGAAAAGCGCAAACTTAAATTCATCAAGCTCCTCCGTAATTTGATCAATCTTTCTGGAGGACTGTAAAAAGCTTCTCTCCAACTGAATAAAATCGAGGCTATTATTTTTGAGCTGGTACTCCTGTACCCTGTCGATCTGCTTAAAGATCTTCTCGTAGATTTCCTTCCTGTCATTTTTAAAATCATGCACGAGCGCGACAAAATCGCTCATGCCCTGCTCCTTCAGCCGGTCATAGACGACATCCAGGGCAGCCTTTTTTTGACAAACAAGTAGCACCTTTTTACCACGTGCCATAAAGTCAGACAGAAGATTACAAATCAGTTGGGATTTTCCTGTGCCGGGAGGCCCCTGCACTACCAGGGAATTACCTCTTTTAACTGCTTTGATGGCATTTTCCTGGTAGGCATCCATCTTAAATGGTGTAAATGTTTCTTCTTCTTTTACTTTATTTAGGAATGAATAGAAAGTCGAGGAATGCTTCTTATATTCCTCTTTATCCTCCAATAATGTCCTTGAAAAAAAGAACTCCTCGATATCAGCGTAGTTTTCATTATCAAGCATGTGCATATAATCGGGCACAAGGTAAGATCCTGCCTGCGGAAAAATGCCTAATACCGCCTCCGGAAATAGCTTTAGCTCACCATCTTTCTGAGTGGAAATGAAATCATTCTTTTTGAAATTGACGAAATCAGAGAGCTGATCAAGAAAATTTTCCTGATTGAAATTCAGTTCAATGTTGCTCTCTTTGAGAAGTTGATACAGGGAGGTCCTGAATACCGTGCTGTCTTTATCAAAATCATCAAAAACACGCTCTATAAACTCGTCGGCCAATTGCACCTTGTTGTAGTGGGCATAGGCCAATAAAAAGGACTTATTAAAGGTAATATTTACGTCACTCCTTGTTTTTAAGTACCAGGCATTGTCGCTGTTATCCAATTCCACCGGAAAAAATAGTAATGGACAGCGGACCGGAGTACCGTCGGCAAACTTGCCACGGATAAACGGCCATCCGATAAACAAATCCTTTGCCCCCCTTTCCTGGAAAATATATTTTTCGATTCTGTTTAGGCGCTTTAACCGCATACTTAGCTGATTAGTTACCTCATTCCTGCTATTAAAAGCGTCAGATAACTTTATCTTTGACTTTCCCGAAATTAACTGGGCAATAATCTGAAACGAAGGTTTGTTATCAACAAAATCAAAAGAATGAAGGTCAATGAATTGGTTTACCAGCAATTTCAGCAGCAATAATGAACGGTTATTGCCTGAAAGATTGGTAAGTCTTTTTAAATATTGCTGCAGGATTTGTTGCATCAGAACTCGTAAAAATTAAAACTCAATATATGGTAAAACAATAAAACAGACCGAATCATTATCTACAAGTTGTCTAAAATTTCGCTCAGTAAAAACATAATCCTTTTGATTTCTTACCTCAAAAAGTTTATCCGTCAATTCTTTTGACAAGTAGGGATGCCTAAGGACAGTCTTATATTCAGCAGTGTTGATATTGATCTTTTTCGGACTAAACGATTTCTCCACATAGTACCTCTCGCGGAGTTCAGAAACAACCAATGAATCCAGCCCATAGACTTCATGTAACTGGTTCATTGTTACAAATCCGCCAAGTAAATTTCTGTACTTAATTATTCTGCTTGACAAGACCTCGCCAATTCCAAACACCTGTATTAAATCTTGCGACGCAGCGGCATTGATGTCTTTCTTTTCAAAATTGCTTTTTTCTGTACTCCCTTTTGGGCGATCATACTTTTCATAATTGTGGACTTCAGTCTCTTCCTTCCTCTCTTTTTTCGAACCCGGAATCACAACATAAGGAAGTAAGCTACCAGCCAATAAGGAGTCAAACCCATAAATTTTTTTGATATCCGAGGGCTTGGAAAACCTCCCGCCAGAAGCAACGTAATTTAGCCAAACCGACGCAATTTCTTCGCAAACACCAAGCAGCTTCAAGCTGTCAATCGATATGGTATTGGGATCAAAACGGAAAAAAGTCCTTTGGTTTTCGGATTCCATTAAACTTACCAGGCTGTCCAGTTGGTCGCTTTCCTGCTTACCCACCTGGTCACCGGCCAGCAGGAATTCAGACAAATATGGCAATGAAATGAAGAGTATTATGATAAATGACAGGGCATAAAATCCGGAAAGTTCTTTTCGGGAAAATGAAAAAAGATTGCGTATCGGACGGAAATCTTTCTTATCCATAAAAAATAATTACACACCCCCTTTTCATTCCTCGGGGAGATAAAAATCAAAATTGATGTCGCGCATACATTTGAAGTGTTTTTTCGGACATTTATGATAGCCTAACTTAGAACAAGGCCGACAGTCCAGTTTGTTGTTTTCAAAAACCGTGAATTTTGTTTTGTAGGGATACATGCCAAATTGCGGCAACGTATTTCCCCATACGCTGAATGTGTACTTCTTAAAAGCTGCGGCTACATGCATCATTCCCGTGTCGTGAGAAAAAACAAAGCTTGCTTTTTTTATGATATCGGCCGATTGATTTAGGTTAAATTTACCACAGGCGTTGAATAAAATTGCCTTCTTACCAAGTTCTTCTAGTTTTTCCTCCAGGTGTTCTGTCGAGGCCTGCTTTTTAAAAAATCCGACCAGCCTTTCCCCCATCTCAGCATCTTCCTTACCCCCCACCAGCACGATGGGCTTCGCAATGCGATCACACAATTCCACGAGCTTTTCATAGGGTAATTTTTTAGTGTAGTAAGTCGCCCCTATCACCACAGCCACAAACCCTCTTCTAAATTCGGAAGGAAGCCATTCCAATTCCACCTGATCTTTCTCCGGAATAAAATAATCCAGGCCCAGGTTATCATTTTTTATTCCAATCGCTTTGGCAGCATCCAGGTAGCGGTCAACGATATGCACATTCGGAAGCTTATTGATCTTAAGATTAACAAAAAGCCACTTTTCTTTATTGAGTTTGTCAAAGGTACCACTTGGCTTTCCGAGCGAAAGCTTAATAAATTTCGTACGCAGGTTTCGATGCAGATCAACGACAAAATCGAAATTTTCCTTTTTCAATTCTGAAATCAATGACGACAGGCTATCCTCCAGGTAATGGACTTTATCAATGTATGGATTGTGATCCACCAGCGCCTGGAACGACCGCTTAGTGCAATAGTGAACTTTAATATCCGGAAACTGGGTTTTAATACATCTGGGAACCGGGGTGGTTAAGACAATATCGCCAATGGACGAAAACCGAATGATCAATACTTTCCTAAACTGCCGATTCATTTATTTTTTCCTTCCTCATTTTAAAATATTTTTCCACTTCATCTTTGCCCAGGCTATTGAAATTCATCTCTTTGGTCAAGCCCCCTTTTCTGCCAACCAGGATGCCATAATACATATCTTCAAAGCCCTTGGTCTCGTGGGCATCAGGATTTATGCTTAACATCACTCCCGCCTTAATGGCATAGTTGACCCATCTCCAGTCAAGATCCAGCCGCCAGGGGTTGGCATTAATTTCAATGATGACCCCGTTTTCCGCACAGGCATCGATGACAGCCTTGTGATCAATGGGATATCCCTCTCTCCGTAATAACAACCTTCCTGTGCTATGCCCTAAAAAAGTAGTGTAAGGGTTCTTTATCGCCGTAATCAGTCGGCTGGTAGCTTTCGCCATTTCCATGTTTAAATTACTATGTATGGAGGCAACAATGAAATCAAATGAGGCCAGCACATCCTGCTCGTAATCAAGGAAGCCGTCGTTCAATATGTCGGACTCAATCCCCTTAAAAATCTTAAAAGGAGCGAGTGCCTCATTTAATTGATCAATTTCCTCATGCTGCTTTTTTACTGCATATTCTTGCAGTCCACCGGCATAAAAGGCAGATTTGCTATGATCGGAGATACCCAGGTATTCATATCCTAATTCAATACACTTCTCTGCCATCTCCCGTAGGGTATTCTTTCCGTCGCTGTAGGTAGAATGGTTGTGGATGCTTCCCTTCAGATCTCCGAATTCAATTAATTTTAAAGGTCTTTCACCCAATTCCTGTTCCAACAAGCCCTCTCTTAATTCCGGTAGAACGTAAGGTATCGAAAGCGTCTCATAAGCTTCGTCTTCTGATTTAAACTTCTTGTCAATCAGTAGTGAGAATAAATTGATTCCACTGCTATTTGTCAGTGACAAATGTCTTTCCGACCCGGTATGCAGAAGCAGCTTATTTATAAAATCTTCTTTTCCTGCCAGCACAATCTGGACTTTGACACCGTTCGAAGTGAAGGTGCCCCTCAGATTGAATGGGCCGCTTTTGGACTTATCAAATTCAATACCTCCTGTCGAAGTCAGTTTGGATGTCGCTTTGCTAACATCGGAGGTTTCCAGAACAAAGGTTACCTCCTCCACAATTTCCATCTTTCTGCGCACCTCACCCGCTATTTCAATGCGGGCTTCCGGCAATATTTTTTTCAGCTTTTCAAGCCACTCCTCCGCCAGGACCTCTGCATCCGCATACAGCAGCTTGTATTTGTTTGATAGTTTGTAATTAACCTCCCTCAGAATATTTTCCTGCGTGCGATCACCAAATCCTTTTATGGAAGCAATTATATTCCGTTCACACGCTTCTTTGATTTCTTCGAGGGATGAAATACCAAGGTCCTTCCAAAGCATACGCACCTTTTTAGCGCCAAGCCCCTTGATATCGATAATGTCGAGCAGGCCTTCCGGGGTGCTTCCTTTCAATTCTTCCAGCTTATCAAAGGTACCCCTTGTCAGGACTTGGGCGATATTGGAGGCCATTGATTTTCCTATTCCATCTATTTTTCCCAGTTCCTCTTCTGTAAGACCGATCAGTTCACCCTCATGTTTTTCCAGGTTAAAGACGGCGTTGGTAAACACCCTTGTCTTAAACTCATTTTCGCCATGAATTTCCATCAGCGAGGCTGTAAGCCTGAATAATTTAATGATGTCTTTCTTTGAGGCCATTATACATAGGGATTAACCAGATTTCAAAATAATACTCTTTCGCTATTAAATAGAAAGAAAAGAAGGTCAAATTTAAAAATGTCACCTGGTCTGTATACAAACTGTCAATTATTTTGTTCTTTAGTGAGTAGTAAAAAATAACGCGAAGTATAAATGAACTATTGGCTAGTAAAATCCGAACCAAATACATATTCCTGGGACGACTTTGTGAAAATGGGACGGGACCACTGGGACGGGGTGCGAAATTACCAGGCGAGAAATAACATGAAGGCAATGAAGGAAGGCGACACCGTACTGTTTTATCACAGCGGTGACGACAAAGCAGTTGTCGGCATAGCAAAAGTAGTGAAGGAGTTCTATCCTGATCCTACTACCGATGACCCGCAGTGGGTAGTGGTAGACCTGGTACCCGTAGAAAAACTTAAAAAGCCCGTCAGCCTGAAGGAGGTCAAGGCGGATGATCGTCTGAGCCAGGTACACCTGGTGAGAAATGCCAGGCTGTCAGTCATGCCCTTAAAAAAAGAGGAATACGACATTATACTAGAAAAAAGTATCTGACCAACTATATGCGTTTTTTAATATCAACCTTACTTTTGCTTTTTACTTTCACACTTTGCAAAGGTCAATTCTATCAGACAGAGCGGGTGGAAATTGAGCTGGGCGACCAGGATGAAGATTTTCTGTTAATCCCTGCCGGTGAAGACGGCCTGTTCCTTTCAAGGAAGGTAAAAAACAGGGAAACAAAACGTGACTTTAAGTATGAGTTGATCAAGCTTGACACCTCACTCGCCCTTGCCTGGCAGCTCTCCGACTATGTGGACGTGGAATACATCCAGGTGGGATATGACTACGTCGGACCGTATGTATATTTTCTGTACAACAGCACACTGCGAAGGAAAAAATTTAAAGCTATTCGTTTTCACACAAAGACGCAGGCAAAAGAAGTGTTTGACATCGAGATGGACTTTGAGCTTGAAATGCGTGAATTTGAAGTAGTGGGAGAAACCTTGATCTTTGGTGGCTACGTTAACAACCGGACAACGTTTATTGCTTATAAATTCAATAAACCATCCGCCATTGCCCTGCCAGGTTTCAGGAACGAACCAAACGAGATTTTGCAGCTTGAAACCGATGAAAACAATGATGTTTTTAATGTATTGCAAAGCTATACCACGCCTGATAAAAAAAGATCCATTGCCATTAAATCGTTCAATGCCGAGGGCCAATTGCTAAAGGATTTCAACCTCATGCCCCAGGGCGACTATAGCCTGCTTTATGGAAGGTCTGTGGCAGTAAACAATAACCTGCACCTGGTAGTTGGCACTTACTCCCTGAGAAAATCTGATCTTTCAAGGGGAATATTTGTTTCGACGGTAAACAGCGATCAGAGCCACGTGATAAACTATTACAACTACGCCGACCTGAAAAATTTCTTCAATTATATGAAGGCTAAAAAAGAGATCCGGATCAAGAAAAAAATTGAGCGAAGAAAGATCAAGGGTAAGAAGAACAAATTCTATTACAAAATGATTGTGGATGAAATCGTTGAGATGGGAGACCAATACGTGATGATTGGAGAAGCTTTTTATCCTGAGTACAATTATAGTTCGGCAGGCTATACGGCATTTTCTCCCTATGGTTATGGGAACAGCTATTTTCAGGGATTCAAGTACACGCATGCCGTGGTAATCGGTTTTGATAAAAAAGGAAAAATATTGTGGGACAATAGCTTTGAAATCCAGGATGTCATTACCTATTACCTGAATCAATACGTTCATGCAGTACCAACGAAAGAAGGAGTTTTACTTTTGTATTTATTTGAAAACAGCCTGAGAACAAAATTGATAAGTGGCACTAAAGTATTAGATGTTCAGGAAAACGAAGAACTTGACAATCCTTATAAGGATGAACGACTGATCAAAGATATTACCTTTAGTAAATTAGAAAACTGGTACGGCAACCGTCTTTTTGCCTATGGCATCCAAAAAATTGGGAGAGTGGATGCATCGATCGATGACGAAAAGAGGGAAGTTTTCTTCATCAACAAAATTTCAGTGATCCAATAGCTATTTTTAAATCGATTTTTCCATAAAAAGCTTTTAAATTTTATATTTGTCGCCAGACATGGCCGCTCAGAAAAAACAGATCCTGGATCAAAAACTTTTAGACATCACAATCAACCGACTTTGCCATCAATTGATTGAAAACCACGGCGATTTTGCAAATTCTGTCATTATAGGCCTCCAACCGAGGGGGATTTACCTGGCAAACCTTCTGGCAAACAAACTACAGGAAATTCTGGGAAAGAAAATACATCTGGGATTTTTGGACATTACCTTTTATAGAGACGATTTCAGAAGAAGGGACTCCCCGATAAAAGCCAACACCACCAAAATTGACTTCATCATCGAAGATAAAAATGTGATCATTGTGGACGACGTACTGTACACGGGCAGAAGTGTGCGGGCGGCGATGGATGCCATGAACGCCTTTGGCCGCCCTAAAAAGGTGGAGCTTTTGGCGTTGATCAATAGAAAATACAGCCGCCAGCTTCCCATTGAGCCGGATTATGTGGGCCAGTCAGTCAACACCCTTGACTCCCAACGGGTGCTGGTGGAATGGAGGGGAGCCGGTTTTAAAAAGGACGCAATCTGGTTAATTAACATAACGGAATAATATGACAAAGCTGAGTGTTGAGCATTTATTGGGAATTAAAAACCTCACTCCTGAAGACATTCATCTCATTTTTGAAACAGCCAATAATTTTAAAGAAGTAATTAACCGCCCTATTAAAAAAGTTCCGTCACTCCGGGACATCACCATTGCGAATGTTTTTTTTGAAAACTCCACAAGAACCCGGTTATCCTTTGAATTAGCTGAAAAAAGGCTTTCTGCTGATGTGATTAATTTTTCGTCATCCGGCAGTTCTGTAAAAAAGGGAGAAACCCTGCTTGACACGGTAAACAACATTCTGGCGATGAAAGTAGACATGATTGTCATGAGACACAGCAGCCCGGGAGCACCACATTTTCTTGCAAAGCATATTAAGGCCAACATTGTCAACGCGGGCGATGGCACGCACGAACACCCCACCCAGGCGCTACTGGATACCTACTCCATCAGTCGTCGATTTAAAAAAATTGAAGGATTAAAAGTTGCCATCATTGGGGATATCCTCCATTCGCGCGTAGCACTTTCCAATATCTTTGCTCTCAAAAAACTGGGGGCAGAGGTAATGGTATGCGGCCCCAATACATTGCTGCCTAAACACATCGAATCTTTAGGCGTGAAAGTGGAATTGGATGTGCTAAATGCATTAAAATGGTGCGATGTAGCCAATGTGCTGCGAATCCAACTCGAACGCCAGCACATTAAATATTTTCCCTCGATCAGGGAATACTCCCTGTACTATGGAATAAACAAGTCCCTTCTTGACAAGCTCGACAAGCAGATCACGATCATGCACCCGGGACCAATCAACCGGGGAGTGGAATTAAACAGCGATGTAGCTGATTCAGAGCATTCAATTATTTTGGAACAGGTAGAAAATGGTGTAGCCATCCGGATGGCCGTGCTATACCTGCTGGCATCCGCCCAGAAAGCGGCTTAAAATCTTGCCGCCAATAGTAATTCCAGGTCTTTAAATTTCATACCCAGCCTATTGGCGATGTATTTGTTGGTGAGGCTGCCTTTGTATGCATAGATACCTCTCATAAACCATTTGTAGGTGAAAATCATTTCTTCAAGCCCTCCCGCATCGGCCACCTGCATCAGTATCGGTGTGAAAATATTACTTATTGAAGCACTGGCGGTTTTTGGCACCTTTGACGGAATGTTTGGCACGCAATAATGTACCACACCGTATTTTATAAAGGTAGGTTTGCCATGCGTAGTTAATTTGGAAGTCTCAAAGCATCCCCCCTGGTCAATACTGACATCCATAATGACCGCACCCTGCTTCATCTGCGACACAAGGTCTTCGGTGACGTAATATTTCAATTTACCCTTTTCTGTGCGCAAAGCGCCAATGACCACGTCCGCTCTTTTTAGTGCCTCAGCTAAAATAATGCTGTCAAGGGTAGAAGTGAATATATTCGTGCCTAATGCATGCTTGATCCTCCTCAGTTTATACAAATGGTTGTCAAAGATTTTTATTTCCGCACCAAGGCCAAGCGCTGCCCTCGCCGCATACTCGCCAACGGTTCCTGCACCCAGTATGACCACCTTAGTGGGTGGTACACCTGTTATCCCTCCCAGCAAAATACCCCGGCTGTTTTCCGTATCACTTATGAGGTCGGCCGCAATTAGTAACACCGTATTTCCAGCTATCTCGCTCATCGCCCGTACCACGGGCATGCCCCCTACTTTATCTTCCAACAGCTCATAGGCAATAGCTGTGATTTTCTTCGCATTAATCAGGTTTAAATATTCCTTGTCAACGTTTCCCGTCTGAAGTGCAGAAATGAGTGTGACCCCAGGTTTAAAATAGCCAATCTCTTCTTTTGTGGGGGGTTCAACTTTCAATACGATTTCGGCCTGGTATATTTCTTTGGTGTCGTAAATGATTTTAGCACCGGCGTCACTAAAATCCTGGTCTGAGTAGGTGGATGGTTTGCCAGCACCCGACTCGATCCTGACTTCATGACCATTATTTGTAAGCAGCCGAACCGCCCCCGGTGTTAAGGGAATTCTTTTTTCCTGTAGCGAGATTTCCTTTGGAACCCCAATAAACAACTTTTTTGATCCGTTCTTTACTTTCAGGAGCTGCTCCTTCGGATAAAGCTGGCTTTCTTTGGCCAATTCTTGAAAACCTTGTCGGGGATTTTTAACCATTGTGGGTAAGGGTTATAAGACGTTGGTTTTTGGAATCAATTTTAATTTCAATTTTTAAATAATTCTCTGGCAATAAATCCGGGACCTTTTCCGGCCATTCCAGCAAGCAAATATTCCCAGAATCAAAGTACTCCTCGACTCCTATGTCCATTGCTTCATCCTGGTTTTTCAACCTGTAGAAATCAAAATGATAAATGGTGTTACCGGATTTCGCCCGATATTCATTCACAATGGAAAAGGACGGGCTGCTTACCGTGTCCACTACCTCAAAGTGATCACAAATGCTTTTTATAAGAGTGGTTTTTCCTGCACCCATTTCTCCAATAAAAAGCCAAATCAGTTTATCATCTGCAAATCCGGCTACCTCTTCAGCTATCTGAGGAAGGTCGCCGAGTGACTTAGAAACAACTTCCAAACAAGTCTACTTTAATCTACTAAGGAACAACTTTCGAATTTAAGGAAATTATCGGAATTATCATTTCCTCCATGGACAGGCCCCCGTGTTGAAATGTGTCATTATAATATTTGACATAATGGTTATAATTGTTTGGATAAGCGAAAAAATAATCCTCCACGGCAAAAACGTAGGCGGACGAGACATTGATCTTAGGAAGATGAAGGTCTTCAGGCTTTCTGGAAATAAAGACTTTGTCCTCTTCAAATGCTAGGTTTTTGCCTACCTTATACCGCAGATTGGTATTGGTATTCCGGTCGCCAATGATCTTGAAAGGTCTTTTCACCCTCACCGTTCCGTGATCAGTAGTAATAATGACCTTCACTTTTTTTTCCGACAATTTTGTCAATATCTCCAGCAACGGTGAATGATAAAACCAACTCCTTGTCAATGACCGGTAGGCAGGCTCATCGGGAGCCAGCTCCCTGATTACTTCCATTTCCGTGCGTGCATGGGACAGCATGTCAACAAAATTATACACGATCACATTCAGGTCATTATTCATGTAATTCTGGATCGTATCTGCCAGGTTTTTTCCCTGGCCCAGGTTTTTAATTTTGTTGTAGCTGAATTTTGTTTTTGGCCGCAGTCTTTTCAATTGCCTTTCCAGAAATTTATCCTCATTAAGATTCTTTCCCATTTCTTCGTCCTCGCCCACCCAGAGGTCGGGATGATATTTTTCCATTTCCAGTGGAAGCATTCCCGAAAAAATGGCATTACGTGCATAGGCCGTAGTGGTAGGTAGAATCGCATAGTAAGTTTCCTCTTTATCCACAGTATACAAATCGGAAATGGTAGGCTGGATAACTTTCCATTGATCATATCGCAAGTTGTCAATGACGATAAAAAACAACGGCGTACCATCTTTCATCTCTGGTACGACTGCTTTTTTCATTACTTCATGCGACAGCAGTGGGCGCTCACTATCGGCGTCGTTGAGCCACGACTCATAGTTTTCAGCTACAAATTTTGAAAAATGAAGATTGGCTTCACTGATCTGCATATCAAGCACCTCTGCCATTTGTCCCTGCCCTAATTCGAGATCCCAAAACACCAGTTTTTTATAGATGTCAGCCCACTCCCGGTGATCCAGATCGTCGCTAAATGCCATGCTGAGGTTCCTGAACTCCTGCTGGTAGTTCATATTGGTTTTTTCAGAAACCAGCCTTTTATTGTCAAGCAATTTTTTGACAGACAGTAGGAGTTGGTTTGGGTTCAGGGGCTTTATCAGGTAGTCGGCTATTTTAGAACCAATGGCCTCCTCCATCAAATGTTCCTCCTCGCTCTTCGTGATCATCACCACAGGAATATCGGTATTAATATTTTTTATGTGGGTAAGGGTTTCCAAACCTGTCATTCCCGGCATGTTTTCATCCAAAAAAATCACGTCAAAGCTTCTTGATTCAAAGGCTTCGATGGCCTCGGGACCGCTGGTGACCGGAGTTACCTCATATCCTTTGTTGTTTAAAAAAAGTATGTGTGGCTTGAGCAATTCGATTTCGTCATCGGCCCATAAAATATTATATCTTTGCATATGCTAATTTAGTGATCTTTTAAAGTAACGAATTTAATCCATCAACTTGAATAAGAAAAAAATAATAAATGATCCGGTGTACGGATTCATTACTATTCAAAACGAACTTATTTATGATCTGATTAACCATCCCTGGTTTCAGCGACTTCGAAGGATTAAACAGCTAGGTCTCACAGATTATGTATATCCAGGGGCCCTTCACACACGTTTTCACCATGCGCTGGGCGCGATGCATTTAATGCAGGAGACGCTTGATAACTTAAAACAAAAAGGCATAGAGATATCAGACGAAGAGTATTCCGCCGCACTGATTGCCATTTTGTTACACGATATTGGTCACTCCCCTTTTTCACATGCGCTGGAGAATGTGCTCATCTCCACTATCGACCACGAGGAAATGTCAGAGCTTATCATGGAAGAATTAAATCGAGAGTACAGTAATGCCCTCGCCCTGGCCATCACTATTTTTCAAAAAAAATATCACAGAAATTTCCTGAACCAGTTGGTTTCGAGTCAACTTGATATTGACAGACTGGATTATCTAAACCGCGACAGTTTTTTCACCGGGGTATCGGAAGGAAAAATAGGCTCTGAACGGATTATTAAACTGCTCAATGTTTTTAAAGATGAACTGGTCATTGAGGAGAAAGGGATTTACAGCATAGAAAACTTCCTCAGCTCCAGAAGGCTCATGTACTGGCAGGTTTACCTCCACAAAACAACCGTAGCGGTAGAGCAGATGCTGGTTCAGATTATCCGGCGGGCCAAGGAAATTGGCGAAGCCACATCGATCAGTGAAGAACTGAAATTCTTTATTACTCATAATGTGACCATCGATGACATTCGGAGCAACCCGAAAATTCTGGACAAATACACCTCGCTTGACGATGTCGATATTCTCGCCGCAGTTAAAAGATGGGCCAGGTCTGAGGATTTTGTTCTGAGTAGTTACAGCAAATTGTTGCTGGACAGGAAGCTTTTTAAAGTAAAATTCTTTGAGAAAGAGGTTAGCAAAAAAGAAATTGAAAAGGTAAAAAGGAAGCTTTCCGAACAACCATTACCGACTGAATATATCGATTACTTTGTTATTACCGGTCAAAAGTCAAATGCGGCATACGTGGCGGGAGACCATCAAATCAATGTATTGACCAAAAACAAAAAGATGGTGGACATCGCCCAGGCAAGCGATCTCCCCAATATCAAGGCCATGCGTAAAATCGTCCAAAAACACTACCTATGCTGGCCCAAAAGTTTATTTTTGTAATTCTTAAAAAATCACATTTTATGAAACCGACAGGATTAAAATGTTCAATAAAAAACCACAAATGAATATTTCAATCATTAAACCTGTCTGCCGACGAGGTAGGCATGTAACAATTGAAAATTAAATTATATCTACATGAAATTTACCATACAACAGGTTGCAGCTATTCTCAATGGAAAGGTAGAAGGAAACGGAGCGGAAGAAATCACGTCTCTGGCCAAAATCCAGGATGCCCAAAAAGGGAGTATCAGCTTTCTTTCCAATCTCAAATATGAAGAGTTTATTTACACTACCGGTGCATCTGCCGTCATTGTTTCTGAAGATTTCGTTCCCAAAAAAGAATTAAAAACCACTTTGATCCGTGTGAAAGACTCTTACAGCAGCTTCACGGTACTTCTGGAGGAATATCATAAAATCATGAGCTATGCTAAACAGGGAGTGGAAAATCCTTCCTTCATTGGTGAAAATAGCCAGGTGGGCGAAAAGGTCTATCGCGGAGCCTTTTCCTATATTGGCAACAATGTCAAGATCGGCGACAATGTCAAGATCTACCCCCAGGCATTCATTGGAGACAACGTGGTCATTGGGGACAATTCAATTATTCATCCAGGGGTGAAAATTTGTGAAAACACCGTGATTGGTAAACGGTGTGTCATCCACCCGGGTGCGGTAATTGGGTCTGATGGTTTCGGTTTTGCCCCACAGGAGGATGGAAGTTATAAAACCATCCCACAGCTTGGTAACGTGATTCTTGAAGATGATGTAAGTATCGGAGCAAATAGTGCGTTGGACTGTGCAACATTAGGGTCAACGATCATTAGAAAAGGGACTAAAATCGACAACCTCATCCAGATCGCACACAACGTGGAAATTGGTTCCAACACGGTGATGGCCGCCCAGGCAGGTGTTTCCGGCTCCACCACAATTGGCGATAATTGTATGATTGGTGGCCAGGTGGGCATTGCCGGGCATATAAAGATCGGCAATAAAGTAATGCTCGCAGCGCAGACCGGAGTAATGAAATCCATGGAAGATGGGGAGGTAGGAATGGGCTCACCGGCTCAGTCAAAAGGCGATTATTTTAAAAGTGTGGCACTGTTTAGAAAATTGCCAGATTTAAGAAGGAGAATAGAGCAACTTGAAGAAAAAGTACTAAATTTGCGGGCTAATTAATTGAGCTCGATAGATGAATTTGAAACAGCACACCATTAAAAAATCCGTTACTATTTCAGGTGTTGGATTACACACAGGTGTAGAGGCAAATATGACTTTCTTGCCCGCCCCACCAAATCATGGTGTCAAGTTCCAGCGAGTAGATATCGAGGGACAACCTGTGGTCGATGCTGATGTGGACAACGTGGTAGACCTTTCGCGTGGCACAACTATCGAGCAAAGTGGCGCAAGAATTAACACTGTCGAGCACACCATGGCGGCTCTTGTCGGGCTCCAGATAGATAACGTTCTCATCCAGTTGGACGGCCCGGAACCTCCCATCATGGACGGGTCTTCGCGCCAATTTGTAGATGCACTTAAATGTGCCGGGACAGAAGAACAAAATGCTTTACGACACTTTTACGAAGTTCCCGAAAGTGTTTTTTACCGCGATCATAGCCGTGATGTGGAAATTGCAGCGTTACCGTTAGACAACTACCGGCTTACGGTGATGATTGACTACAACTCTCCGGTACTGGGAAGCCAACATGCATCCCTGACAGACATCTCCCAATTTGAAAAAGAGATTTCTTCATCGAGGACATTTTGCTTCCTCCATGAATTGGAAATGCTATACAAAAACAACCTGATCAAAGGGGGCGACCTGAACAACGCGATTGTCGTGGTCGACCGGGTAGTCGAAGATAATGAGTTAGACTACCTCGCAGGATTGTTCAATAAACCAAAGGTGGAAGTTAAAAAGGAAGGCATCCTCAACAATGTGGAATTGCGCCATCGAAACGAACCCGCCCGACACAAGCTGCTTGATCTGGTAGGTGATTTAGCCCTGGCTGGTAGGCCACTGAAAGCGCAAATATTAGCCGCCAGACCGGGACATGCGGCAAATGTAGCCTTTGCGAAAAAATTAAAGAAACTAATGGAAAAGGACGAAAGTTCAGCTCCAAACTACAACCCCAACCTCCCACCCGTCTTTGACATTAATCAGGTGAAGGATATATTGCCTCACAGGTTACCCTTTTTATTAATTGATAAAGTCATTCATTTAGATGACACGACGGTAACCGGTGTAAAAAACGTCACCTACAATGAACCATTCTTTCAGGGTCATTTTCCCGAGAACCCTGTTATGCCTGGGGTTTTGATCGTGGAAGCCATGGCGCAGATAGGTGGGATTTTTGTATTAAATACCGTTCCAGATCCTCAAAACTACTGGACTTATTTTCTCAAAATTGAAGAATGCAAATTCAGAAAAATGGTATTGCCCGGCGACACACTTGTCATACAATGTCAGTTGTTAGAGCCAATCAAAAGAGGTATTGCTAAAATGAGTGGTAAGGCATATGTGGGAAAAACCCTCGTAACCGAGAGTATAATGATAGCAAGCATAGTAAGGAAGAAATGAGTCAACCAATAAATTTTATTCATCCCAATGCCAAGCTGGGGGAAAATGTAAAAGTAGAATCATTTACCACCATTGATGACAATGTAGAGATCGGCGACGGCACGTGGATCGGTCCCAACGTGACCATCATGTCAGGGGCGAGGATTGGCAAAAACTGCAAGATATTCCCTGGTTCGGTTATTTCAGGCATTCCTCAGGACCTAAAGTTTGGTGGAGAGGAAACCACAGCGGAGATCGGCGACAATACGGTAATTCGAGAGTATGTGACAATGAGTCGTGGAACAGAAGATAAACTAAAAACATCTGTTGGTTCCAATTGCCTGGTAATGGCCTATGTGCACATCGCACATGATTGCCAGATAGGTAACCACTGTATTCTAGTCAACAATGTACAAATGGCCGGACACGTGGTCGTGGATGATTGGGCAATTATTGGTGGTTCTTCTTCCATCCACCAATTTGTGAAAATCGGTGCCCATGCTTTTGTTTCCGGCGGATCATTGGTTAGAAAAGACGTTCCCCCTTTTGCTAAAGCAGCCCGTGAACCATTGAGCTACGCCGGTATCAATTCAGTTGGGCTGAGAAGAAGGGGTTTTACCAACGATCAGATCAACGAAATCCAGGAAGTTTATCGCCATATATTCCAGCGAGGCCTCAACAATTCCAAAGCGATAGAAATCATCGAAGCCACACTTCCAGCATCCAAAGAAAGAGACTCCATACTAAATTTTGTTCGCAGGTCTGACCGGGGAATAATGAAAGGTTTCAATAACATATAGTTATTATGACCATTTCCTTAGAGGGTATCAGTAAGCGATTTAACAGGGAATGGATATTTAAACATATTAGCTACACAGTAAACTCAAACACCTCGCTGGCGATCACCGGTGCCAACGGATCAGGAAAATCCACCCTGCTTCAAATCATCTCAGGAAACCTGCTCCCCAGCAATGGAAAAGTGTCTTACCTCGAAACTGGAAAATCCGTCGATCCTGATAAAATGTACCAGCACATTTCGTTTTGCGCACCCTATCTTGATATCATCGATGAATTTTCCCTGGAAGAATTCCTTTCCTTTCACTTTAAATTCAAAACTTTGGAAGATGGCGTTTCAAAAAAAGATATGCCCTCGCTCCTCCAACTGGAACACGCCCGGTCAAAAAAAATAAAAGACTTTTCCACAGGAATGAGGCAAAGGGTCAAGCTGGGCATTTGCTTTTTTTCAAACACTCCCATTGTCTTGCTCGACGAGCCCACCACCAATCTTGACAAGAAGGGAATAAACTGGTATCAGGAAAACATTGGGAAAATTGCACAAAAAAAGACCATCATAGTAAGCTCAAATTCAGAAAGCGAGTATTCGTTTTGCGAGGAAATCCTCGCGATAGAAGACTACAAGTAGTTTATTTCAAATAAACTATCGTTGCCCCACTGCCACCTCTGTCGGCATGTTCATCTTCCACTTTATCCACTTCCTTACTTTTAAATAGCTCTTCACGAACGACCGATCGCAATACGCCATTGCCCATTCCATGAATGACTTTGAGCGTGGGCACGGAAAACATGATGGCATTGTCAAGGAACTCCCTGACAAGCTCCTGAGCTTCCCCGGCCCGCTTGCCCCGAATATCCAGCTCCGAACTAAAATTGGACTTAGTGGTATTGATGTCAAAGTTTAATTTTTTGTAAGCGGATTTACTTTCTTTCGGTTTGCCTTTCGGCTCATCTATTTTTACCAGCTTGTCAAGGTTTACATTGGATTTAATGGCCCCAAAAGATACTTCAGCGGTTTTTTTAAAAATGGTCAATACTTCACCCACGGTTTCCTGTCCCTTGATAGCCACTTTGTCACCCTTCCCAATCGGCCCTTTCACCACTTTTAATTGCTTTGTGGGTTTTGGCTTTTCTATGACTATTCGCTCCTTAAACTCCGCAATTTCTTCTTTTTGCTGCTTGATTACCTTAGATGCTGCGCTTGCCGTTTTTATGAAATGGACCGCCGATTCAATTTTTTGATTGGCTGTTTTGATAATCGACTGGGCCTCCAGCCTTGCATTGTTCAGTATTTCCTTCTTCTTTTCTTCCAGGTGGCTTTTCAGATCTTCGTAACTTTTTTGTGACACTGCCAGAAGCGACTCCTTTCTTTCCACCGATTCGAGCTTTTTCACCAACTCGTTTTTCTCGCGTTCCAGATCGGTTAGCAGCGTATCCATCTGCACCTCGTCATACCCGGCATTTTTTCGCGCCCGGTTCACGATATTTGTAGGCAAACCTATTTTCCTCGCAATTTCCAATGCAAAAGAACTTCCCGGTTTGCCAATTTCCAACTCAAAAAGAGGTTCCAAATTGGAAACATCAAATCTCATCCTCGCATTGGCAATGCCATCCGTCCTGTCGGCAAGCTTCTTGAGGTTAGAGTAATGGGTGGACAAAGCGCCATGCCCTCCCAGGTTTAACAGCTCCACCAAAATAGACTCCGCAATCGCTCCTCCAAACTTCGGATCGGTACCTGTTCCAAATTCATCGATCAGAAAAAGAGTGGATTTATCGGTATGAGTGACGAAGTGCGTCATATTTTTCAAATGGGAGCTGTATGTACTCAGATCGTTTTCCAACGACTGCTCATCACCGATATCGATAAATATTTTTTGAAAAATGCCCGTCGATGAACCTTCAGCTACAGGTACCAGCAAGCCGCATTGCAGCATGTATTGCAATAAACCCAGGGTTTTTAATGTGACTGACTTTCCACCTGCGTTGGGTCCTGAAATGACAAGAATCCTTTTTTCGTTGGAAATAAAAATATCCAGGGGAACGATCTTTTTCTGCTGTTTTGCCAGGCTTTTTTCCAGGATGGGATGGCGTGCCTTTATGAAGGAAATCTCTTTTTTTGAGCTAATTTCCGGGCAAACAGCCCCGGTTCTTAACGAGTACACAGCTTTAGCCCTGATAAAGTCGAGAATGGCTGATACCTGATAAATGTGCAATAGGGCTTCGTAATCCTTCCTGATCTCATCGCATACAGCTATCAGAATTTTGACAATTTCGCGATGCTCTTTATAGCCCAGCTCGCGGATTTCATTGTTTAATTCCAGTGCTTCAGCAGGCTCGATATAGGATGTCTGACCCGAGGCCGATTCATCATGAATAAAACCTTTTACCTGCCTTTTGTACTCAGCCTTTACCGGGATCACAAGCCTTCCGTTTCTTATGGTCACTTCCGCATCCTCGGGGGTGTATCCTTCCTTTCTACTGGATACAATGATTCTGGCCACGACCTTCCGCGCCTTATTTTCAAGCGCCACCATGGAAGATCGTATGTTTCTCAGCTCGGGAGAAGCATCGTCCCTGACATCTCCTTTATCATTGATCTTAGAAAGTATTATTTGGGGTAGTTTTTCATTGACCAAATGTCTGTCCACTAATTCAAATAAAACAGGATAGACGCTATTCTTGCTCCGGAAAAAGGCCAGGTTTAGCACAGCGCTTTCAATAAACACCCTGAGGTCATTGATTTCATGACTCGTGATGAATGAGCCTGCAATTTTCATCGCCTTCAAATACCTGATCGAATCGATCTGGCTAAAAGGTGTATAGTTCTCCCCAGACGAAAGTATCTGACAAAACTCACGCGTCTGACCACATAGCTTTTCAACGATCCCTTTTTTTTCGGAAAACCTGATTTTTAATACCTGCTCAGCACTTAAGTCGCTTCTGCATTCTGCCGAGATGAGTTCCTTGATTTTATCAAAACCTAGCTTCTCTTCTATGTTTTCCGGAAAATTCATACGACCCTGGCTACTTGTTAAATTCCTGGATTTGATTCCTTACACTGAGGCTATCTGCGATGAGTGTATAAATGTATTCAATGTGTTCCGGCTGGTCTATGTAGAATTCAAGTGACTTGCGATACTTTAAAGAATCATATCCTTTTTCGAGAAACAGCTCCCTTTCATATAGGTTAAAAATCTTTTGCAGGGAATCATGACCCACTTTAATTTCCTTGACTTTAAATTCAAGAACATATACATCGGTCATAATATTGGCCATCATTTCCCTGTTGTAAAGATCAGAAGGTATCTCAAGCCTTTTACTACAGCCAAGGATCAGGATTATTATTAATATGAAATGTTGTATTTTCACGACTCAAAATTATTTAATTAAGTTTGATTTATAAAAGAATACATTCATTATGCGCGAACTGGTAAAAAAACTTAGGAATTACCAGATCAGGATCAGAAAAGCCATCGACAATCAGATGCAGGGTGATTTTCACTCTGTTTTTAAAGGATCCGGACTTGAGTTTGACGATGTACGATCATATCAGTATGGGGATGATGTGCGGGCAATTGACTGGAATGTGTCAGCAAAAGGGCATGGCACCTTTGTAAAGACCTTTAAAGAAGAAAAGGAACAAAACGTTTTTTTCCTCCTTGATGTAAGTGCCTCGCAAGAGATCGGGAACCCCGGCCAAAAAAAAATTGACATTGCGAAAGAAATTTGTGGAGTACTTTTTCTATCTGCCATCCGCGAGCTAAGCCTTACCGGATTAGTTTGTTTTTCTGACCAAAAAGAAAAATATATCAAACCTGCCAAAGGAGAGAAACATGCCTACCACATGCTTTCAGAGCTGGTCAAATTAAAACCCACGTCTAAAAAAACAAATCTCAGCAAAGCCCTTTTGAGCATTTTGAATATGATCAAAAGGAAAAGTGTGATCATCGTCGTCTCCGATTTTATTGATGAAAATTATGAGCACAACCTGCGGGCAGTAGGAAGAAAACATGACCTGATCGTTATCCATGTGAATGACGTGCGGGAAACGGAATTACCTAAACTGGGGATCATTCCACTTGAAGACAAGGAATCAAACAAAACCATTTGGGTAAATACCTCTTCAGCATTGTTCAGAAAAAATTTAAAAAATACCTTTGCAGATGGGAGAGAAACCCTAGAGGAATTTTGCAAAAATATCAATGCCAATTACCTGAACGTGTACACCCACGAAGATTACGTCTTGAAATTGATCAAATTGTTCAGAATAAGGAATAAAGGAAGAAAAAGTGCGTAGCCTGTCTCTATATTTCTTGCTTGCGTGGATTGCCCCCAATGCCTTTGGACAAACCGATATGGATTTTCCGCAGGGAAATTTCATGGCTGATTCAGTCAAAATCGGCGAACATATCCAATACATGATGTCTTTTGAATACCCGGCACAGGCTAAAATATTATTTCCGGATAGCACGTATAACTTTTTCCCTTTTGAATATGTAGGTAAAGAATTTTTTCCCACTACAACTACCCGGGAAGGAATGTTAAAAGATAGCATTGTGTTTACTTTGGCCACCTACGAGCTGGATGAGGTATACTATCTGCGAGTTCCGGTTTATTTTTTTGAGGGAAAAGACAGCAGCTCATTCTATTCAACGGTAGACAGTGTACGCCTAAAACCTGTCGTAACCAGCCTCCCCAAAAACCCTGAACTGTTGGCAGAAACTGATTTCCAGGAAGTGCCTAAGCAATTTAATTACATCTATTTTTTAATTGGAATAGGTGTCCTCTTAATTGTCTTGACCACCCTGGTATTATTGTTTGGCAAAAAAGTATACCGAATGTTTGTAGTGTACAGGTTGAAAAAATCATTCGAAAAATATAAAGCGGAGTATCATTCGATCCTTACACAAAAATCGGAGGATGCGCAGGTGAGCGAAAGGGCACTTACCGCCTGGAAAAAATACCTTGAAAAGCTCGACCGGCAACCCATCACAAAATTAACCACAAAAGAAATTACCCAGGTTTATCCCAACAATGATTTAAAAAACACATTACGCGAAATAGACAGAAGTCTTTACGGAGGCATTCAGGTAAAAAATATGGAAGACATGTTTGACAGCCTTGAAAAGTTCTCATTTGAGCGGCTGAACTTAAAAATCGAGGAGGTGAACAATGGATAAGATGGATGTAAGCATGGAAAACTGGCTCAGCCTCCGGTGGTTTTCACCTGACCTGCTGGCAAATTTCACCTGGGACAATATCTTTTTCTTGTACCTCATTCCAGTTGTCTTGATCCTTTTGATAGGACGCTGGATTCTGGATTATTTCGTGTCGCCTAAACTCGGGATTTCGATGTCGGAAGGCAAATTAAAATTTGAGATCACAAGCCTGCTGCGATATATTCCATTTCTTCTTCTGACCCTCACGGTCATCAGTCTTTTAATCGCCATGGCAAGGCCCCAAAAATCCAACGAAAAGGTGGAGCAATGGACGGAGGGAATTGATATCATGCTGGCGATTGATATTTCTGAGTCCATGAAGCTTATGGATTTTGAACCAAACCGCCTGGAAGCAGCCAAGGAAGTTGCCCTTGATTTTATTAAAGGGCGGTTCCAGGACAGAATTGGGCTGGTGATTTTTTCAGGAGATGCTTATTCACTGGCTCCACTCACCACAGATTACGATCTCTTAAAAACGTACATTGACGATATTGATTTTACTAAAATCGAATCGCGCGGTACGGCCATCGGTAGCGCACTGGCCGTTTCCACTAATAGAATGCGCGAATCAGATTCTAAATCCAAAGTCATTATTTTATTGAGTGATGGGGACAATACTGCGGGAAATATCGACCCCATCACCGCTGCCAGATTAGCGCATGCCTATAACATAAAAGTCTATACCATTGCCATAGGTAAAGAAGGAAAGGTCCCCATGGGAAGGGGTCCCTTCGGGCAAATCCGCTACATAGATAATAACCTGGATGAATCCACCCTTAGGGAAATTGCCTCCATTGGAGAAGGAAGCTTTTTCAGGGCTACGAATAACCAGGCGTTAGAAAATATTTTTAATACCATCGACACCTACGAAAAGGCTGAGATAAAAGAAACGAATTACAAAGATACCACCGACTTTTACTTTGTTTACCTGAAATGGGGAATTGTGTTTTTGCTGCTGTGGCTTTTCAGTAAATCGACCTTTATGGCAAATGTGCTACAGGACTGATTGATGCTATCCTATTGCATCCCCATAAGGATATCTACACTTTTTATGATGCCTATTCACCTTCATTTTCCAAAAAGGCCCTTTGGTAAACAGCAAGTACATCTTCACTCCCAGGTTGTGAAGGTTCCTGTCAAATTCGGTGGTAAAATATGATTGACCTTTTGGCACTGCCAGATACATAAAGCCCATGTCCCTGGTCACATCTTCAAAGCACTTATTTCCAGGTAGAAAGGTCTTAGTATCCTTTTTAATAATGTACCTGATCTTTTTCTCTTTTGGTTTTAAGGACTTTGGATCGGGGTTTGGGTTCTCATGAGTATTAGGTGTGGTAAATGGGGGAGTTTCGTTCTTCTGCGCTACTGCAGCCGTGCAAAAAAGGATGACAATTGTAATTGCCCAAAAAATACTTTTCCCCATATGCGTAATTAAAAACAATTGGTAAGATATAAACAAGTTTACTTAATAGTGGAGGAGTTGCCAAAGATTATTGGTTGGATTTGGCTGAAAAACCAGATTTTCCATATTTCTTTCTGCGGGTTTTCCACACCTGATCGTAATCAATTTTATTGTGGTTTTTCGTTATTTCCGCAGATTCCTTAGGGGTAGTCCACTCCAGGTTATCAGAGCAATTATTTGTGAGGTCGCCGTCAATGTGGCTTACAATGGTTCGCTTATCGGGCATGACATTGATGTTCCAGTGAATGGCCACCTCCTTATGCGGATAAACCGTATATCGCTTGTTCTTATATTTCAAATCACAAAATAGAAATCCGCTGGGATGCATTCTCGGCTTGATCACTTTCCCTTTAAAAGGAGGCTCCGCCCTTCTAATCACCCCGCAACGATTTATTTCATAATTGGGAATGGTTTTGATCCTTTTGAAATAGTCAGAATCGCTTTCCACCCTTTTAAATTTTTCTTCCTCTGCCGCTTCCGGTTCTTTTTTTGCAGGTGGTAATACCCATTTCTGCTCGGCATCCGCATGGCGGTACCTGCCCTTTGCTATATGGCTTCTACCCTCATTTTCATTCAACACCAACAGGTTTTTGTAAAAGTTGTTGAGCCTGTTATAATCTTTCCATACCACGTAGCAGCCTTTAAAATATTCTTTTTTATGAAAATGCCTGGCAACCAGATGGGCGGCTTTTTGATGAAGAATCAGCCTCTGCCCATCATTTAATTTCTCCGGGAAGGTAAATTTGTATATGATTTGCCCGTTTTGAAAAATGGGCTTTTTGATATGCAATGAACCATCGGTAAGCACATTCCTCACGCGGCCGTAATTACTTACCTGGTAATTGGCCATTGTGTTAAAACCTTTAGGAAATATAATTTTCTTCCAGGCTTCCATACGCTATACAATTGGTAAAATTAACAAATAGATTGAGTTTAAAAGAATATACCAGACTTTGAGCTTTCAAAGTTAGTAAGAAAGAAAGAGCATTTCAGAATACAATTTCGCAAAATTTATAAAGTGGATATTATGAGGACAAACGGTCATATTCACCTGACAAGGAGAAACAAATCAAAGAAATCGGTTTGGTGTAAATATTTGTTAGTAAGCGAACTAATTCGTGCCGCTATTTACACCGAAAACTCCTGTTAATGAAATGACATGAGTGGTGGCACTAGTAGCTAATGGACTTTTTTTTAGTAATCATCACACTAGCTAAGCACCATGTAACAGATGTCTATCATGTATACAACGATCGCCCCGATCAACAGTGTCTGGCCGACATACAGTTTCGGAAAAGGCTTATTCCATAAAAACTGAAAGTACAAGTAGACTGATAAAATGATGAGGGAAGAATAGGTGATGAATTTCAGCTCCAGGTAGTCAGTGAGAGAAAAACTGATAAACGCTTCTATCAGAAAAACAAAAGAAGTTAAAATGAGGATGATGTAACCCGCTTTGTGCTTTTTTGCATTGGAAATGATAGAATGATACAGGTAATAGACGATGTTTAAAATGACAATCATCAGCCAGGAAATGAGCATAAATTCATCCAGGCTTTCAAATTGATTTGAGTTATAAAAGAATATGGGAATCAAAATGGACAGCGAAATAAACACACTCATGATCAAGGTAAAATACTTAATGAGCATATTCCTCTCTAACTTAAAATTGACCCGGTAGAATCGAAGCAAAAGCAGTGAGACAGTAGGTATAGAAAAAATTCCCAGTTCCAAAGTTCCGGGAAGCTGATAAATACTAAAAATCACGGTGATCAAATAAACTAACGCACCAATAAAAAGTAACCTGGTTGCCATCTCACTACTTGAAAAAATTATTACTAATAGTCCGGTGCAAATATAACTATATTTATATTTTTTTTAACTTTTTTAATAATTTTTTTAGGAAATATTTTTCAGGAAATCAGCCTCTTGCCTGCGGGATTTTTTTATCCCACTCGTTCCCGCTATTTTCGTACGTCTAAATGAATAAATATGAGGAGTCTTCTATATACGGTTTTGTTGGTTTACGTAGCAGCGGTGATCTTATACCTGCTCAAAGTGATGTTTGTGGGACAACTTGTGATGATGGAATTACTCGGCGTGGGGATCGTTTTTGCGAAATTTGCCTATGATTATTATCAAAACCGCAAAGCATCTGATTCTTACCTGAGGCATGCTGTTTACAGTGCTTTGGCATTTGTCATTTATACCGGGGCAATGTTTTCCATGAAACGAATACCCCTTCATTTTTCCATTGTACTATATCTCTTCTCCCTGCTGATTTTTGCCATGATTGGAGTAAATGATTCGTTGAGGGCAATGAAAAATACCAAAACAAGTGAATCAACACAAAAGGGGATATTTTATCTCTCGCTATTTGCCCTGCACGGTCTTTATGCCTTTATACTTGCTTCTGCTTTTCTGAAAGGATTTAACATGCAATTCCTGATTCCGGCCATTATCGGGATTGACCTGCTGGTATTATTGCCATTTATAATTATTAAAAAGGCTTACAATCAATATTTAGTAGTGGGGCTTTTTGTCATTTCCCTTTCAATTAATTCCTACCTGATGGTGATATTACAGGGAAATTAGAACAAAGGTGGACGCTGACGGTCAAGGTAAGACCGAAGGATAATCGCTGCACTGATTTTGTCAATATTCTCTTTTTTCCGGCGATCTTTCTTTTTCATCCCCCCTTCAATCATCGCTGACACCGCCATCTTGGAAGTAAATTGCTCATCTTCCTCGGCAATTTCAATTCCTGGGAATGCCCCTTTTAAGAACTGAATGAATTTAACTACATCCCTGGTTATGTGCGAGTCCTCACCACTTAATCTTTTCGGCATGCCCACTACGATGCATTCCACGTCTTCCTTCGCCACATAATCCTTTAGAAAATCATGCAATTCACTGGTAGGGACGGCCTGAAGGGGATTAACGGTTATTTTTAGTGGGTCGGTAACGGCAATGCCGGTACGCTTTTTACCATAATCTATGGCGATCACCCGACCCATTAATTCTGTTTCACTTTTGCACGAAGATTTCCTTTTACTTTTTTTTCTAATTCCAGGGCTTTAGGGAAAAGGACTTCATTTTCAATTTTCGCATGGATCATTAGTTCGTTCTGAAAATTTTTAAGCTCAGCCAATGTCACTTTAAATAGTAGATGAGCATCCTCATCTACAACGAAGTTCTCTGTGATGTGCTTCAGACCCTCCATTTCGTCATCATGAAGATCATGCTCTACTGCAAAACTTTGCACCGAGTTTTTCTCCATCTGATAGTATAATTCCGAAAAATTGCAGCCTTTTGCGTTGGCTTTGTTGAGGAGCTTAATGTAATAGAAAAAAGTATCCTCTTCCTGATAAATATGCTGAATAAAGTCTTCAACGAAAATAGGGAAAATGAATTTCAGGTCGTTGATTATTACATCGTATTTCGGCTCCGGAGGAAGGTTTTCTATCAATCTCGCTAAATACGGAAGCCGCTTTTTGACAAAATTATAATGAGCATGGACAAGGTATTCAATGATGAGGTCAATCGGGTATTTTCTCAGCGTAAGGTTCTCCTCATCCGACTGAAGGTGAACTGCCTCCAGGCTTTTAATAACTGATTTCACATTGAGGCCATGCTCCCGGCAGGCTTCTTCCAGCGTCTTTTCTGAGTAGTCGTAAAATTGAATGCCCAGGTAGTACAATATGTACCCATAGACATAATTCTCATTGATTAACTCGGTGATCTTCCTGTTTGAATTCATTTTGCGCCAGGTTGAATTTACAAATATATCGTTTTGATCGATAGGTTGTTGCATTTATGTATGCAAATAACGGTAACAGAGATTTCCGCTAGACACTTAATTGCGACTATTATCAAAATATTCGGCTATTTGGCTAAATCATTCCGTATATTTGAAAATTGAACAACATTTTATTGAACTAAAAAAGGTGATATTGTGAGCAAGATTAATAACTCAAAATTCCAGATAAAGATACCCATCATTCTGGCGATTGGCCTGGCAGCAGGAATTCTACTGGGTGCAGGAATGCAAAAAACCACCAATAGTGATGGCAATCTTCTATCAAGCATTATGAAATTCAGGGAAATCCTGAATGCCATTGACCAGGCCTATGTGGATCCTGTAGATACTGAAGAGTTGGTCGACGTGGCCATCACGCAGATGCTCGAAGACCTTGACCCACACACCGTATATATCCCTGCCAAAGATGCCAAACTTTCCGCTGAAGAACTGAAAGGTGAATTTGAAGGAATAGGAATTGAATTCAATATCATCAAAGATACTATCTATGTAGTTCACCCACTTCCCGGAGGGCCATCTGCTGAGGTTGGACTACAATCAGGCGATAAGATCATCACTGTCGATGGTGAAAATGTTGCCGGAGTAGGAATTAACAATCGTGGGGTAATTGACCGGCTCCGAGGCGAAAAAGGTACAAAAGTCACTGTGGGGATAAAAAGGCGAAATGTCAGCGAGATCATGCCATTTGTGATTACCCGTGACAAAATCCCTCAATTCTCTGTGGATGCTGCTTACATGATCAACAATGAAGTAGGCTATATTAAAGTGTCCAGATTTGCAGCCACTACTTATGATGAATTTGTAGAAGCGCTCTCTAAACTGAAAAAAGAGGGAATGCAAAAGCTTGTACTTGACCTTCAAAATAATCCAGGCGGCTACATGGACCGGGCAATAAACATGGCGGACGAAATGCTGGCGGGAGATGTGACTATCGTGTCACAGGACGGAAAAGAAAAGAGGTTTAGCGCTGAGTTTAAAGCCAACCGAAAAGGAATTTTCGAAAGCGGCCCAGTGATCGTACTTATCGATGAAGGGAGCGCTTCCGGCTCTGAAATTGTAGCGGGTGCCTTGCAGGATAATGACCGGGCATTGATCGTGGGACGTAGATCATTCGGTAAGGGACTTGTACAGCAACCCATCAGCCTGTCTGACGGCAGTGAGCTGAGGTTGACCATCAGCCGATACTATACCCCAAGCGGAAGATCCATTCAAAAACCATTTGGCAAAAACCATGAAGATTATTACAACGATGCACGAAACAGACTGGCCCACGGGGAATATTTCTACGAAGACAGCATCAAGTTTAACGACTCTTTAAAATATAAAACCAGCCACGGAAGAGTAGTTTACGGTGGTGGCGGCATCATGCCAGATGTGTTCGTTTCATTGGATACGAGTGAAAGTTCTGCCTACTTCACCAAGTTGATTTATTCTAACGCTATGCGGGAGTTTACTCTTAACTACCAACAGCAAAACAAAAAGAAGTTGGTAAAAATGAGCTTTGAAGACTTCCAGGCCAATTTTAAGGTAAATCAGGAAATGATAGATGAGCTTGTTAAAATAGCCGAAAGTGTGGAAGTGCCATTTGACGAAGCAGGGTATAACAGATCGAAGCACCTTATAAAACTTCGAGTAAAAGCGGAAATAGCAAAAGGGATTTGGGGCAACGAATATTTCTACCCCGTGATTAATGAATCAAATGAAATCCTGCAAAACGCGATGACGCTTTTTGACCAGGCAGAAAAGCTGGCAGAAAACTATTAGGATTAATTTTGTTCCAAACGGAAACCTTTTCGGTAACAACCTTGTCTTTATGTAAAAATTAAAAAAATGAGGAAGTTACTTGTGTTGACCTGGTTTCTGTTTGGAACAACAACCATTTTTTCGCAATCCGTTACTGACCAGGAAGATAAAAACCTTGAATCAAAAGAACAAAGTGTTTATTCCGAAGAGGAAAAAGAGGATCCTGCTATGCCAAAAAGCTTTACACTTGACCCGATGCAGGAGGAGGCCACGGAGAACGCGGAAGTAGAGGAGGCGGTCACACCAATTTTGCCGGAATCAACAACAACACCCACCGAGGAAGCAGTCATTGTTGAACAAACAACTCAAAATTATACAGAAAGTGAAAAAAGCAAGGACGATGATATTCAAACCCTTGCTGGAAGGAATCATCATTCCGGTGGATTTGGGGCACTTTCTTTTAAAGCGACAAATTTCAACGACAAAAATATTGTGATGGCGGGGTTCAGGGCAGGCTGGATAATTAACCGTTCAATTGCCATTGGCCTCGATGGTTACGGCGTCATACCAACAGCCGAATATGGAGGTATTGATCTGCTTTTTAATACCAGGGCCGTAGGTGGGTATGGCGGATTGTTTTTAGAGCCAATTATCCTGTCCAATAAAATAATCCATCTCACATTTCCCATCTCAGGGGGAGCAGGGTGGATGGGCTACCTTTATGATTGGGAAGACATCGGGTACAACTACGATGGCGAACTAGTGGACGGCGATGTGTTCTGGTACATTGAGCCGGGCGCAGCTCTGGAGCTGAATGTGGCGCGAAATTTCCGTATTAATTTCGGAGCATCATACCGGTTTACGCAGGACCTCCAATTGCTCAATACTCCAGATACTGCTTTTGACGATTGGAATTACTTCCTGACACTAAAATTTGGAAAGTTTTAGAAAAACACTGCCGGCAAGACGTCGGCCTTTTTTCAATTCTTTGTGAGAATGATTTTTTGCTTTTCTAATTCGGCTATTTGATTAATGTAGTTGACATACTCCGCATATTTTTCCGGCGTGAAAACACCGTCTTTGATTTTCCGGTTCCTGACAACCAATATTTTACCTCCTAAAAGTTCATAGGCAATCGAATATGTTCCAAATTCACTTTCAATCGTCCTATCTTCTGGCCAAGTGCCCTTCAAATATTCTTCCGGCAGCGAATAGTAAATCGAATCAGTGTAGTGTGAGGAATTCTTTATTTCGAATGGCGTCATCCTGCTGTTAAAAATCGTAACAGGCTTTTCCTCCTGGAAGAAAGGGATGGCCGGGAAAATTATGTGATCACCATTGGAGACGGAAAACCTGTTTGACGCAATCGACAATTCACAAACGACTTTTGGAGCATCTTCTTTTTGACTTAATTCAATCGACCTGATATCGATATCAGCCATACCCAGGGACTGATAATACTCCTTCATTCTTTCGTCCCTGGAAGCTTTTACTAAATGTTTTACCTGCTCGAATTCCAGAAAATTGTATTTGACTTCTGTATTAAATTCTGCACGTCCATTTTCAAAAATTTTACAATCAGTTTTGACGGTCCGACAGTTTTGAAAAGGATATAAATCCTGCGTTTTAGTCAATACCCCGCCATTTTCCGTGATGAGTAGCGCATCCTTTCCCATTGAAAATTCTCCAAGGTAATCGAAAGGTAAATCCGGATCAGTGCATTCCATCCAAATGGTATCACCCCTGTTTGGAATACACAACACCACATGATCAAACTGGTCAGTGACCAAATCCGGTTGAAAATCCTCGAGGGTATTCACTAAGGTATAAATGGAGTGGATACCAAAATAATTCAACATGGCCTTTGCATAGTTGCACAAAGCCTTGCAATCGCCGTATTTGTTCTTAAAAACAAGCTCTGGTGAAAGCGGCCGTAAATTCCCCAGACCAACCTGGACACTCACGTACCGGGTATTCTCCTTCAAGTACCTATTTATTTTTTTAATGATTTCCTGGTCGCCTTTTGCAGATTCCCTGATTCTTTCGAGGTCGGATACCAATGCCTCCGGCAATGCACTCCCGGATTCGTTAAGCCCCCAAAAATATTTTCCCAGATTGTTCCAACTGTCTGAAATCCCTGTGATGCCATTATAATTAATTCTTTTCATGGCGGTCCGAACCTCAGGGAAAAGTCGGTCGAAGATCATCATTGGTTCTCCCTTAATGGCTTTAAACTCCCTAACCTGCCAGGTATATTGCCGCCTCTGGTCCGCTAAGGTTTCTTCCAATGGTGGCGCGACGTTTAGTCCTTTATATGAAACATTATTCTGTTCAGGGAATCTAAGGACAAACGTTGCCACTTCAAGGGACACTCCGGTTTTATCAACTGGTTTCCAATGGGGTAAATGCAGTAGATCGTTTGTTGTCAAATCATACTCCAGCACCAGGGTGAAGGGAAAGTCCTTATGTTCCAGATCAACTATTTTAACCCTGCTATCTTCATAAATAGAAAAACCGGAAATAGCGCTTACGTCATCAATATCGAAGCGTTTTATTTTTCTGATAAATACTCCATTCTTATCATACAATTGACCGTTGATTTTATTTACTTTGGTCAATTGGTCATAATAAATTTTAATTGGGTAGTAGTCAATACCGCTTTTATCCAAAAATGTGACAACCTTCTTTACAGATACCCTGGCTTCTTGATCATCCACAATTTCAAACAAAAAGTTTTCTTCCCTGACAATGGCTTTACTCCCTACAAACAATTGATTTGGGATGGAAGCAATTGATAATTCGGGGGTGTCCTTTTGCGCCTGGGAACAATGGATGGTGACATTAAAAAAAATAGTAGTGGCAAAAAAATAAATAAGTATTTGGTTCATTGGGACGATTAAAAAATTTATCAGTGGTTATAAAAAGTTCTTGCGTCTTCAGGGGTATCAATATCCCTCGCACATTCCTCACAAGGAATGATTTCTATCTGCTTATGATATTTTTTAAAAATTGATTTTGCACCCTTTTCACCGTCTAATTGGATAATCTCTTCAAAATAGGTTTTGCCACACACCAGGGGAGGTCCAAATGTTCCATTATAACCAGAAGCAACAATCAACGAGGGATCCTCTGATATTTTGCTTTTAATTGCTGTGAAATGTGAAACCGGCACAAAAGGCTGATCACAGACAGAAACCAACAAATGGCTCATACCCGGCCACTTTTTCAACGACTCTTTCAAACCACACGAAAATGAGTTACCCATTCCTTTTTGCCATTGATTATTGACAACAGTATACACAGGTAATTCAGAAATGGTATCCGACATTTTCTGATGCTCGCTTCCCAGAACGGCCATTATCTTTGAAAAGCCCGCCTGGCTAATCTTGTTAATTAGGTGAGCAAGCATTGCCATCCCTTCTATCTGGATCAACTGCTTGGGCCTTCCCAACCGTTTGCTTGCCCCCGCCGCTAAAACAATTGCCACTGTCGTTTCCATATTTCACAAGTATCACCCATCCCAATATAATAATAAAACGTTAGTACCGGTTTACTTTAGGTTTATTCGAATGAATACTACTTTCGCAAAAACAAACCAGAATTCTGTCAAAATGATTGATGTTTTTAAAAAGCGAGTGACGCAATTTCAGGAACTTTCCACACTAACCAAATCAAAATCGAGGAACCTGTCAATCGCAAGGGTATTCGTTTTTTTGGTTCTGGCTACGGCGCTGGTTTTTTTGCTTCATAAGGGATTCTTTCTACTTTTTAGCATTGGGTTTATCCTATCCTTTCTTGCCTTTGGCGCCTTGATCAGATATCACAATCGCATCAATAGAGAGCAATTGTTATATGAAAATCTTGCACAAATAAATCTGGATGAAGTGGCACGTCAGAAACTAAAACTTGACGCATTTGAAGCCGGGGAAGATTACTTAAAACATGAGCACCCATTTTCCTATGACCTGGACATTTTTGGGAAGCACTCCCTCTTCCAGCTTATTTCGCGTTGCACTACGTCCATCGGGAAGGACATGTTAGCCCATGATTTACAACATCACCAGAACCCGGAAGGGATAAAAGCCCGTCAAGCCGCAATTAAAGAATTAGCATCAGAAACAGACTGGAGACAAGAACTTGAAGCACTGGGAAGAAGTCATATTTCCGATGATCAGTCAAACCTGACGAAATTTTTTGATTGGCTTAAAAAATCACCCTCTATCCGGTACTTACCACAATTATCCCTGCTTTCGGTGTGTATTTGGATAGTCTTTGCAATCACTTTTTATTTTATTTTCATTGGACAGATAAGTTTCCTTTGGCTCTTTGCGTTCAATGTGCTGGCATTGATTTTTCTCGGTCCAAAAATGAAGGTCATCAGCGATACGACAATTGCATTGACCAAAGCAAAAAATCAATTGGATGCCGTACATGCTTTAATCGAGCACATAGAAAAGAAAAAGTTCCGTGGTGATTACCTCGGGAATTTGCAGCAGCAGTTTAGGGAAGGAAGCCACATTGCCAGTCAATCGATTGGAAAACTAATAGGCGTCGTCGACTTACTGAATAACCGGGGAAACAATTTATATCTTCTTGCCAATTCATTTTTGCTGTTCGATTTTTTCCTTTTACACAAAGCAGAAAAATGGCGGTTAGCCTACGCGGTCCAAATAGAAAACTGGTTTCAGACAATAGGCAAATTTGAAATCCTGTTGTCTTATTCGGCATTTGCTTTTGCTAACCCTGACTATGCCTTTCCGGAAATATCAAAAACTAATTTTACATTCTCCGGTAGGGCCATCGGACACCCTCTGATCGATGCCAAAAAAAGAGTGTCTAACGATTTCCAAATGAGCGGAAAAGGGACAATCTCACTCATCACCGGGTCAAACATGGCAGGCAAAAGCACCTTTTTACGTAGCCTGGGAATTAACCTGGTCCTGGCTCAGGTGGGTGCTCCGGTTTGTGCAGCAGCTTTGTCCATCAGCCCTTGCATGGTCTTCACCAGTATGAGAACCAAAGACAACCTGGAAGAAAACATTTCAACTTTTTATGCCGAGTTGATCAGGATAAACTCCCTCTTGAAAAACATTAATGAAAAAACCCCATCCTTTTTTCTCCTGGATGAAATACTAAAGGGCACTAATAGCCACGATCGCCACATCGGGGCACTTGCAATAATGAAACAGCTCAATCAATCCAATGCATTTGGCCTTGTTTCGACACACGATGTAGAACTCAATGAGCTTACCAGCGAATTAAAAAACTTTAAGAATTTCAGTTTTCATAGCACGATGAAGGACGGAAAGTTGCTATTTGATTACAAATTGTGGGAGGGACCATGCCTGAATTTTAATGCCATTGAGTTAATGAAAAAAATGGGAATATCGATCTCCTGATAAATATTTGGATTAATCAATTATTTTTGCCCCAAACAAATTAGAAAACGGTGAGTCTGGCATTTAATCAGAATATTAAAATCGGAGTGCTTGGAGGAGGGCAATTAGGAAGGATGTTGATTCAGTCAGCCATAGATTTTAACCTGGATATTTCCATTCTGGATCCCGATGAAAATGCGCCGTGTAAAAAACTGGCGGGAAATTTTTCAGTGGGAAAATTGACTGACTTTGACACGGTTTACAATTTTGGAAAACAGATGGACGTCATCACCATCGAAATTGAGAATGTTAACACTTCAGCCTTAAAACAGCTTGAAAAGGAGGGAAAAAAGGTATTTCCGCAGCCGGAAATCATCGAATTAATCCAGGACAAACGAACCCAAAAACTATTTTATCAAGAAAACCAAATACCCACGGCGGACTTTGTTTTGGTAGAAAGTATGGCGGAAATAGTAAATAACATTTCCTTCCTGCCGGCATTTAATAAGCTTGGAAAGGAAGGCTATGACGGCCGTGGGGTAGCCAGGTTAAACGATGAGAAGGATTTGGCCAAAGCCTTTGACGCACCCGGACTACTGGAGAAAGCCATCGATTTTCATAAAGAGATTTCCGTGATCGTTGCACGAAATGAAGATGGAGACATCGTTTCATTTCCATCGGTGGAGCTATCATTCCACCCCACCGCCAATCTGGTGGAATTCCTTTTTAGTCCGGCAGATATATCTAAAAAGGTGGAAGAAAAGGCCGAAGCTATCGCCGTAGACGTTATCAAAAAACTTGGGATGGTCGGTATCCTGGCAGTAGAGATGTTTCTTGATAAAACGGGCAATATCCTGGTAAATGAGATTGCTCCCAGGCCCCATAACAGCGGCCACCAGTCCATCGAATCAAATATCACGTCCCAATATGAGCAACACCTAAGGGCGATTCTCAACCTGCCCCTGGGAAGCACAAAAATTAAATCCCCTTCGGCGATGGTTAATTTACTTGGTGAAGATGGTTACACCGGGAATGCTGTTTATACTGGAATGAACGAAGTACTTGGGATGGAAGGAGTCCATGTACATCTTTATGGTAAAAAATTCACCAAGCCATTCAGAAAAATGGGCCACGTGACCATTGTGGAAACTGATCCCGAAAGGCTTAAATTAAAAGCGAAAAAAGTTAAAGACACACTAAAAATAGTATCATGAGCCAGCCACAAGTAGGAATAATCATGGGAAGCAAATCTGATCTTCCAATAATGTCCCAGGCAGCGGATGTACTCAAGGAACTTGAAGTATCCTTTGAAATTTCCATTGTATCCGCTCACCGTACTCCTGACCGGATGTTTGACTACGCAAAAAACGCTGCCTCGAGAGGCTTAAAGGTCATTATCGCGGGAGCTGGCGGAGCCGCGCATCTGCCAGGCATGGTGGCTTCACTTACCACTTTGCCTGTCATAGGAGTTCCGGTAAAAAGCAGCAATTCCATTGATGGATGGGATTCCATTTTATCCATATTACAGATGCCATCAGGTGTGCCCGTGGCTACTGTCGCATTAGATGGAGCAAAAAATGCCGGTATACTGGCAGCGCAAATTGTCGGCGCTTTTGATGAAAAAATTTCTGAAAACATCAAATTATTTAAAGCCTCCCTAAAAAATAAGGTAATGGAATCAGTAAAAGAAATGGAAGAAAAAGGTAATTCTTAACACTTTCTTTTCTAACAGGCATCAAATTTAAACCCACAAATTTACAGCTCATTTTTGTACCCTTTTTAGTGTAAAAAATGTAATGTCTAAACTAAATATTGCTGTTAGCTAGCACCATTACAACAATTCGTGCAATAGTTTATGAAATCATTAAGGCCCTAATCCAGACACACCACAACCATTTTGCCTTTAACCGACACAAATTAAACTATTAATAATTAAGCTTTTATGTATTTGTTCAAATCGGGTTGCCTTTTTAATAACAAATCCGTCGTACTATCTAGCTTATTATGCCATTGATGTAATTAAATCAATAGTTTAAAAAAATGACCCGCATATTAATAACTTAATTTTGCGGTGAAAAAATAGGGAGAATGCGGGTATTATTGGAGACTAACAATGCGATCGTAGGATTTGACGAACAGAAGAAATATATCATGGTAATCTGGTCTTCAGATCCAAATGAGAAGGAATTTTCAAGAGTGTACAACTGTGTACTTAAGGCTTTCAAGATATATTTTGTTGACAAATTGATCAATGACTTCGCCCGATTTTCCCGATTAACCCCTTGTCAATCGGATTTTCTTTCTGACCATATTTTCCCCCTTGCCCATAAGTGTGGGATGCGCGAGCTTATCAACGTCGGCTCCAACTCCGGAATCATCGAAGGGTTCACAGAAAATATAGAATCGTTGTTCACCAATAAGAAACACAAGCTGGTTGTTCACATGTCTGACAATTTTGAGGAGGCTATGGCTAAAATAAGAGTGTAAGACCAAGAAGGCGTTTTTTTATCTCTTCACAAATATTTAATGCGTCGACATTAATTTAAACTTGGTCGAAATTGAAAATCAATACTATATTTGCATAGTATTTTTGTATATGACATTTAGTAATTCAATTTTTTAATATTGAATTGAGGGGTTAGGACCTATGAAAGTAATATTAGATTGCGAGAACGCAAACGTTAGCTATGACAGATCAAGCAATTCCATCATAGCGATTCTTCATCATAGCGAAGGTGATCAAGTTATCGAAAAGCTTTTCCAAAAGATTGAATTTGCCTTTTCCCGCTACAATGCCAAATACCTGATCAGCAATTGTTGCATGATTGATCAGCCTTCAAAAGACTCAATAACAAAATTCTTCAGGAACCTGATCAAGACAGGCATTCAGAAAATTGCCATCATTGGCGAGGATAACCTTTCTGACTACCATCTCGGAGAGATAGAGTCTTTTTCCCTGTGCAAAGCGAAATGCTTTCCCTGTGTTAACACAGCACAAGAATGGGTGATTGAAAAAAACTAAAACACACCGGAAGCTTTTTCACCAAACTGCTTTCTCAAAAGCAGCTTATCCAGAATTTGAACCCCCGATAGTAAGACAAGGCTAAACAGCAACTGGTACTTGTAGTTGAGAATCAATGCGGCCAGTTCACTGAATACTTCCTTTGAAATAAAATAAAAGGCCGCTGCCCCCATCAACAGTATGGCCAAGGTGATCCCTGTTTTTAAAAGGGCTGTTTTTACTGTAACATGAAAGGCCTTTCTTTTGATGGCTACCCTGGTCACACTCTCCGCAAAATTACTTTGGAGATGAAAAGTCGGCGGTTCATTTAATGCAAATTTGATCTTATCATAAATTTCTCCATCCCCGTCTACGAATGAAGGATTTTGGACTTCAAAAATCATTTTCTGTAGCTCGTCATCGCTTTTATGTACATCTTTCATTGCCATCTCACTTTTCAAGTATCTGGTTTTTAATACTACTGGTAATCACATCTTTCAGAAGCTTTCTTGCCCTAAATAAATAACTTTTTACCGTACCCTCCGGCCAACCCGTAATTTCATAAATTTCTTTGTAGTTAAACTCGTTTAAATGAAACAAAGTTAGCACAGTTCTATATTGGTGTGGCAATCGGTCAATTAATTTATGCACGTAATCTTTTAATTCTGTCTCTTCCATCATCCTATCCGGGCCAGCCGAAATATATTGCCGATAGTCCTGGTCTGATTTTAATTCCTCATCAGATCGACTACTTTTTTCCTTTTTTACCTGATTTAAGGCATGCCTGTAGGCGATGGTCGCGATCCAGGTAGAGAGCTTTGATTTAAAATTGAAATCGCCTAGCTTTAAATATACCTTTACAAACACCTCCTGGCACACGTCTTTGGTCAATTCTTCCTCCCCAATAATTCGGTAGACTAGAAAATACACCAAACGTTCGTATTTCTTCACAAGCAAGGTAAACGCTTGCTCATTTCCACCCAGAATCTTCCTTACCAGTTCCTGATCAAGATACATACTGACCATTTGACAATTTAGCTAATAAAAATGTTGCAAAAATTTATACCTGCTGCAACAAATCTGATACTGCCACTGTCACATGGTAAAAACTAATACAATTATGGAAGATGTATTAATGGTTTTGGCAGTATTTGGAAGTTTATCATACGCCATCACCTCAATCGTAAAATCGTTTTCAGAACACTTTCTCAGGAAAAGAATTATTGACAAGGTGGGTGATCTGGATAAATTAGGCCCGGAGCTAAGCGAAGGCCTTAAATCAATTTCAGCCAGCTCAGAAGCTAACAAATACCCTGCGTTAAAATGGGGGCTAATCTTCCTGTTTGGAGGCATCGGGTTAATTAGTATCGAATCTCTCGGATACGATTATCGTAGCACCCTTCCTTTTGGGATACTAAGTGCATCTGTAGCCCTTGGCTTCCTTATCTACTATTTTATCGTTAGAAACGAATCAAAAAAAGCATAAGACTCTCGATTTCAGTTCCTACAGAAATTTTGCAGCCCGTTAGGCTTAATCGCTAGCGGGCTTTTTACAATAATTCGTTGGCAATATTCGCTAATTCAGACCGCTCTCCTTTCTCCAATGTGACATGGGCATGAAGCGGGTGATCCTGTATCCGGTCAATCAGGTAAGACAAGCCATTGCTTTGAGAGTCCAAATAAGGGGTGTCTATCTGATATATATCTCCGGTAAACACAATTTTTGTATTCTCCCCGGCCCTGGTAATAATTGTCTTTACTTCGTGCGGTGTCAGGTTTTGTGCTTCATCCACAATAAAAAAGATATTGGACAAACTTCTTCCACGGATATACGCGAGCGGCGTAATAAGCAATTTTTCGGATTCCACCATCTCTGTAATTCGCTTAAATTCTTTATCCTGTTCTTTAAACTGGTTTTGAATGAATTTAAGGTTGTCCCAAAGTGGCTCCATGTAAGGGTTTAATTTGGATTTGATATCGCCGGGCAAATATCCGATATCCTTGTTGCTTAGTGGCACAATGGGCCTGGCCAGGTAGATTTGTTTATAATCCCTTTTTTGCTCAAGCGCCCCCGCCAATGCGAGCAGGGTTTTTCCGGTACCGGCTACTCCATTGATCGTCACCAGTTTTACCTCCGGATTCAAAATGGCGTGGATGGCAAAAGTTTGCTCCGCATTTCTGGGTTTAATACCGTAAACGCTTCTTTTTTCAATCAGCTCAAGCTTCTTTTCCGTGCAATTGTAGTAGGACAAGCCGGACTTTCGATTGCTTTTCAATATGTAGTAGCTGTTGGCCTTTGGTTTGTCTATGGCCGGTACTTTTTCTATTCCAACAGCTTTGTTTTCATAAAGATTGTTGATTTCCTCAGGGTCAATATCGTCAACTTCGTGTTTCCCCAGGTAAAGTTTAGAAATATCCTGGATTTTACCGGTCTGGTAATCTTCTGCTGAAAGGTTCAGCGATTTTGCCTTTAACCTGAGATTTACGTCTTTAGTGACCAATACGATTTTCTTGTCCTGACACTCTTCCTGTAGTAACAAAGCCGCATTCAGGATTTTATGATCAGGTTTTTTATCATCAAATATTTTTTCAGCGTCCAGCTTACTGTTGTAATTCATGAGCACCTTAAACTTCCCTTTGGTTTTCCCATTTAAGGGAATCCAATTATCAAGTTTCTGTCCATTTGACAATTCATCCATCATCCTGATAAATTCCCGTGCCTCAAAATTTTTGGTGTCAGACCCTTTCTTAAAATTATCCAGCTCCTCCAATACCGTAATTGGGATTCCTATATCATGTTCCTGAAAATTCATAATGGAATCATGCGAGTAGATAATAACTGACGTATCGAGTACAAAAATTTTCCTTTCTTTCGATTTCTTAGCCATAAAAATTATTCAGATAGTGATTGATTAAATTCATAATATTCCCCTCTATCATCCCTCACCAGGTTTAACACCTTCGATAACACAAGCTTTACCAACGTTTGTGAAGCAATTCTTCTTGGCAGTGCTGCAATTTTACAGTATTCAGCCAGCGTCACCTTATTCTCATTCTCCAGGTACTTGAAAAGGACATTTTCCTTTTCCCCGTAAATGATGCGTTGGCCAAAGTCCGTTTGTCTTTGCTTTCTAAGGATTTCCACTTCCTCCCTGCTGGCCTTCACGCTTTTGTCATTCACCCGTACGTATGCCCTGCCCCACTTTTGACCCGAATGTTCCAATGCATAGTGGGGTTTCTTATTGCTCGCATAAATCTGGTAGACCAATACGGACCTGTTATCTTTAACGGGCACCGTGTAGCAATCATACTTTATCTTCGGTTTGCAGCAAAGAGTGATGGCACGATCTAAAACGTACTGCTCTTCGTCTGCAAATTTCAGCCCGGGCAGCGATCCATTGTCATTCACTCCTACCAATAAATACCCCCCTTTCGAATTGGCAAAGGCAACAAATTCTCTCACAATTTTCTCCGGGAAATTCGCTTTTCTCTTAAATTCGAGGGTTAAACCCTCACCCTGCGCTACAAGCCGTTGTAATGACTGAAGGTTGTTAATACTGCTCATCAATTCCTTACGCTCTTACCTTTCGGGCTGACTTTGGATCAAATGAAAAATAAGATTTATGTATAATATAAACTATTAAAACGCTTAAAAAATATCTTCCTCTTCGCCTGGTGTTTCACTGGCTCCCGGCATCGTAAACATGCTGCTCAGCAGGTCTTTAAAATGCAGTCCGGTAGCCAGTCGCTGTTTGCTTAACATGCTGTATTCGGCCAGTCCATGCAGCGCAAATTCCATGAGGAATAACACCTCTTTTCCCCGGGCACCAGGTTGATATTTTTTAATCAAATCATCAATTCCCGGCACAGACCGGAGAATTTTTTCATATTCATTATCAGACAAGTCGTGAAGAATGTCTACTTTGTTTCCCTCGCCAAACCAATCAATAATCTTCTTATATGGATTATTTTCTTTTTGTTTTCTGGCCTTTTCCGGATCTGGAAAATAATTCAGGTATTGTGTTCGTATTGCCTTTCCAACCAAATCGTTCGCTACAATTCCGGGCCCTTCCTGCTCGCCTTCATACACCAACTCCACCTTTCCGGTAATTGCCGGTAGCACCCCGCTAAAGTCAGACACTCGCACAAAGGTTGCTTTCTCTCCGTTGATCAAGGCCCTTCTCTCTATGGCACTTTTTAAATTTTCAAATGCCGAAATCGTTAATCTTGCGGAAACACCACTTTTTGCATCCACGTATTCATTGTCCCGGGCTTCGAAGGCTATCTGTTCAATCAAATCTTTAGAAAGTTCATTAATCTCAATTTTGGATTCCTGATCCGCTTTGATCCTTACTTCCTGGCCGGTAATCTTTTTCCCGATCTCAATACTTTTAGGATAATGGGTGATGATCTGGCTATCAATTCTATCTTTCAAAGGCGTGACAATGCTCCCACGGTTGGTATAATCTTCGGGATTGGCAGTAAATACAAATTGAATGTCAAGTGGAAGCCTGAGTTTAAATCCACGTATCTGGATATCGCCCTCTTGCAAAATGTTAAAGAGAGCTACCTGAATCCTGGCTTGTAAATCCGGTAATTCATTGATTACAAATATTTCACGGTTTGAGCGGGGAATTAATCCATAGTGGATCACCCTCTCATCCGAATAGTGGAGCTTCATCGAAGCTGCTTTAATGGGGTCAACGTCACCTATCAAATCTGCAACTGACACATCTGGTGTAGCCAGTTTTTCGGTGTACCGTTCTGATCGGTGTACCCAATGAATGAAGGTGTGGTCTCCATGCTCCAGCACGGTCTCCTTCCCAAACCTGGAAATTGGATCGAGTGGATCATCATTTAATTCCGAATCTTTGATGATCGGAATGTATTCATCCAACAAGTTTACCATTAACCGGGCTATCCTGGTTTTGGCCTGACCTCTCAAGCCGAGCAGGTTAATATTATGTTTGGACAAAATTGCCCGCTCGATATCTGGTATTACTGTTTCATCATATCCCCAAATTCCTGCAAAGGGATTTTCCCTTTTCTTTAATTTTTTAATAAGGTTGTTTCGTAATTCATCTTTAATGCTTCCGGGGGTATAACCCGAAGCCCTTAATTCGCCCAGATTTCTAATTTTCAACAATTTTTCTGGTGGAATTTCATCGTACCTCATAGAGTTAGCTTATTTAAAATTCTTTCTCTTGTTTCTTTTAAAATCCTCAAACACAATATTGCCCAAACCTCTCAGGTCACTGTAGTAAGCCTGACCGCTATTTATTTCGGTGAATTCCCTTACAAATTGTTTTAAGTATGGGTCGCTGGCAATCATGAAGGTGGTGATTGGTATGTTTAACTTCCTGCATTGTCTGGCCAGGTCAAAGGTTTTCTTTAGTATTTTTGTGTCAAGCCCAAAGCTGTTTTTGTAATATTTTATTCCCTCCTTCAGGCAGGTCGGTTTACCATCAGTGATCATAAAAATTTGCTTGTTTGGATTTTTACGCCTTCTTAAAATATCCATCGCCAGTTCGATACCGGCGACAGTGTTCGTGTGATATGGGCCTACTTCCAGGTATGGGAGATCTTTTATCTCGATCTGCCACGCATCATTTCCAAAAACAATTACATCCAGTGTGTCTTTTTTATATTGGGTAATAATGTACTCGGAAAGTGCCATTGCGACCCGTTTAGCCGGTGTGATTCTATCTTCACCGTACAAAATCATCGAATGGGAAATATCAATCATTAACACCGTGGACGTCTGGGTTTTGTAGTCCTTCTCTATCACTTCCAGGTCCCTCTCCGTTATTTGGAAATTCTCAAAATGACTATTGATTTGCGCATTTTTTATTGACTCTGTCATCGATATTTGATCGGGTGTGTCGCCAAATTGATAATGTCTCCGGTCGGCATTCGGCTCATCACCCTGCCCGCTAATATCTGTGTGATGGTTCCCTCTTTTTGATTTCTTAAGTTTCCCAAAAATTTCCTCAAGGGCGCTCTTTCGAATGGACTGCTCGGCCTTGGCGGTAATTTTAAAACTACCAGGCTGGTTTTCTTCAGTAATGTAGCCTTTTCTTTTCATGTCTTCTATAAAATCGCCCATGCCATAGTTACCGTCTGTCAGATTATATTGTTTATCAAGATTGGTCATCCAGGCGAGGGCCTCCGAGACATCTCCGGACGTAATGGTAATAAGCTGAAGAAATATTTTCAGTAGGTTGTCGAATGTACTGTTTTCCCTGGATTTTGGAGGAATGTATTTTGAAAATCGATAGCCAGACATAGTATCATATCAAGTTAAGAATACTTTTACATTCATTAAACTTACAACGATAAAACTATGTTTTTCGTCGGGTAAAATTTATTGTCTATTATTTCTTTAAATCTGAGTCGATAAAAGACAAATCACAAACTTCATGTAAGGACATCAAGACTTATTCAAAGTAAAAATCACCGGCCATTTTTTCCTTTGTAAAGGAATAGGTATAAAAAAAATGTAAGATGAAGAAATTGATGGTATTGGTGTTTGCAGGTTTATTTTCAATGACGGGGTGTTACAACAGATTGTGCCCCACTTACTCAAAATCCTTTCAAGAAAATCAGCAGCAGGAAGTTGTTAAAGCTGTCGAGAATACTGAAGTCAATTCACTCGAAGGAATATAAAAAAAGGCCGCATCTCTACGGCCTTTCCATTAATTTCTGACATAAAGTTTATAGGGTATCACAGTTGCCTGCAAAGCAAGCAAGTTCTTGCGCGGCTGTGGTATAATCTTCTTCTTCGTATCTGTATATTTTACTGAAATCAATCACTGGAAAACCTTTAGCGAGCTTTTCATATTCATCCTTCGAAATCTCCATATAAGGCATCTGATCAAAGGACGCATCAAACGCTGGAAGGAAGGTCATGCCTCCAATTTTATCCTGGTTTTCCCAGGTCCATTTAATGATATCCAATACCTCATCTGGCTTATATGTGATCGTCACACTTGGATTGTGTTCGGTGTAGTTCACTTTTGTTTGCAACCAATATTCACACTGCTCCAGGGCAGTTCTATCATTCCTCGTAATTGCTGCTTCAGGAGATTTAACCGGAAAATGAACTACCCAGGTGTTTGCGGTGTCGGCATCCTGGCCATTCTCCGGATCCATGGGGATTCCTGCATCTTTCAAAACTTTAAACACAGGGGTATGTGCACCCACCCTCACATTTCTGATATAATACTTTGACCACCTGGCATGGATACCCGGAGAGCAGTTGAGCATCTGGCTGGAATTGCCAGAAGGCTTCACACAGGTGACAGAAACAGATTGATTTATACCTAATAAACCGGCGACTTTCGCATTGGTTTCTACCGCTATTTCGCGTAGAATTTTCTGGTTCTCTGCTTTCATCGCTTCGGGGCAATCAAGCTGACCATTGATATCAACTCCAAGAAGTCTTTCTTCCTCACAGTTTTTCTTCCATTCTTTTCTCAATCCTGGAAAATGGGTAGCCTTTGATTGTATAGTTCCAATGATTGTAGCCAGTTCCACCTTTTCTTTTAATTCTTCGATGGTATCATTTTCGCGGGCGACTGCTACCGACAAATTACAAAATTGGAATGGGCGCAAAACGATCTCACCGCAGGGGTTAGTTCCAAAATTCGCCGCTTGTCTTCTTTCCGGTTTGGTATTCAAAGCAGACTGTCTGTTAAAGATACCGGGCTCCCCTCTTTCAGAATTAACCATGTCTAGTATAAAAGAGGCTATTTCTGCCTGGGTTAATTTTCTCTTCGGCCAAACCGCAGAATTGTTTGCATTCCATCGCTGGCTATTTTTTCTCCAGAAGTCACCATCCTTACAATGCCTCATTTCATTGTCATCATAGTCGAATAAGGCAATCATAGCGGTACGCCTGACACCACCAGAAACTGCGGCCGCACCAATAGAACACATGATATCATGGGCATCCAGGGATCTGAGCGTAGTCCCCTGTCGGGCTAAAATCTTATTCCTGGTAAAATCAAGCATTTTTTTCAATGGCTCGGGGCCTGAGGCCCTTCCTCCTTTGATTCGAAGTACAGCTCCTGCCTCGCGGATCAGGGAGTAATTAAAATGAATATCCTTTCCATTAAACCAATGTTCGAGGCCTGTTCTAAGCGCATCCGCCCAACCTTCGGTAGAATCTTCTATTACATACTGGGTAGCGGCCACATTTTCTACCTGTCGCTTTATTCGGGGAAGTTTTTCTATATATTCATTTTCCACGGAATATCCCACACCGCAACCACTCATGGAAATGATCAGTGCCTCCACAAAAGAATCAATGCTGTCCACCGGCATATATGAACAATTGTATATAGCAATATTATTTCTTCGTGCCGCCGGTCCTGCCATCGCCAGTAATCTCATCGAAGGCATCACTTTCATTTCGAGTATTGCCTGCCTGATACGGGCGTATGTCAATGGCCTTAACCTGAAATCTGACAATTCCTTGAGAAAATCAACTGCTCGATCGACAGTTTCCACCCAGGTTTCCCTTCGTCCATTGTTGTGACTGAAACGGGCATATTTATCATAGAACTGAAATTTTTGTAATTGTGTAGGAAAATACTCATCAGACTCATCGAAGGCTTTTTTGACCTCATCCGGAACCGGTCTTGATTCACGCAGCTTAGCATGCTCTGCCCGGTAAAGAATATAACTTTTAGCTGCTTCGTATTCACCCATGGCCTGAAGTACAGTTTCCACCGTGTCCTGAACCTGCTCAACAGTGGGCACTTCATATTTTACGGAAACAATGTTGATGACTTGCTCAGTAATCTTTTTCGCATCAACATCCTTTTTTCCACACGCATTAAAGCACTTCGAAATAGCATTCTCTATTCTCACCGCATCAAAGTCCACGGTTCTGCTATCTCTTTTAACAATCTTTAATGGAACGGTTACCTCCGGTCCTTCATTTTTATTTTTGGTTGGATTTTTTAATGCTGGGTCAGGTTCGGGTGTGGTCTGTACTTTGGTTTCCATTTTGTTAATTTTTTAGGGTTTTTCCTTATGAAATAAAAAATTTTTCTAATTGTATTTTTTCAATGCTGTTGTTTGAACTAGAAACTTCATTTGGCATTAAAATCACAATTATGATTGTAATCCGCTATGGATAAGTGCTTTAAATTATTCGTAGAATTCTGCTGACAAAAGCAGGATGAAAATAGCCTTTTTTATATTGTTAGTCAAAATATTTGCCCAAAATAAAATTGCTATTGAGTCCATAAAACAGCTTAACCTCCACATTTAAAGTTAATTATATTTTATGTTTAAATATTTGGTTTAAATACCTTTAAATTTTTTTTAAAATTGTATTTTTTCCATAGTCCCAACCTGGTGTTACCTTCTGTTTTGAAGTTAGCATTCATATCATAAACCTTTTAAAATCATTTCTACGTAAATATAAATTACACTCCCGCACACTTTTTGAATCACAACTAACCTTTTTATTCAATCAAACGTGAGGTTCGATGTTAAAGATTATTAGAGTAACGAATGGGGAAGAATGGGCCAACACTTTAACACATGGCCTGGGAGTATTGATCAGCTATATTGGATTTTTCCTTCTGATCTTGAAGTCCATTAAAACAGGAGACTTTACTAAGCTTACTAGCTCTTCTGTATTTGCCGGATCAGCCATTATTTTATTTTCGGCATCAACTACCTACCATATTATCCGTCGCGGTAAATGGAAGGAAATTTTCCAAAAAATTGATCACATGGCGATTTATCTGTTGATCGCAGGTACCTACACCCCGATTACCCTTGTGTTATTGAAAGATTTTGGAGGCATTTCTATTTTTTACATTGTGTGGATTTTTTCTGCGCTAGGCATACTTTATAAGGTGTTTTTCTTTAGTACGAATCAATTATTGTCCCTGGTGTTTTACATTGGCCTGGGATGGTCTATACTTTTAAAAATAGATGTGTTGATTTGGCAGCTTCCACTACCTGTGATGTTTTGGCTGATCCTTGGTGGCGTGTTTTATACCATCGGTGTGATATTTTTTGTTTGGAAAAAGCTAAAATTCCATCACGCCATTTGGCACCTATTTGTCATGGCTGGCTGCTTTTGTCACTTTTATCTTGTATATCATTACGTGATTAATTGACATGCCATTCCTGAAAGCCTTGATCAGGCTTGATAAATTCAAATATATTTGTGGAAAATTAAAAAAATGGTTACACCCGGAGACAAGGAAGATCAGTTTGAGGACGATGAGCTTTTTGAACACTATCACATAAAAGTAGACAGTAGACAACAAGCGCTTAGAATTGACAAATTTCTGCTGGACCGCCTGCCTAATGTGACAAGGAATAAGATTCAAAATGGCATAAAGGATGGGTTTGTAAGTGTCAATAGTCAAAAGGTTAAGGCAAATTACAAAGTCCGGCCCCTCGACGAAATCAGCGTCTCACTTCCGGAGCCACCACGTGATACCGAGGTTGTTCCGGAAAATATCCCTCTGAATATCGTTTTTGAAGATGATTATTTATTGGTTGTCAATAAACCTGCGGGCATGGTAGTACACCCGGCCTATCAAAACTGGACAGGCACATTAGTAAATGCCTTGACGTTTCATTTCGCCCATTTGCCGGAAATGAAAGGGAACGAGGGTAGACCTGGATTAGTTCACCGAATTGACAAAGACACTTCCGGTTTATTAGTCATAGCAAAAACGGAAGAGGCGATCAACGGCCTTGCCAAACAATTTTTTGATCATTCCATAGAGCGAACATACTACGCCCTGGTCTGGGGAGAGCCTGACCCGGAGGATGGGACAATCAATGTAAACCTGGGAAGAAGCTTAAAAGACAGAAGGATTACTACTGCTTTTCCAGATGGCGATTTTGGGAGAACTGCTGTTACTCACTATAAAACGATAAAGAATCTACGCTACATTTCCTTAATCCAACTAAATCTGGAAACGGGACGGACTCATCAAATCAGGGCCCATATGAAATACCTGGGACATCCGCTTTTTAACGACGCCACCTATGGCGGTGATAAAATCCTCAAAGGGACCCAATTCTCAAAATATAAGTCATTTGTGGAAAACTGCTTTCAACTGATGCCCCGTCAAGCCCTCCACGCAAAGTCCCTTGGATTTATCCACCCCATTACCAGGGAGAAAATGCAGTTTGATTCGGAACTACCTGAAGATTTTGTCAATGTTCTACACAAGTGGGAGCATTATGTACAGTACAATTGAAAAAAAATTTAAAAGTTTAAAAAAAAGGCCGTCCCAAAATACTTTTGAGATGGCCTCATGTTTTTATATCCGACTTTTTTTTCTCAGGTAGGTACCCGAATGCCCTTACCCTTTTGAGACAGCCTCCTTTTGATTAGGCTGTGGCTAATGCTTTTTCCAAATCGTCAATCAATTTTTTTGAAACGGCTTTGGGCTTATCCTTTTTGATATCCTTTAATTTGACAAGCGCCATCGCACCGATCTCGTAAAGACCTACGGGGTTCTGGTCAAAGCCAAAGCTACCTATTACGAATTCAAGCTTTGATTGAACCTCGTTATAGTCGTCTGATCCGATTTGTTGGAATTTCTTTAAAGCCTCCTGGCAAGCTTTTTCAATTTTTTGGTTTGGTGAAGAGTTCATATTAGCGCGTTTTAATAAATTGTTAATTAATGTTTAATTAAATTATATACTTTGTTGAAATTAGCAATAAAAATGAAAAATATACAATGAAGTGCAGTAGAATTTAAATTATAAAAATTAAATATCTGTCAGTTTTGTCCGATCCTTTGTAATAACAACGCAATAGATATTTTTGTGGTTCTGTACTGATTCTAAAAATTCAGCCCACATGGACGAGAATAAGAAACCATACAAGATCTGTATCGATACGGGCGGAACCTTTACCGACTGCATAGCTACTACCCCGAAAGGTGAGGTCAAAAAAGTAAAGATTTTAAGCAGTAGTAGTCTGAGAGGAAAGATTACCAAGAGAATTGATGACCACACGTTCATCATTTCCAACACCTGGAATGTTAATTTAAACCTCTTTACAGGATATGAAATAAGGTTTCTTGAATCTGGTTTTGATTCAAAAGTTTCAAACTTCGAACCACATCTTTTTAAAATATCAATAGTTGATGCCCCCCCAAGTGAGGTTGTACCCGGGGAGGAGTTTGAAATCACGGCAAATGAGGAAGCCCCCATTCTCGCCGCCCGGATCGCAACCGGAACAAAGTTAGCTGATCATCTCCCGCTGATTGACCTGAGGTTGGGCACGACCAAAGGTACCAATGCCCTGCTTGAGCGCAAAGGGGCAAGAGTGACTTTTATAACAACAAAAGGGTTTAAAGACCTGATTACTATTGGGACTCAGCAACGGCCGGATTTGTTTGCTCTTCATATTAAAAAAACCGCCCCCCTTTATTTTAATGTGATCGAAATTGAGGAAAGAATTAATGCAGACGGCGAAATAATATGCCCTATGGCTGAAGAATCTTATCAAATGGTATTAAGATCTCTGGAAGCGACAAACCCTGAAACAATTGCGATTGCATTTATAAATAGCTACAAGAATGACACACACGAACTGGCCTTAAAGAAGTTTCTGGAAAGAAATGGCTATCCGTTTATCAGTATATCGTCCGAAATGGCCCGTGAAATAAAAATCCTACCCCGGGCCCAAACAACGATTATCAATGCCTACATTCAAAAAATCTTACAAAACTATCTCACGTCCATTCAGCAAAAAATCAATACCACTTTCAAGGTGATGACAAGCTACGGCGGACTAATTGATTCCAATTTATTTCTACCGAAAGACAGTCTACTCAGTGGCCCTGCCGGCGGAATAGTCGGTGCTTTTGATATCGGAAAAAGGCTTGGCAGGGAAAAGCTGATCACTTTTGATATGGGAGGTACCAGCACGGATGTCTCCAGAGTAGACGAAAAGTATGATTACCAATTTGAAACTGAAATTGACAATATTCCTGTCTTCAGCCCTGTCCTTGCCATTGAAACCGTTGCCGCCGGGGGAGGCTCCATTTGTTCCTTTGACGGATTTAAGTTGACGGTAGGTCCGGAGAGCGCAGGAGCTTCACCAGGACCTGCGTGCTACGGTGCCGGTGGCCCATTGGCGATTACTGACGTGAATTTATTATTGGGGAGATTAGATGAAGAGAGTTTTGGGATTCCAATCAATAAAAAGGCTTCTGAAAAAGCTCTTGATAACATTATTGAGAAAACTAATGGTGTGTATTCCAGGGAAAAAATCCTGGGAGGTTTTCTACGCATTGCCAATGAGAAAATGGCCGATGCTATCCGCAAAATCTCCCTTCGAAAAGGCCATGACCCTGCCGAATTCACCTTGTTGGCTTTTGGCGGCGCAGGAGGCCAAAATGCCTGTGCCTTGGCAGATCTCCTTTCTATCGACAGCATCATCGTTCCTTTCGATGCCGGTCTTTTGAGCGCCTATGGCATGGGAAAAGCTAACATAGAACGTTTTGCTCAGAAGCAGCTGCTACAACCGCTGGAACAATTAAGAGACAGATTGCCGGAAGAAATAAAGAATATAAAAGGCGAGGCAATCCGGCAATTGGCAAAGGAAGGCTTTAAGGAAAATGAATGTACGATAAAAGTACTAGCTGCTTACATGAGGTTTAAAGGGCAGGAAACCTGTCTGGAGATCCCCATCAATTCAGTTTCCGCGCTGAATGAGGATTTTCAAAAAAATTATGAATCACTCTATGGCCATTGGATTGAAAATGAAACCATAGAAGTTGAGTCCATAAAAATTGTGGTTGCGGGTAAAAGACATCTGATAACAGAGACAAAAGAGGAAACAACTGCTTCGTTTCCAAAACCTATCAAACAACAACCGGCCTATTCAAACCAGAAATGGGTTGACGTGCCGGTTTTTCAGTGGGAAAATCTTTCGGATGGTAATTCGATCAAAGGACCCGCTCTCCTTGTCAGCCAAAATTCCACAGTCTTTATTGAAATTGATTGGACACTTGAGGTCAAAACAAATAAGAATGCATTGCTTACAAGATCCAAAAATGAAATCACTGTCGAAAAAAGTGAAAATGAATTGGCGGAATTGGAATTGTTTACCAACAGGTTTAAGTCGGTTGCCGAAGACATGGGGGCCATTTTACAAAGAAGTTCCTTTTCGGTAAATGTGAAAGAGCGTCTTGATTTCTCCTGTGGTGTACTTGATCCAAATGGATTTCTCATTGCCAATGCGCCCCATATTCCCGTACACTTGGGAAGCCTCGGCATTTGCGTGCGATCGGTTTTATCGGTAATTAAAATGGAGCCGGGTGACGTGGTTATTACCAATCATCCTGCCTTTGGAGGAAGTCATCTGCCTGATATTACGCTAATCAGTGGCGCATTTGATCTCCAAGGAAAACTTATCGGTTATGTAGCTAATAGAGCCCACCATGCTGAGGTTGGCGGAAAAACACCAGGGTCAATGCCTCCTGATGCAATAAACCTGATAGAAGAAGGTGTAATCATTCCCCCAAGCTATCTGATAAAAAACGGAAAAGAAAATTGGCGGGAGATTCGAAAAATACTCACTGGAGGCCCCTATCCCACGCGGTCTGTTGAGGAAAACATTGCTGACTTAAATGGCGCATTGGCTTCCATAAAAAATGGAGTCAGTGGTTTAACACTTCTTGTCGATCGATACAGTCTGGAGAATGTTCATTTCTACATGGAAAAATTGCAGGAATATTCTGCAAATTGTGTTGAAAGATCATTTTCTTCCATGACAGATTATCGTTGGAAAGCCTCCGAAAAACTGGATGATGGGACTGAAATCAATGTTCAAGTAAAAAAAAGGGAGGAAGAAATCTTTTTTGACTTCACCGGTACATCACTACATCACCCTGGCAACTTGAATGCGACAGAAGCCATTCTTACAAGCGCCATTATCTATGTGCTACGTTTAATGGTGACCGAACCCATTCCACTAAATGAAGGAATCATTCGAAATATAAAAATAAATGCTCCCAGGGGATGCTTCCTTAATCCGGACTTTCCAAAAGATTTAAAAAAATGTCCAGCGGTAGTAGGCGGAAATACGGAAACTAGTCAGCGGGTAGTGGACACTTTAATTAAAGCACTGGGACTGGCAGCATGCAGTCAGGGAACTATGAACAATTTCATCTTCGGTAATGAGCACTTCGGCTTTTATGAAACAATTTGCGGTGGCACAGGTGCCGGAGAAGGGTTTGATGGCACAGACGCAGTTCACCAGCATATGACCAACACCCGGATAACTGACCCAGAGGTCATTGAATATCGTTATCCCGTAAGATTGGAAAGAATGGTGATCCGTGAAGAGTCTGGCGGTGATGGAAAATGGAAGGGCGGAAATGGAGTGATAAGGGAGATCACCTTTCTGGATGATATTAATGTCTCGATGCTTACCCAACACCGGGTAGTACCTCCCTACGGATCCAGCGGAGGAAGTCCGGGAAAAATCGGAGAGCAAATTATCCTTACAAAAGACAACAAAAAATATCAGCTAGCAGGAATTGATGGCATGAAAGTAAAAGGAGGAGACAGGATTATTATAAAGACTCCTGGTGGAGGTGGCTGGGGAGCGAAATCTTAAATTTTATAATTAGCTCCATCCAATAAGTTTTTAATGGATTCGTGAATCATGGTTCTTTCCAGGTTAGACTTAAAAACTTTGTAGTCGGTATGCAGAAGGCAAGGATTGTTATCCGAGCACTGATGTAGGCCAAGTAAACATTTGTTAAAAACATTGTGGCCTTCGATACATTCTACTATATCAATTAAAGGCCGGTTCAAGTTATCCTCGGATAAGAAAAACCCGCCACCTCTACCTTTTGTCGAGGATATAATATTACTCCGGGATAACTGCTGGAGAATTTTACTCAAATAAGGTTGCGGTATGTCAAGTGCCTTTGATAATTCCTCCACAATGTACTTTTTACCCTCTTCAGCTTTTGACAAATAGAGTATTGCTCGGATCGCATATTTGGTTGAATTCGATATCATAAAGCAAAACTAGAAAAAAAAATTAATATAAATAGGATATAAATATCTTTTTATCTTATTTTACTAAAAACAATTGATAAACTCATGAAAAAGCTATTAATCTTAATTTTTGTAACTGTTTTACTATACGCCTGTGGAGGGTCAGAAAAGAAAACCTCCTATGCGCCAGGCCAAAATTCTGATGCTTCTCCGTCGGCAACTGCTGAACCAAAATCATTGGCAGAAGCAGAAAAGAACTGGAAATCTAATATTGGTCTTGGTCCGATTAAAAGCGTCAGTCTTACTGATGAGATAGACCAGGAAATGGCCACCAAAGGTGGAGAAGTTTATGTGGCAAAATGTACCGCATGCCACAAGCCTGACAAAAAGTTCATCGGACCGGCACCCATAGGTATTATGGAACGAAGGACTCCGGAATGGATTATGAACATGATTCTAAACCCTGAAGAAATGGTACAAAAAGACCCTATTGCTAAGCAGTTATTGATTGAATTCAATGGATCCCCAATGGCAAACCAAAACCTCACGGAAGAAGAGGCGCGTGCCGTATTGGAATATTTTAGAACCCTTTAAATAAACCATTATGAAAATTTACATACTCAACTTCGTTTTGGCCTGTGGTCTCTTACTATTATGGAGCTGCTCAGGCGGAGGATCACAACAAGGTAATGATTCTCAAAGTGAGTCTAATGTACCTGACTCACATCCAAAAGGACAGGCTTCTGTGGTAGATGAAGAGTCCGCAAAAAACATTCTTCAGGTGGCTGCAGGATCAGCAGATCATTCCACATTAGTAGCGGCAGTAAAAGCTGCGGAAATCGAACATGTGCTTGTAAACGCCGGGCCTTTAACAGTTTTCGCTCCCACCAATGCGGCTTTCGACGCATTACCGGCCGGGACTGTGGAAGACCTTTTGAAACCGGAAAACAAGGCAACCCTAGCCACCATCCTCACCAGACATGCAGCACCAGGTTCTTATGATATTGCCTCACTCAAGAAAGAGGCTGAAAAAGGAAGAAAACTTTATATGGCTACCGGTGATTATCTGGAGGTAACACAGGAAGGTGATGATGTCCATGTAGCCGGAGCGAAAGTGATAGCTTCTATTCACACTTCTAATGGAATAATAAATGTTGTAGAACAAGTCATTCTACCCGATTAGTCATACATATCAAACCGTAAAAACTAATACAATGAAACTTTTTTCAAAAATAATGTCCTTCTCCATCATCCTTTCCCTTGTGGCATTCGCAGGATGTCAGCAACCAGGAAAACAAAATGGAGGTGCCATCTCAGGAAGCATGGCCGAAAAGTCGTTCGTCCCTCCCGGAGAGCACGATGAATTTTATGCCTTTATTTCAGGCGGATTTAGTGGCCAATTGGCGGTACACGGTTTGCCATCAGGCAGGCTATTTAAAGTGATCCCTGTTTTCTCCGTCGATGCGGAAAAAGCATATGGATTCAATGAAGAAACCAAGCCGATGCTTGAAACATCTCATGGTTTTATTCCCTGGGATGATTCTCACCATCCGGACCTATCACAAACTAATGGTGAAATCGATGGTCGTTGGTGTTTTATCAATGGTAACAATACTCCGAGGATTGCCAGAATTAGCCTGACGACGTTTGAAACGGAAGAGATCATTGAAATCCCAAATAGTGCGGGCAATCACAGCTCATCTTTTGTAACAGAAAATACCGAATATGTAGTAGCAGGCACCAGGTTTAGTGTTCCCATTCCTCAGCGAGATATTTCAATCGACGACTATAAAGGAAACTTTAAAGGCGCATTGTCTTTCGTCAAGGTAAATCCGGAAAACGGAAACATGAACATTGAGTTTCAAGTCCTAATGCCAGGTTTTGACTATGACTTGTCTCACCCGGGAAGAAATAAATCGCATGGCTGGATGTTCTTTTCAACCTATAATTCAGAAGAGGCTAACACATTATTGGAAGTCAACGCGTCACAAAATGACAAGGACTTCATAGCCGCCGTAAACTGGAAAAAAGCCGAAGAATATATCGCTCTGGGAAAATTCAAGGAAATACCTGCCAAATTTGCTCATAACGTTTTTGATGAGTCTACTCAAACGGCATCTTCTACTATGATGAACACAGTAAGAGTACTTGACCCAACTGAACTTCCAGGATTAGTTTACCTGCTTCCTACACCTAAATCGCCTCACGGTTGCGACGTTGACCCAACGGGTGAATACATTATTGGTAGTGGTAAACTGGCTGCAGCGATGACTGCCCATTCATTTACTAAAATGCTAGATGCCATTGAAAATGAAAAGTTCGATGGCGACGCATATGGTATTCCAATTCTTAATTATGATGACGTGGTAGCCGGAGTGGTGCAACAAGCAGGATTAGGTCCTTTACATACTGAGTTTGATGCAGATGGAAATGCGTACACTACTTTCTTCATTTCTTCTGAAGTAGTGAAATGGAAAGTGGGTACCTGGGAAGTTCTTGACCGGCAACCAACTTACTATTCTGTTGGTCACTTAATGGTTCCTGGCGGAAATTCCCGAAAACCATTTGGTAAATATGTATTGGCTATGAACAAAATCACCAAAGACCGCTACTTACCAACTGGTCCTGAATTATGTCAATCTGCTCAACTTTATGACATATCCGGGGATAAAATGGAACTGATCCTGGACTTCCCTACTA
>JBNLGG010000011.1:0-90126 GCA_050305935.1 Cyclobacteriaceae bacterium | reverse complement strand
AACATCTCGATGAATACCCAGTCGATCACCCTGCAAAAAAACTATGACCGGAAAATCAATGGTTCTTTTCATGGACTTTGGAGTTTTGGCGGGATATCGGGAGTGGGGATTACCACCCTGATGGTAGCCTATCACATACCTATTCACCAGCACCTGTTTGGTATTGCGGTTTTCGCCCTGATCTTTTTAATACTTTTCTATCCTAGTCTTCTCAAAAAGGACAAGGCGGAGTCGGGCAATAAGCTCATGTTTGGTAAGCCTGATCCGCAGATACTCGCTCTGGGCATTATCATCTTGTTTGCAGCGATTTGTGAGGGGGGCATGTTCGACTGGAGTGGGGTGTATTTCAAAGAAGTAATTAAAGTTGAATTGTTTACAACGGGCTATCTGATCTTCATGACGTGCATGGCCTTGTTTCGTTTTGCGTCTGACTGGGTGATCCATAGAGTCGGGATGCCTGCCATGTACATAATTTCCAGCTCCCTGATTGCCGTTGGCATGTTGCTGGCGGTGACGATGCCGACCTTTGAATGGGCAATGTTTGGCTTTTCCCTGGTCGGGATTGGCACGGCGCCCGTTGTGCCGATGACTTTTATTTTGGCGGGCAATTCCAAAAAATATTCGCCGGGAATGGCAATTTCCATTATCGCTACCTATGCCATCGTGGGGATGCTATTCGGGCCGGCGCTCATCGGTTATATTGCAGAGGTGTTTCATTTGAGGGTGTCTTTCATTTTCCTGGCAGTAGCCGGACTGATGATTATCCCTTGCTCCATGTACTACTTCAGGGTAAGCAAAGGCCGCTGGTACAATGAATGAATTAATGGCCGACTAAATATTCATGCCATCACTTGGCTTTTACAAGTGCCAATGAAAAATCCAACTCTCAGTGATGGCATGAATTGGTACGTTTATTTAAAAAATCATCACACTAGTGAATTTCTACCAGGTAATAGTTTTTCTTGCCTTTTTGTACCAGGAGGTATTTGTTTTGCAGTAAACTGAATTCCGGTTTTTGGCTGATATCAGAGATTTTTTCTTTGTTGACGCTTACACCGCCACCTTGCACCATGCGCCGGGCTTCTCCTTTTGAAGGGAAGATTTCACCTTTGGTGGTTTCCGACAGAAAGGTGATAATGTCTTCAGCGCTTCCCAGGTGATCTTTTTCAACGTCAATCTTGGGAACTCCTTCAAACACGCTCAACAGCGTTTTTTCATCAATGGAACTCAACTCTTCCGTCGTTGATTTTCCAAAAAGAATGTTGGAGGCCTTCACCGCCATTTGGTAATCCTCCCGGTTGTGGACACGGGTAGTAATATCTTCCGCCAATGCATGCTGGAGGATACGTAAATGAGGGGCAGCATCGTGCTCTTTTTCCAACTCCTCAATTTCATCCTTTGATTTCAATGTGAAGATACGGATGTAGTTTTTCGTATCGTCGTCAGAAGCATTGATCCAATACTGGTAGAATTTGTAGGGAGAGGTCTTATCCTTATCGAGCCAGACATTGCCCTCCTCCGTTTTACCAAACTTGGTGCCATCGGCTTTCCTCACCAGGGGTGTTGTGACCGCAAAGGCCTCACCACCACCCATCCGCCTGATCAGTTCCGTGCCCGTGACAATGTTTCCCCATTGATCAGAGCCGCCAAGCTGTACTTTACAGTTTTTATGCTGATTTAGATAGTAAAAGTCATAACCCTGTACCAGTTGATAACTGAATTCGGTGAACGACATTCCTGTTTCAAGCCGTTTTTGTACCGATTCTTTGGCCATCATGTAGTTGACCGAGATATGTTTACCCACGTCCCGTATGAAATCCAGGAAAGAATAGTCCTTGAACCAGTCGTAGTTATTGACCATCTCGGCGGCATTTTTTCCTGCATCAAAATCAAGGAATTTTTCCAACTGCTTTTTGACGCATTCGAGATTGTGCCTTAAAATATCTTCAGAGAGAAGGTTTCTTTCCTTTGATTTTCCGGAGGGATCACCTACCATTCCCGTTGCACCACCAACGAGGGCAACAGGCTTGTGACCTGCTTTTTGCAGATGTACGAGGATCATGATCTGAACAAGGCTTCCGATATGCAGGGAATCTGCCGTGGGGTCAAAGCCAATATACGCCGTCGTCATTTCCTTCTGAAACTGCTCCTGCGTGCCGGGCATCATATCGTGGATCATCCCTCTCCATTGTAATTCGGCGATAAAGTCTGCATTCGTCATTCTGGTACTGATTTATTTGGAGGCGCAAATATAGGAAGGCAATTGTTTAAGTGAAAGGGAAGGTGTGGAATTAGCAGGGCAAATGCATTTAAAAAAACCTATCTAAAGTCTCAAAAATTACCGGCCGTCAAACCGGATTTCATCATACCTTTCCGAAAGTTTCGAACTTTCGGAAAAGTTCCGGGAATGAAATGATCGATTTGCAACTGGGCCAGACGATATAAATGGTAAACACAGGTCAATTTAAGTTTAAATGGGCTTGCCCTGGGGAAATTAGCGGATTGAATGAAACCCTTCGAGGGTTCGTTTGGTAATAGCAGCACCATTGTTGGAAGCCCTCGAAGGGATCCCTACAAATGAAATTGACATAGAATGTTGGGGTTTTTGAAAAATCATTTGATGGTTAATCCCTCTTTATATTTACTTTTGCGGCTCAAAAAATCTACCTCATGAACACCATCGAAACCATCGGTTTTATTGCAGCTATACTTACCACCATTGCCTTTCTGCCGCAGGTAATTCGCACTTGGAAAACCAAATCTACCCAGGATCTGTCGTTTGGGATGATCCTTATTTTTATGGTGGGTGTTTCATTGTGGCTGATTTACGGGATCATGATCAACGACCGACCGGTCATGTTTGCCAATGTATTTACGCTGTTATTGATATTTGTACTTTTTGGGCTGAAATTAAGATACCGGTAAAATAATAGGTTGATAAAAAGGAAGAGTTTAAAAAGTTAAGGTAAAAGGGAAAATAATTGTGGGGTGCTCGCTTGTTTGATTGATTTAGTAGGTCTACAATTATAGTGTTTATATCGGATGTGGGCAAACATTTTGGATTAAATAAATTAGCACCAGGGAGAAAGGGAAATTCTCTCCCTGTTTTGGTTGATTCAAGTAGGTATTTCAGGATTAATGTTAGATTAAATTCCAACAAAATTATCTGCATTTTTCAAACTGAATAAATATATTTCTATATTACTTTAAGTTTATTATTAACCTAAATCTAACTACTATGGAATCTTACGAAGGCATTGGAACCGGTGTCATTATTCTTTACTTAGTTTTTATAGCATTTATAATTATTTGCTATTGGAAAATCTTTGAAAAAGCAGGGAAACCAGGTTGGGCAGCGATTATCCCAATTTACAATGTAATAGTTTTGCTGGAGATTGTTAACAAGCCGGGTTGGTGGATTCTTTTGTACCTCATACCTGTTGTCAATATTGTAATTGGCATCATTGTGATACATCGCTTATCTCTTTCTTTTGGAAAGGATGTCGGATTTACAATCGGTTTGATACTCTTGGGGATCATTTTTATTCCGATATTGGCTTTTGGTAGCGCCACCTACTCGAAATTGCCAGCTTAAGAAATTAGAAACCTAGAATGAAAAGCCGCTCGGGAACCAGATTTTCGAACGGCTTTCTTATTTTGGATAATCCTTCAAATAATTAATTGCATAATCCTCTAATAAATCCACCGTTGTAGTCACATCTTCCTCTCTCGTCCGCGGATTAACTGTACACATTCTGAGGCTTACATAGCCATTAATAATAGTGGTCACGATCATGGCTTTTTGCGAACGGATGATACTATTGGAGAGGTATTGATTTAGATTGTCCAGTTCCACTTTACTCAATTTTGTATTGACAGGGTTATACCTGAATGTAATGACGGCCAGGGATGCCCTGGAAAGGATCTCCCAATTTTCATTCTTTTGCAGGTAGCTTTCCAGGTATTCAGCCAAATCGATCCCGTGGCTGACTGCAGCCGAAAAAGAGTCAATGCCAAAGGTTTTCAGCGACATGTACAATTTAAGCCCCCTGCACCTTCTGGTAAGCTGGACTCCGTGGTCGTAAAAATTGATTTCATCGGCATTTCCCTTTACGTCACGTAGATATTCAGGATTTTCTGAAAAAGTGCCGGACAGGTGTCGGTGGTCCTTTACCAGGATGCAGCCAATCTCATAGGGCTGAAACAACCACTTGTGAGGGTCAATGGTCAGTGAGTCGGCCAATTCCAGCCCTTTAAGGGCTTTTCTTCCTTTTTCGCTTATGATAGCTGCCCCACCATAGGCCCCATCAACGTGCAGCCACATGTTTTCTTCTTTACAGATTTTTGAGAGTTCCAGGAATGGATCGATGGCTCCGGTATTGGTGGTTCCGGCTGTTGCAAGGATACAGAAAGGATTCTTGCCATTCTTTTTATCCTTCGCGATTTGTTCGTTTAGTGCTTTCAAATCAATTTTAAAATCATCATCTACCGGAATCATTTTTATATGGTCCTCCTTAAACCCAATGATCTTTGCTGCCCGGTAATTGGAGGAATGTGTTTGTGTGGACATATAAAGGATCGCCTCTTCAAAATCTTCTCCACATTTCATTTTCCTGGCCGTGGTCAATCCCGTCAGATTGGCCATGGAGCCCCCGCTGGTAAAAATGCCACCTCCTTCCTTGACCGGGAAGCCCACCAATTCCAGCAGCCAGTTGACAGTGACGATCTCTACCTCGGCGCCACCAGGTGAAGTTATCCATCCTCCAGTAAATATGTTAAATGCCGTAGCAATGCTGTCGGACATCGCGCTGATAAAATTATTAGGGCTGGGGGCGAATGCATAAAAATTAGGGTGGGTGAGGAGGTCTGTGAAAGGAAGAACATTTTCCTTCACAAAGCGGAGCACATTTTGGGGGGAGTCGCCCGAATGAGGAATTGACTCTGCCAGGCGGGCATCCATTTCTTTTCTCGATGCGCGGGATACTGGTTTCAGGTTTTTTAACTGGTCAAAATGCTCTACAATCAGGTCAACAATTTCATAACCATATCGCTGCATTTCTTCTTTTGACAGGGTTAGTTGTGGATTGAAGTAAGGATTTTCTGTAGCCATTTAGTTTGTGTTGATGAGGAATGAAGATAGGGGAAAAAGGAGGAAGGATCAAGGGGTGTGCGAAGGGCGGAGGGGTAGGAGAGTTGGAAGTCGGAAGACCGAAGACCGAAGTCGGATGACCGATGACCGATGACCGAAGTCGGGAGTTGGAAGACTGAAGAGGAGTGGGTCTTCATCCCACCACTGGGCGGAACGAAACGCCCTCTTCATCCCATCACTGGACAAGCGCATGGTTTGCGGGAAGTGATGCGATGAATTTAGGACAGTCAAGCATCAAAAGGATGGAATAAAAACCATTGCCAAGGTTTGGCGACCGTTGCAGCGTGATGGACATTGTCGGTTAGGGGCGGTTTATAATCCTGAAGGCCAGTTTTGGGGAGATTCTGGAAATCAGACTTAACAATTTCACCTTATGGATTTTGATTTCCAACTGATCTTTTTCTATTCCCCGGATCATTTCGGCAACGGCTTTTTGTGGGGAGATGGCTATTTTTGGCGCGCCGTTGATATGCCAGGGTGTATCCACGACCGTCATGATTGCTTCTATTATTTTAATCGGTGTGTTTTCTAATTGTGCGCGGAGCACGTGAGTAAAGGAGTGCAGGGCTGCCTTTGTGGCGCAGTAAATGGGATAGATCGTCCTCGGTGCATAAATGAGCCCCGTGGTAATATTGACGATGGCCGCTTCCTGATTTTTTACCAGCACGGGATATAGTTGTTTTGATAGTGCAATAGGAGCCATCAGATTGGTATTGATTTCCGCTTCTGCTTTTTCAAGTATGATTTCGTCCTCCATGAAATGGGCGGCGTGTGTAATCGCTGCATTGTTGATCAGCACGCTGCATTCGGGAAACAATTCTTTAACCCAATTGACAAGGATATTTCGGCCTTCTTTTTGGCTGATGTCACATTGGAAGATGTTGATTCCGGGCAATGCCTTTTTAGCTTCCTTTAATTTATCTTCGGAACGGCCGCAGATCAGTACCTGGTTTCCTTTTTCTGTCAGTATCCTGGCGAGTTCGAGCCCTATTCCGGAGCTTCCGCCGGTGATGAGAATGGTTTTGTTGTTTAGTTTCATGAGTCCTTCTTTTTATTTGTAAAGAAGGATCATGCAAATCGTGATTTCATCAACCTATGTTAACAAGCCCCATTTTCTTTCTAACTCTGCTTAATGCCACCGAGGTAATTCCCAAATAGGAAGCAATCAAATGTTGCTTTACCCTTTTTTCCAGGCCAGGATAATTCTTCATAAAGGATTGGTAGCGTTCCTCGGCATCCAGAAGGAGAAATTCCCTTTCCCGAGTTACTTTTTTTGCGTAGCCCTTCTCGATGAGCTTAATCAAAAATTCCTTCCAGCAATCGTGATGGGGATAGATCAATTCTTTCCATTTCAGGTAATCGAACATAAGCACTTCTGAGTCCTCTAGCGCCTCAATGGTATAAAAAGACGGCCGCCTTTCGATGATGGCATCATACGCACTTAAGAAGGAATGTTCGGGCATAAAGCCTTTGGTAAATTCATTTCCCTTTCGGTCAATATAATAGTACCTGAACAAGCCCCTCATTACAAATCCGAGATGATAGGGAGGATCGCCCTCCATCAAAAAATAATTGTTCTTTTTTATCGAGAGGTGTCTTGAAATGCCCACCAATCCGGACATTTCTTCCTTCGGGATATTGAAAGAAGTACGTAGGATAGCGGTAAATTGACTTTGCATGTATAAACCTACAAATTTTATTGTTGTTAATCACTGGTAAACATTTCTGTGGAATCTCTCCCGCGAACAATGTCACAATGGCAAAGAGTTTGAAAAATTGGCATTACCATTACACTAGAAAGCATATTGCTACGCCCTAACCATCCGAAAGTTCCAAACTTTCGGATGGTTAACTTTGGACTTTTGGTAATTCATAAATGTATCTTCTTTAAGGTCTTAATCAACTCATAAACAAGCCAGTTTTTGATCCGGAAGAAGTGAAAGAATATTTTTTCTTGTGAGATCGGCAATGGCCTGAAATACACCCCTTCTTGTATCCATCGTTTTAGCAAGTATTTGCTTGCACTAATTTTAAGCCTAATTTCCCGGATTTAGAGTAGTGCAGGACCGATTTGTTTCGTCCAGATATCATACCCCTTCTTATTCAAGTGCAGGTTATCCTCTAAAAAAATATCTTTTATCGGTGTTTGTGTAGAATCTAACATCACCGGCCACACATTGATCATGGAGAGATGAGGAGTTTTTTTTACATATTTCCCCAATAGTTGGATGTACTCCAAATAGTTCTCCCTTAAATCCCAACGTTTGATACTTGGTTTAGGCGTGATAAAAACGATGGGGGTCCCAGGCAATTTAGATTGTATGAGGTGAACCAAATTTTTAGTGTCTTTCAATACCCGGTGAGGGGTTTTATCACTGGATAGGTCATTGTCACCTTCATATATAAAAATTTGAGATGGCTTATACGTAAAGATCAATTCTTCAGCATAATGAATAAGATCGCTGGTGTGCGACCCGCCAAAACCTGTATTGAGTATGTTCTTTTCCGGAAATCTTTCCTGGAGATCTTTCCACAAACGGATACTTGAACTACCTGTGAAAAGTATCAGGTTTTCAGGGTTGAAATTTTTGTTCCGTTCTGTGATGTTTTGTACTTCTTCCTCAAATCGAAAAGGATCTTGGGCGTGAGAATTAATTCCAGTATAAACTAAAATCAATATTAGGAAGTACTTTCTCATTTATCGACGATATTTTTCAATAAAAAGACAATTGCATAATAATCTGGATCATGGAAAGTTCCAAAAAGAAAAAGTAATGCTTATTATCCAAGCATTACTTTTTTCAGAAGGGAGATATTAAGCAGGCACTTCAGATTTTATCAGCTCTTCGATTCCTTTGATTCCAGCGTTTCCAATCATCGAAAAGGCGTCCTTAGCAATTTGCTCATTTTTATCTTCTACATCGAAGGACCATTCCCATTCAACGATTGCTGTGCTGTTGGTAGAATTTTTCACGGCCATTTTACCGTTGATATTGCTTACAGGAATCATATGTTGAACAGGAATTGCGTATAAAAACTCCCTGCTATTATGATCTACCTTCAGGATATCCTCTTTAAATTCTCCCTCTTCCGTTGAGCAGAAACGTTCATTTCCCTCAACACGGCAGGCCGTAACTGGTGCGAGCCATTTGTCAACGCCTGTCACAGCGCCGATAATCTTCCAGGCTGCCTCCGGTGTGACATCAATTTCCATTGAAATTTTTTGATTTGACTTTTTCATCTTTGTACATTTTTTATGGTTGAATAATGTGACAAAGATGTCGTAAAGCAGGGAAGAAGCTTTTACAATTTAGCTCAAGGGTTTGGCATTTTGGCTCATCTTGTATTCAGAAGGTGATTCGCCAAATTTTTCTTTAAATGATCTTGAAAATCCTGTGAGATCATTAAATCCACAATCATACGCTATCTCACTAATGGTTAACTCAGACATTAGCAAGAGATCTTTAGCTTTTTCAAGTCTTTTCGATCTCATATAATTTGCCGGAGAGTCCTGATAGATTTTTTTAAACTCTCTTTTAAAGGATGAAACACTCAAATTGGTTATTTCCGCTAATTCTTCCAGACTGAGGTTTGAAAAAATGTGCGCGTGAATAACTTCTTTAAATGAAAATGCCCTTGGTGTGAACAAAGAATTGAGAATTTCCCTGACCTCTTTGGATCTGTTGGAATTACCCAATAGAACCATAATTTCCTTTAATTTAAGTTCCAGTAATTCTTCTGTGACGATTTCAGGGTGTTTGAAATAAAAAAGAACATTTTCAATGTATTTCTGTATCATCTCATCCGATTGTAGCTTAGTGATGTTTAAGCTTTGTGCATGATTTTCAATCTTTAAAAAATAGGGCAATTGATCTTTGTATATCTTTTTCATGACTTCCGGATAAAAATGTATTGCCACAGCCTCATACAATCCGGTTTTGTCTGATGGAAGCATTCGGGTATAATAGGATCCACATTTCATTAATAATGCTTCTCTTTCTGATGCTAAGGTTACAGAATTCTCTGATATAGTCTGGTTTTGACCATCCAAAATATAGAGAAAGCATGCTTCATCAGGCATTGGATGCGGTTTTTTGAAGGGAGGCCTGATGATTGCCTTTTCAAAAAGCATCTTTCCATGCAAGTTTATTGTTCTATGGTCGATCAGCATAGTTGTTAATTTGTGATTTAGCTAAACGATACAAATTAAAAAGTGATAAGAAGGTTAGTGAAAATTATCTATCGTTGTCTATTTTATTTCATTTTTGAGGTTTAGATTAATCCCACCGTAAAAACTAAGATCCTTGTTTTTCAATAATTTGGTCCAAAAAGCAATCTGACCGGTATGGTACGAATAATGCTCCACCACGTGGATCACTATTCCAATTCCGGTGAAGCTAAATCCCTGAACTTTTCTGAGCCGCAGCAATTCATCTATTGGGGTTTTGCGAATAATTGAATTGGCCTCGTCAACCACTTGTTCCAATTTTCCCAACAAAATGTTTTTTGAAGGACCTGAATCGGCGATAAACTCGGCATCCCTTTCGCGTGTGTCGGGGCGATTTCCCAGGGAAGAGTGTACGTATTGGGTGATATTGCCGCACAAGTGTAAAATCAGATTTCCCACGCTGTTGGAATTCTCATTAGGCCGTTGCCAAATTTCGGCTTCGGTTAGCAGATTCGTACATTTTATTATGCGGGGGGTATTTTCTTCCATCCTGTAAATACTCTGGTCGATAAATTCACGATAAAATAAAGAGTCCATTGTGATATTAAGCTTTTGTCCGGCATTCTGGTGATGCACCCGAAATGACAACGGATTATCAATTTTTGAGTTCTTTTGTTAACTTATTTGTAATAATTCTAATTAATTTATTTGCTTTTACTAATTTTGAATGATCATTTGAAAACAAATTACCATTTGTTCGTAAATGGTCAAAGCTACTACAGAACGATATGCAGGATGGGAGATGTGTAAAATCCTGATTGTTAATGAGAAAAACAGAAGAAAAAGAAAGAGTAGTCATCAAGTTCGCCGGTGATTCCGGTGATGGGATGCAGTTGGTAGGAAGTCAATTCACAAACAATACCGCCTTATTTGGAAATGATTTAGGAACCTTCCCGGATTTTCCGGCTGAAATTCGGGCTCCGCAAGGAACCCTTCCAGGGGTTTCGGGATTTCAAATCCACTTTGGAAGCACGGAGATTTTTACTCCGGGTGATTCCTGTGATGTGCTGGTGGCCATGAATGCTGCTGCATTGAAAGTGAATTTAAGAAACATTAAAAAAGGCGGTGTCATCATAGTTAATACCTCGGGATTTGATGGTAAGAATCTACGATTGTCTGGTTATGAACAAAACCCGCTAGAAAATGGTATTCTCCATGATTATGAGGTGTATCAGATAGATGTCACCAAGCTTACCCGTGAAGCTTTGAAAGATAATCCTCTGGGAATGCGGGACAAAGACCGTTCAAAAAACATGTTTGTTTTGGGGTTTATCTATTGGCTGTTTGACAGGGATCCGAAGAATACCCTCAACTTTTTTGAGCGAAAATTCAAGAAGCTGCCGGATGTACTTGATGCCAATGTGCGGACCTTAAAAGCTGGCTACAATTATGGAGACATCACCGAAGCGTTCCGGTCAAAATACCGGGTCAAACCCGCTAAAATGTCTCCTGGAACCTACCGAAGCATCAACGGTAACCCAGCTATATCGTTGGGATTGATCGCGGGGGCAGCAAAAACAGGACTGGAGCTTTTCTACGGAACTTATCCAATTACGCCTGCTTCAGATATTTTACATGAATTGGCAAGCCATAAAAATTTTAATATTAAAACCTACCAGGCAGAAGATGAGATCGCGGCCATTTGTGCCGCCATTGGAGCTTCTTATGGTGGGAACATCGGTGTTACTGGTACATCAGGGCCTGGATTGGCATTAAAGACGGAGGCGATGGGGCTGGCGGTGATGCTGGAGTTACCACTAGTGATTATCAACATTCAGCGTGCAGGGCCTTCTACCGGCTTGCCTACAAAAACTGAGCAGGCGGATTTGCTACAGGCTGTCTACGGTAGAAATGGGGAGTGCCCTATGCCGGTCATTGCGGCTAGCACACCTTCTTCCTGTTTTGAGGTGGCTTACGAGGCTATTCGAATTGCGTTGGAGCATATGACGCCGGTTCTGGTGTTGAGCGACGGGTATATTGCCAATGGCGCTGAACCATGGAAATTCCCGAAATCGTCTGACTTGAAGGAAATCAAGGTTTCCCAATTAAAAGAAGGGAATGGGGAGAAATTCATGCCTTATCTTCGTGACGAAAGGTTAGTGAGAAACTGGGCTGTTCCCGGTTCTCCCGGATTGGAGCACCGAATAGGGGGTCTTGAAAAAGAAAATGTAACCGGTAATGTTTCCTACGATCCTGAGAACCACCAGAAAATGGTGTTGATCAGGGAGGAAAAAGTGGAAAAGATTGCGAATTTCATTCCGGAGCAAGATATCGAGATTGGGCCGGACAAAGGGGATGTGCTTGTGCTTGGCTGGGGATCTACCTTCGGAGGAATAAAATCGGCAGTGAGAGATTTGAATGAGCAAGGCTATAAAGTAGCCCACGCGCATTTGAGGTATATAAAGCCTTTCCCAAAAAACCTGGGCGAAGTGCTGCATAATTTTGACAAAGTCTTGATTCCGGAGATAAACAATGGCCAATTGATAAAAATCATCCGGGACAAATACCTGATTCCTGCGGAAGGCTACAATAAGATAAAAGGAGTACCTATCACAAAAGATGAAATTGTTGAGAAGGTGAAACAAATGCTAAACGCTTAATAGGTCGCAACTTTTAACTCAGAAAAATGGAACAAGTATTAGATAAAAATAATAGTAACGGAGTGTTGACAGCTAAGGATTTTGACAGTGGCCAGGAGGTGAGATGGTGCCCCGGGTGTGGTGATTATTCTATCCTTAAGCAAATGCAATCCGTATTGCCACAATTAGGCCTGGAAAAAGAGAAAATTGTCTTTGTTTCGGGAATTGGCTGTTCGAGCAGGTTTCCATATTACCTGGATACCTTTGGGATGCACAGTATCCACGGTAGAGCCCCTGCCATTGCTTCAGGTTTAAAATCTACCAGACCCGAGCTGAGCGTTTGGGTCATCACCGGGGATGGTGATGCGCTTTCAATAGGAGGAAACCATATCATACACACCCTGAGACGAAATTTCGATTTGAACATCCTGATGTTCAACAATGAAATATATGGATTGACGAAGGGCCAGTATTCGCCCACGTCTCCCATGTCGAAAGTCACGAAATCAACTCCATTTGGTTCATTGGATCATCCTTTCAATCCTGCTGCACTGGCCTTAGGTGCCGACGGAACCTTCGTTGCCCGGGCGATGGACAGGGACCCAAAACACCTGCAGGAAATGATAAAAAGGGCTCATGCCCACAAGGGAACTTCATTTCTTGAGGTGTATCAAAACTGTAATATCTTTAATGATGGTGCATTCTTTTCACTCACAGAAAAAGATGTGAAGAAGCAGCATACCTTATTCCTGGAGCAGGGCAAACCGCTGGTTTTCGGGGCGGATGAAGAAAAAGGAATTAAACTCGATGGTTTTAAACCGGAAATAGTGGAATTATCAAATGTCAGCGTGGATGAGTTATGGATTCACGATGAAAACGACTATATTAAATCGACAATTCTGACCAGGTTCTTTGGTGACCCGTCGGTAAGCGGAAACTTTCCGCGGCCATTTGGGGTCATCTATCAAAAACAAAGACCAACCTACGAAGAGCAGATTTGTCAACAGGTTGAGGATATGAAGGAGAAAAAAGGGCTAGGTGATCTCGACCAACTTTTAGCAGGAAATGAAACTTGGGTGATCGAATAGAGTTTCATCAAAAAAATCCCGGTTACTTGTAGCCGGGATTTATTTTTGGTTTCAGCCGCAAAATATCTTAAACCTGAATCATTCAATTCAGATGTTATCAGTTAATGAGTTTAAAAACCAATCACTTATACGTAAACTGCTTTTTTAAATATTACCCAACCGGCTTATGCTGTGGTTCATTAGAATTTATTCGAAATATTAAGCCTATTAAATCAATAACTAATTTTCTTATTAACTCCTGCATCAACGCGGGTTAAACGATTGATTCCTTTTCCCTGATAATGTCATTCAGGTGCAGGTGTAGTTCCTTATAAATCTCCTGTATGGAGCTCATTTCCGATGGATCACGACGGCCGTCAGAATCGGCTACTTTTGACATGTAGGCAATAATCCGCACTTGCTCAATGGGAGTAAGCTTCTTCATGCAGTCTTTTAACATTTCCTTGATATGGTCTTTCGAGGTGTTTTTTAGAATTTCGATTTTTTTGTCAAAATCGCCCTTGTCTATCCCTTCCTTTTTGATCATCGTTTCACCAAACTCAATTTCCCTCGGGTCGATGATTCCGTCAGCGATAACTATGTAATAATAGGCGATGACGAGTGATTCCCTAAAAGCATTAAATGACTTCGAATACATAAGTTGCCAGTTTAATTGATCATACAATTTAGAAACACTAATGACTAAACAATTTAGAAACACCAAATAATATATTCAAGAATAATTAAGGATACTTAGCATGCTATTGGTCTTGCATAAGACCGCTCTATCTTTTAAAAATGAAATATACCGCGCCGATGAGAAACAAAAATCCGATGATATGATTAGTACGGATCGATTCATTTTTGAAGGCCAAAAGGGTGAAGACGACAAATACAATCAGAGTAATAACTTCCTGGATTACTTTTAACTCTACCAATGAGAATGGCCCGCCATGGTCCTTAAATCCAATCCTGTTTGCAGGAACCTGGAAACAGGATTCGAGGAAGGCCAGCCCCCAACTTATCAACACAATGGAAAACAAACCCAATTTGGAGAACCGCTTTAATTCTGCAAACTTTAAATGACCGTACCAGGCTATGGTCATAAATGAGTTGGATAGCAGCAGCAAAAAGATGGTGTAAAAGCCTTTCAAAGCGGTTCGATTTTTCGCAAATGTACGGCGTAGCGTAATTGCATTTACCCAGGGCAAACGCATTTACCGTCATTCCAGTCCCGATAGCTATGCGGGATTGTTCTAATTTTATTTTAAAGAACAAAATTTGTCTGGAATCTATAAAATGACGTTGAATTGATTCCGGAATGACGAAGTTTCTTTATTAAATGCGTTTGCCCTGTGCATTTACCGCCCGTGATTAAAAATCGATTAGATTAATTGTAGATTATTAGCCTGCAAATTTATACATCTCAGATCCTGCCAGAAAGAAACAACCCGGGCTTTAGTTTGTTAAATCACACAGCCTTTTCATTCAAATGGATTGAACTTAGAAAATGGGAAATCATCCTGTACTTTCGGATTTTGGAAACACTATGTATACGATGTTTGTGTGACCGTAAATAATTATACCTTATTTTAGTAGTTCAATTTTAGTTGAAGTATGAAAACCTTACCCTTTTTCCTACTTACATCCACCCTTTTTATTGCTTGTGAAAAACCTGATGTGAAAGATGGCCAATCGTCCATTGGGGAAGCAATACAGGAAGTGTTACAAACCAAAATGATCGACGTTTGGTACCCCCTGGTAATTGATTCTGTGAATGGAGGATATTTTTCTGATTTTAATTACAAATGGGAGTTGAAAGGTGCCCAGGACAAATTTATTGTCACACAGGCCCGGCACATTTGGACTCTGTCCTTTTTGTATGGCCATTACGAAGAAAAACAGGATTATCTCAAATGGGCTGGCCATGGATTCCAGTTTTTAAGGGATGAAATGTGGGATGATAAAGTGGGAGGTTTTTTTCAGATGACAGATGTAAAAGGCCAGGTAAGGGAGGTGCCGTCCTCGTGTGAAAAGACAGCTTATGGGAATGCTTTTGCCATTTACGCACTTGCTGAGTACCACAAAGCCTCAGGAAATGAGGGAGCGCTTGACCTGGCCAGGGAAACTTTTTATTGGCTGGATGATCATAGCAGGGACAGCGTGTACGGTGGATATTTTCAGATGCTCTATCGTGACGGAACGCCCATTCCACGAGAAAAAGCAAATGACTTCACATATTCTGACAGGGCTCAAATTGGATTAAAGGAATATAACAGCTCGATACATTTGTTGGAAGCTTTTACGGCGCTTTACGAAGTCTGGCCGGATTCATTGTTGCGAGAGCGGCTGGAGGAAATGTATGTGGTGGTGAGTGAAAAGATGATGGATGAACGAGGCTTCCTGAAGCTCTTTTTTTATCCTGATTGGACAATGATTACGGACGAGGAGCTAAAGCAAACGGGTGGAGGAAGTGGATACATTTCAGAACATATCACCTTTGGCCATGATGTGGAAACGGCCTTTTTGTTGTATGAAGCGGCTGAAGCGCTGGGCAAAGATGAAGGCGGTTATTTACCGAAAATAAGATCGTTTGTAGAACATTCCATCAAAATGGGGTGGGATGAGAAATACGGTGGACTGTTTGATCAGGGCAAATATGTCGATGGTAAAATGACCATCCTCAGTTCGCACAAGGAATGGTGGTCGCAAGCGGAAGCTTTAAATAGCTTTTTATTGATGCATTGCTTTTTTCCTGATGATCCGCAGAATTACTACCAGCGATTTGAAGCGCAATGGGAGTATATTTCCGGATATCTTATCGACAATGAACATGGCGGCTGGTATTTGAACGGATTAGACGTTAACAAGAAATTTACAAAAAGAGCCAAAGCGTCTATTTGGAAGGGAAATTACCATACTACCCGCGCTTTAGTCCATTGCCTGACATTATTAGAGAAATTAGAAACCAATAATAAACCGGATGAATAGAATCGACCGCCTTCAGGCCATCATCATTCAACTGCAAACAAAAAAGGTGATCACTGCACAAGAGATTGCCAACAGGTTTGAGATCAGCGTGCGCACGGTGTACCGTGACATCAGGGCGCTGGAAGAAGGAGGTGTACCCATTGGCGCGGAGGCGGGTGTGGGATACTTTCTAATGGAGGGTTATCATTTGCCGCCAGTCATGTTTACCAGGGACGAAGCGCTTACATTGCTGCTTGCCGGGAAGTTTATGGAAAAAGCGACCGACCGCGATTCGCACCAGCATTATTCATCGGCCCTTTCTAAAATCAAGGCCGTATTGGATACCAGGAAAAAGGAAGAGCTGGAAGGCGTGAATGAACAGATCATTGTTGATCCCTTTAAAAGGCATTTTACAGATCAAAGCGGCAACCTGGTCTTGTCTCAAATCCAATCGGCTTTGCCACAAAACAAAGTCCTTCAGATGGACTACTGGTCGAATTATATCGGAGAATTCAATGAGCGACATGTCGAGCCTATTGGCCTGTGCTACTACGGTTCTCAGTGGCATTTGATCGCCTGGTGCCGACTGAGAAATGACTATCGTGACTTTCGCATTGATCGCATCTCCAAGCTAAAGATCCTGGAGGAAGTATTTACCAGGGAAAACCATGTTTCGTTGAGAAAATACATTGAAAACCTTCAACGACAGACCGATTTGGAAATTGTCAGGGTCGAGATGTCAAAGGAGAGAGCAGGGCATATAACGGATGTCAAATATCAATTTGGATGGCTCAACCAAGTGGAAAAGAATGGAAAAATTGTAATGGATTTTGCTCTTTTCAGCCATGAATTTTTATCGAGGTGGCTCCTTACTTTTGGTAGTGATGTAGTAGTACTGGAACCCGAAAGCATCAAAGAGCGGATTAAGGAGTTGATAGCCGAGCTACAGGATCACTATTCGATCGAAAACCTTAGCGTTCATAGGCCGCAATGATCCGGTCAATTTTATAATTTGTTTCTTTGGAGATAATCTTTTTTTCCGGATGATCATCGAACCATTGAAGGGTTTTCCTGATCCCCTTGGCAAAAGGAATAGTGGCCTGATATCCCGGTACGAAGGTTTTGATTTTCGTGTTATCAAAAATGACGCTCTCTGCTTTGTCGGCGAGGAGAGTACCGGTGAAGGAAGGTTCGATTTTGCAAATGAAATCCGAGGCAATGTGAACTGCATTTAATTCGCCCCCCAGGGCATCTGCCAGAATTTGATAGATATTGTTCCATGACAGCACCTCGTCAGAAGTAATGTGAAAAGCATGGCCTATCGATTGAGAATTACCTAACAAACCGACAAATCCTTTTGCAAAGTCCTCCGCATGTGTGACCACCCAAAGTGATTTTCCGTCGCCGTGTATGATGATTTTTTGTCCACTTAGAATACGGTTAGCTGTTGTAAATTCAGTAAAACCTCCTATGGCTATTGGTATTACAGTATCATAGGTGTGTGAAGGGCGAACAATTGTGATGGGGAACCCATGTTCCCTGTATAATTCATTGAGTAGTACTTCGCACTTTATCTTGTTGTTGGAATAATCCCACAGCGGATTGGAGATTGGCGTCGATTCGGTGATGATAGGGTGGAGGAGTGGTGTTTGATAGCAAGAAGCTGAACTTATAAAAATATATTGCCTGGTTTTTCCATTGAACAATCTGAAATCCCTTTTTATTTCTTCAGGTGCGAAAGCTATCCAATTAACTACTACATCCCAGGAATAGTGTTTCATGATGTCTGCCATTGCCTTTTCATCTGTGATGTCTCCCTGAATGGTTTTAATTCCTTCAATATCAACCTGATTTCTTCCTCTATTCAGTAAATATAAATCCATTCCCAAGCTGGATGCCAATCGGCTTGAAGACGTGCTGATGTTCCCGGTTCCTCCTATAAATAGTACCTTCATGATCCTTGCAACGTGTTGCTTTAAAAGTAGGGATTAATAGATGAATTTTCAAAAAAGCAAAAAGTGAAATATACCAATGTGGGATATGACTATTCTTGCAGTGTTCGGGACGTCATTATTGCATCGGTGACATAAATACCCAATAACTTTTTGGTTTATTCTGAGATTGAAAATAAGAAGGTGTGGGAAGTAGAAAAGAATTACTTGTACTTTCTTAGCAGGCCTTTTTGCGGCAAATTTGCGACATGGGATGAGAGATACGTGTATCTGATGATCCTTTTTTTTCTTTGTTTCTTTTCTTCATGTGGAACGATTAATGTAATCGATGCTTTGTTGATCTATTTTGAAGCATATCATTCTACTTTCTCCGACAGAAAAAGTTAGCTCTTCGTATGAAATTTTTTTCAAGTAAATATCGCCAATCGAAAAAAGAAAAATCAGTTTTTCTTTTCCTTCGTCTGCCGAAGGATCGATTTGGTGAAAAACAGGTAATAAAAGAGTATTCCAATGGACCCGATCATTATTGACACATCGGCCATGTTAAAAATGCCTGTCCTGAATAAATACAAATCCATGTGAAGGAAATCAGTGACAGAACCGTTCAAAATCCTGTCAAAAATATTTCCGATACCACCACCAATCACGAAGCTCATAAAAATGATTACCGGGGTTGTCAGTTTTTTATTTTTAAATAAATACAAACTAGCAAGTAAAAGCATGACCAAGGGAAAATAGCTGAGGAGGATTTCGCGGATGACAAAGGGGAGTTCATTTCCAAGGCTTAAAAAAGCACCCTTGTTTTCCACCTTTGTTAATATCAGGCTATTCCCCAAAACCTCTATGATCTGGTTATATTCAACATTTTTCCGGACAATGGACTTGGTTACCTGGTCACAACCAAAATTTAAAAGTATGATCGTGAGGATTATAAAAATCTTTGTAAAAGGGGATTTCATCAAAACAATTTTGACAAAAATATTAAAAAAATTATAGATGGGGAAAGGAAGAATAAATGTTCTCTGATCCGGGAACTTGCCGGATCAGAGAAATACATTTTAGTTTTGTACTAATTGGATATTCAGGTTCAGTTTAACCTGGTCTGAGACGACTATTGAACCTGCCTCTGTAACAGCGGTCCATTTCAGGTTGTAGTCTTTTCTATTTATTTCGCCGGTAATTTCAAAACCTGATTTGATTTGACCGTAAGGATCAGTTACCGTACCACCATAAAATACATCCAGCTCAATTTCTCGTGTGATATCCCTTATGGTCAGATTGCCGGTTAACTTGTAATTGTTGTTGTCCATTTTTACAAAGCTGGTGCCCTTGAAAATAAGCTCCGGGTATTTTTCAGCATTGAAAAAATCATCTGATTTTAAATGGCCATCCCTGTCTGCCACACCTGTATCAATTGAATCAATGTTGGCAGAAAATTCCACCTGGGCATTTTCGAAGGTGTCGCCTTCTTGCTCTAATGAACCGCTAAATTCTTTAAACTTCCCGGTAACAGTGGAGATCACAAGGTGCTTTATTTTGAATTGGATTTCTGAATGAGTTGGGTCTATCGCCCATTTGGTTAATACTGAATTTTCCATGATGTTATTGAATTATAATTGTCTATACAATAAATGTTTTGACAATTATACTAAAGTGTAATGGAAATGTTTCGGTTTGGGCAAAAATATTTCTGATTTTAAATCCCGGCAATGCCTTTTTTGTTCTATGATTTTGTCTGGGCAGGAGTCGACGTTGAACGTTACACGCCGGTTAATTTATGGGGAATTTTACCAAAAAAGTATGTTATATTCCAGGGTAAAAAAAAATAATGTCTGGAATACTTTTTCATTCCTTGATTATTCCCTTTTTTGCGAATACATTTTTTTCAATGATACATGAACAGAATAATTTGTGGGGCCTTTTCCCTTCTTTTTGCAATAGGTTTTAGCGGATATGCGCAGGTTATAAATGACTCTACTGTCTTTGTCAGCCATTCCAGGGTAAAAGCACTTGATTTGTATGAATCCTTCATTAATGAACAGTCGGGCATTTTTAATGGAAGGGAATATATTGAGTATGACTTTAGGATCAAGGGGCATCCCTATTTCAGAGACGAGGATTTCACTCCCGGAAGCGTGGAGTATTTTGGGCAGCGCTATGACAATGTCGAGTTGAAGTACAATACCCATAAGAATATCCTGGTCGTCGAATATTATGATCACATAGGTTATGGCAAAGAATTGGCTTTGGACATGGATCGCGTTGATGCCTTTAAACTTTTTGGGCATGAGTTTATTAAAATCGAGAAGGAAAGTGATTATTCTGGTTTAAAAAAAGGCTTTTATGACCAGCTATTAAATTCGAAGGATTTAAAAGTTTTGTGCTTAAGGGAAAAAGAATTATATGAAAAGGTTGAGGGTTTAAGCATGGAAAGGAGCTTTTTGCTGGAAGACAAGTTCTACATTGTCAAGCATGGGGAAGTAGTGAAAGTAAGCAATAAGATATCAGTCATAAGTGCTTTTAAAGATAAGAAGAAAGAGGTGAAGAAGTTCATTAAACAAAATATGATTGATTTTAAGCCAGATTTTGAACACAACCTTCTTAAAGTATCACAGTTTTACGTCAATCTTTAATTCAGATGCCACATAGTAAGAGATTTTTTCTTTGTTCTTTATTGATTTTTTTTGCGTTTCAAGTTCATTCACAAAGTTCAATTATCATCCTAAAGTTTGACAGTGCTTTGATGGAAGATATTATCCCGGTATTTGAGCAGCAGGTGGTTGAGCGGGTGTTTTACAACAAGGCTGATTTTGACACATTAAAATACAAAATTGATATCCGGGAAAACTCTGCAAAGGAGGCGCTAGAAAAATTATTTGAAGGCACAGACTTGAAATACACCCTGTATAAAGGTCAAATATATATCACGAGAGAAACCCCGGTTTATACCAGTCTGCCAGCAAATTTTTTCCGGGTAGAAGAGTCGTTTACAGATAGCGAAGAAGAACTTCCGGATTTTATCAGGAATCAAGAGGTAGTGAGCCAGACCGTCGGGGTCGAGTCACGCCTGATCACTATAGGAAAAGCCACGGGAAATGGCTTAAATGGCAATGCCAACATTGCCGGCTATATCCGGGATATTAATACCGGAGAGCCAGTCATCGGAGCGGTGGTGTACATCGAAGAGCCACGAATAGGTGTAGCAACAGACGCATTCGGCTACTACTCTATTTCCTTACCAAGGGGAAGGCATGAGCTGCTTATTAACAGCATTGGCATGAAGAGTACTAAGCGACAGATACTTCTAAATAATAATGGAAAGCTAGACATTGAGTTAAAGGAGGATGTTATTCCATTAAGGGAGATTATTGTGGAATCTGAAAAAGACCTTAATATCACCAGCCTAAACATGGGGGTAGAAAAGCTCGACATCAAGACGATGAAAAATGTACCGATGGCATTTGGTGAGACAGACATTCTCAAGGTAGCTTTGACGCTGCCAGGGGTTCAGACGGTAGGTGAAAGCTCCACCGGATTGAATGTGAGAGGAGGGACAACTGATCAAAACCTGATCCTTTACAATGATGCAACGATTTACAATCCAAGCCACCTTTTTGGATTCTTTTCTGCTTTTAATCCGGATGTGCTTAAAAATGTTGAATTGTATAAAAGCGGTATACCCGCAAATTATGGAGGACGGCTCTCATCCGTGTTGGAGATTTCCACCAAAGATGGGAACAAGCGTAAATTTGTCGGGTCAGGTGGTATTGGCCTGCTAACTTCCAAGTTGGCCCTCGAAATACCGGTGATAAAAGATAAGCTATCGGTATCAGTAAGTGGAAGGTCAACGTATTCTGATTGGTTATTAAAACTTGTGCCGGATGAATCAATCAAAAATAGCCAGGCGTCCTTTTATGATCTAAATGCTCATATTCACTATAACATTAATGAAAAGAACAGCCTTTACATCACCGGCTACCATAGTGACGATCGCTTTAAGCTTAATAGTGATACTTTGTACCAATACAACAATGATGCGCTGACGCTCAAATGGAAGCATGTGTTTGCCAATAAGTTTTATGGGGTCTTTACCGCCGGGTACAGCGGATACAATTATAAAGTTACAAGCGAGCAGAACCCGGTAAACGCATTTGATCTCTCCTACAATTTGGGGCAAAAGAATTTCAAACTCGATTTTAATTATTTCTCTGGTTCTAGCCATGCTTTTGATTTTGGGGTTAGTTCAATTGCATATGATATCAATCCGGGCAATCTTTACCCCCGGGGCGAGGAGTCACTGATAATACCCTTGGAAATACAAAGTGAAAAAGGCGTGGAAAGCGGGGTCTATTTGGGAGATAAAATTGAAATAAATTCGAGAATGTCCCTTTACCTTGGCTTGAGGTATTCTATGTTTAATGTACTCGGGCCAAGGGATGTGTTTTCATATCCCGCTGGCCAGCCGAAGGAGACCAGCAACATCACAGACAGTACATCTTATTCGTCGAATGAAATCATAAACACATATCATGGGCCGGAGTACAGGGCCTCACTCAGGTATTTGTTAGGGAATGATGCCTCGATAAAATTAAGCTATAACAGGATGAGGCAATATATACATATGTTGTCTAATACCACGTCAATTTCACCCACGGATACCTGGAAACTGAGCGATCCGAATATAAAACCTCAGATTGGTGATCAATTTGCCATCGGGTACTACAAGAACTTCCGGGCGTCTGCGGTGGAGACTTCTATCGAAGCCTATTATAAGACCTCAAAAAACATCCTTGATTATAAAGGTGGAGCAAAGTTAATCTTGAATGAACACATTGAAACGGATGTTTTAAATGCAGAAGGCAAGGCGTATGGAGTGGAATTGTTAGTGAAAAAGACAAAAGGAAAGATCAATGGATGGGTGAGTTATACTTATTCACGATCGCTGCTTCGCACAAATAGTGAGAACCTCCTGGAGACGATAAACAATGGGGAGTACTACCCAAGCAATTATGACAAGCCGCATGATTTCACCATGATTGGTAATTACAAATTCAATCGCCGGTTTAATATTGGACTGAACGTAACGTATAGCACAGGCAGGCCGATCACAATACCGCTTACGAGATATGAATTTAATGATGCCGGTAGAGTGCACTATTCTGACAGAAACGAATACCGTATCCCAGACTATTTCAGGATGGATTTATCCATGAATATCGAAGGAAATCATAAAGTGCGAAAACTGGCCCATAGCTCTTGGACCGTGGGGGTCTACAATTTGACCGGAAGGAAAAATGCCTACTCGGTATATTTCCAAACAGTTGACGGGGAGATAAAAGGTTATAAACTCAGCATATTTGGAAACCCTATTCCGACAATCACATATAATTTTAGTTTTTAGATGAAAAATTTTTTTCAAATTTCAATAATCCTATTGACTGTTTATTTTTTAGGATGTGTCGAGCCATACAGCCCGCCGAAAGTCGATCAATTCGAAGATTTGCTTGTAGTGGATGGAAATGTAAATGGCACCGCTGGAGAAGCAAATGTTTATTTAAGCAGGAGCCAGGCGCTCAATGATTTATCAGAAACAAAATATGTTTCCGGAGCAATAGTTGAAATTCGTGTGCAGGATGGAGCAACCTATCGGCTCAGCGAGAAAAAGTCCGGGAGGTATTATGTTGACGGAATCGATTTGAATTTTGGAGACATGGTCCAGCTTTATGTTTCCGACGCTGACGGCTCCGAATATCTTTCCGATTTCGAGGAATATATTGAAACACCAAAGATCGATAAAGTTACCTACTCCTCCGATGAGTCAAATGTTAACTTTTATGTGTCAACTCATGACCCTAATAATAATACTTTTTATTATAAGTGGGATTATACAGAAACCTGGGAATTCAGGTCAGCATATTATTCCGGTTTTTATTACGAGAGGACCGACACATCTGTAGAAATATACCCTCGTAGAAGGCCCGATACCTTGCATTTTTGTTACCAATATGACTCTTCCACCCAGATTATCCTTGCCAATTCAAAACACCTTAATGAGGATATTATCAATCAGTTTCCGATAGCCAAGGTTGGCACATCTACTGGTAAATTTGCTGACAGATATAGTTTTCTCGTGAAACAAAGGGCTCTCTCAGAAAAAACATATAAATATTGGGAAATGCTTCAGTCCAATACAGAAAGTGTGGGAAGCATTTTTGATCCGCAGCCCTCCCAACTGACTAGCAATATAAGGAATGTCTCTCATCCCGAGATAGGGGTGCTTGGGTATTTCAACCTGTATTCGGAGCAGCAACTACGGATTTATTTGAACTATCGGGATGTAACACCTCATTTCTTTAACAGGGGATACAGATCATGTGTATTTGACACTGTATTAGTTGAAGACATGTTTGACGAATTATACCCACCAAAATATCTTATTGGGGCTTTATACCAACAAGGTTCTGTGTATGCCTACACCACATCGTTTGCATCGTGTGTGGATTGCAGGCTGAAGGGTTCAAACAAAGTTCCTGAGTTTTGGCAGTAATCATTTTTAACATTTGATTGAATTGAGATTCATGTATTTATCCAGAAATATTCTAGTACTTTTTATACTGACACTGTGTACCTTCAATAGTTTCTCACAATCGTCGGATTTGATGGTGAAATTTGACCAATACAGAGAAAATAACTATCAGGAAAAGACATACATTACGACCGATCGTGAATTTTATATAACAGGTGAAATTCTGTGGTTCAAAGTGTATAATATGGAGGGTTCGGGGCACCAACTTTCTGATGTAAGTAAGGTGGCGTATGTGGAGTTGATCGATCAGGATTCTGTACCCAGGTTGCAGGCTAAGATCAAGATGGAAGATGGAATAGGGAAGGGCTCATTTTATTTACCTACAGCTTTGGTCTCTGGTTCTTATACCTTAAGAGGCTACACTAATTGGATGAAAAACTTCGATGCAGCTTTTTATTTCCATAAGGACATTTCGATTGTAAATACCTTTAAAAATGCATCCCAAGCCGCCTCATCGAAGGCATTGTATGTCGATTTTTTTCCTGAAGGCGGACGTCTGGTTGAAGGCGTCGACAATCGTGTTGCTTTTCAGGGTATCGGGAGAAATGGCCTGGGTGAAAGTTTTCAAGCATGGCTGCTGAACCAAAATAATGATACATTGAAGGGATTCCGTCCCACCCACAATGGAATGGGATATTTTGATTTTATACCTGAAGAAAACGAAGTGTATAAGGTTGTTGCCCGATTGAACAATAACAACTACTATTTTAACCTTCCTCAAATTGAGAAAAAAGGATTTTCACTTCGGTTGGAAGAAAAAGCCGAAGAAATATCAGTATGCATAAAAACCAGGGAAACCGACAGCGATCTTACTATGCTGGTGCATTCGCGGGGTAGGGTATCTGCAGTTGAAAAAAAGTACACACAGGGTGGCGCAGTCAGCTTTTATATGCCAAAGAACCAGCTTCACGATGGAATCAATCACTTTACGCTTTTTAATCGATTTAACCAGCCGGTATGTGAGCGGTTATTTTTCAAATACCCCGATGTGACAAACAGGCTGGACTTTATTGAAAACAGGGAGAATTTTAAACAAAATGAAGAGGTAAGCTTCGGGCTGAAAACCGGTTTTGATTCGAATATTTCTGTTTCTGTATTTAAACTCGACTCGCTAAACCATTATCCTAAAACCGATATTGTGTCCTATTTATACCTTTCTTCCGACTTGCAAGGCAGGGTTGAATCGCCAGGATACTATTTTCAAGATCATGAAGGCCGAGGCAAAATTGATCTGGTCATGTTGACTCACGGGTGGTCCCGGTTTTCATGGAGTGATATTGTTTCACCGGAGCCAACGATCAAAAAACATGTTCCGGAGTATCGCGGGTTGCTTGTCACAGGCAAGGTGATTAATAAAACCAATAGGCAAACGGTGGAGGGGATTTATTCCTATTTGTCGGTGACCGATGGGGATGCACGCTATTTAAATTCCAGGAGCGACCAACTGGGCAAGATTAAATTTGAGTTGATTGACTTATACGGTAGTCATAATATGTATCTGGGGTTTGATTATACAAATGACTCAATATACACTCTTGAATTAAACAATCCTTTTTCAGAGGAGTATTTCTTTGATGTGTCAGGCGGGTTTTTCCCGGATGAATCCATGGCAAGCACCCTAAATGAAAGAAGTATTGCCATGCAGACACTCAATCTCTTACATCAAAAAAAGAGAAACCAGTTTATGGAAAAGGACTCAAAAACAGTCCTGTTCTATGGCAAAGGAAATCAGAGCTACAAATTGGATGACTATACACGCTTCACTACCATGGAGGATGTGATGCGTGAATACGTACCAAACGTGTGGGTACGAAAAAAAGATAACAACTTTTATTATCGGGTATTGGATCCGGAGAAGGAACTCGTTTACAAGAAAGATCCTTTCGTTTTGTACGATGGCTTACCGGTGTTTGATGTAGATAAAATAATGGAAGTTGACCCACTGAAAGTAAAAGGATTGGACGTCGTTTCGACCCGCTACTTTTTTGGCAAGCAGACTTTTGACGGTGTGGTAAGCTATACATCCTACAAGGGAGGAGTCGATGGATTTACTATTGATCCAAGTGTATTAATGGTAGAATATGAAGGCTATCAAAAGGAGCGCATTTTTTATTCCCCAGGCCTGGAGGACATTCAAAACAAAAACCTGCCCAATAAAAGGAATTTGCTTTACTGGAATCCTGTGGTTGAGATGACTAACAATAAAGAGTCGGAAATCAGCTTTTATGCCGCCGAAGAGAAAGGTAATTATCTCATCGTAGCTGAGGGTTTATCAGCAGAAGGGCTGCCTTGTTATGCGACAAAGACCTTCGCTGTCGAATAAGCACCGAATTAATGGCAATTCATATTGTCGGAATACTTTTTTAAAATTGAATAGTATTCTTTAATAATAGAAGGTTCTGGTGCTTGAACGAAATCAATCGTCGCGCTGTCCGGACTTATAACTGCTGTTTGTAACCGTATTCGTTTAACTGACAAAGTATGATGGCATTTCCCCTATGTATCGGATCGATTGTCGACGCACATAATTCTTCACCTATGTTTGTATGGTGACAAGATACCAAACAATAAAGATGTGGAAGTAGAGGAAATCTGGGATACTACCGGTATCCATACTTGGTACCCACTTTGATTCGGGGGTAGAAACTGGTTATGATGAGATTGAAAAAACCAGTAGCCGACCAGATTTCATGGTTTTGGTTTATCCTGTGATATCCATGGATGCCGCCATTACCCACATGGATTCCAGGGAGAATATACTGGGTAAACATCCGGAGGCTCTATGGTAGAACAGTTTTCAAATGAACTTCAGGTAAATGAAAAAAACACCACCCACGCTTTTCATTCAACGTCAGGAAGACGGCGCGGTACCGGTAGAAAATAGCCTTCGTTTTCACTAGGCCTTGCTAAAAAAAATTCCTTCGGAGCCGCACATTTTTCCGTCGGGTGGTCACGGTTTTGGTTTTGACTATGGTAATGGACACGTGGGCAAGTGGATTGACCTTTGCTATTTTTGGTTGGCTAGCTTGAAGACCGAATAGTTTTTTTGTGCTTCTCGAAAAAATATTTCTGCCAACGTCAGGATTCTTTTCGTAAAACTTCCAGCGGTGAACTTTTCAAAATAGACCGGGAATTATACCATCCGATTATCATGGTTAGTATAGAGATGGAGATCCAAATAATGAATAATGTTATGAAATCGGGGAAAAACAGGGTGTCAAAGAAAAACTTGGCCAGGGCCCATGAGCCGATCAGGGCCAATACGCTTCCTGCCAGCCCAGCAAAGAAACCGAGATATCCGTACTCTACCAATGTCATACCGGTTATCTGTTTTTGAAGGGCGCCTATTGTTCGTAATAAAACATTTTCCTTTAAGCGGGCATATTTGCTGTTGATGACAGCGCCGGAAAGCACCAGCAATCCGGTAAGGATGCTAAACAAAGCCATAAATCGGATGACAAATGCGATTTTATCAAAGATCTTGTCCAGAGTCTCCAGAATAATATTTAAGTCAATCATGGAAACATTCGGAAATTTGCTCACCAGTTCCCGCTGGAATTTCGCAGCCACTTGTTTATCATCGATCCGGCCGATGACTACAAAAAATTGGGGTGCCTGCTCTAGAACGCCCAAGGGGAATACCACCATAAAATTAGTTTGAATGCGCTGCCAATCTACCTTCCTGATACTTCCCACATACACAGGCATAGGTAACCCCTGAACGTTGAAAATGATCTCGTCACCAAGCTTTAAATTGAGGTTATTTGACATGCCGTCAGAAATAGAAATAAAAATGCTATCGCCCGGATTTACCTGTTTTACCAGATCGCCCTCAATGATTTCTTCAGTCGAGATCAGGCTGTCCCGATACGTCACCCGGTACTCATGAGTTAGTCCCCACTCGTTAACATGTTCGGAAGTGTCCTGTCGGATTTCCTCAACAGTCTTTCCACGCACTTTTTCGATCCGCATCGTAACAACTGGAACCACTTGTTGGACAGGGATTTCATACTGATTTACCAATTCAATTACCCCCTCTTTTTGATAGGGCTGAATGTCAAACAATACGGTATTTGATCGCTCGCCCGATCCTACAAACTCTACCTGCCCCAGCAGGCTGTTTTGGATCAGGTACATGGTCGATATTAAAAATGCGCCCAGGCCGATGACGATCACCAGCACAGAAGTTTGATTATTTGGCCGGAAGAGGTTCGAAAATCCCTGCCGCCAGATAAATGAAGATCTTCGGGGAATGATGTTTTTTAAGGTGAAAATCAGCAAACGCGAGATAAGGTACAATGCACCAAATGCAATTAACAGGCCTATGTAAAAGGTTGTTCCTTTGACAATGTCGTTTGTTTGATAGAATGCAAATAGCCAGGGGAATATGGCGATGGCAATGATGATAAATAGCCTGAATTTGGATTTGATTTTTCCGTCTATTTCGGAATTTCGGATGAGTTCTAAAGGTGCCACAAACCGGATATTGGAGAGAGGTAATGCGGAAAAAAGCACCGAAATTATCAATCCCACAATCATTCCTTCCCCCATTGATTTCCAGGAAAGGAAAAGGCTCACCTCCATTGGGAGGAAATCACTGACCACCCAGGGAAGGAAATACTGAATACCGACTCCTGCTGCAATACCTAAAATACTTCCTATGATTCCCAGGACTACCACCTGAATAAAAAACACCCAGTAGATTTGCCACCCGGATGCTCCGATACATCGAAGTATCGCAGCACTGTTTCTTTTTTCACGCATGTAGACAAATACCGAGCTTGCTACGCCGATGCATCCAAGAATTAATGCTACAAAGCCCAGCAGTCTGAAATAGCGATAAAGATTTTGAAATCCGCGACTCATATTCTCCTTCTGTGAATCCACGGTATCCCAATCATAGTTGTTTTTGTCATGAATCGTCTCCAGGTATTTTACTGCTGTTTCCACGTTGGCATCGTCCATCCGGTAGAAATAGTTGTACGCAATCCGGCTGCCATATTGAATAAGACCTGTTTCCTGCAATTTTTCAAAAGGAACATAAACGGAAGGAGTAAAGGTTGTGCTGATTTCCGTATTACCAGGAAACTGGGTCACAATGCCACATATCGCGAATGTTGACTGCCCCAATTTAATGGAGTCACCAACAGTTGCGCTGAACTGTAGCGCCAGACTTTCGTCAATCAATACATCACCATTTCTTTCAAAGGAGGATAGATTTGACTCAGGTGTAAGCTCTACATTTCCATAAAACGGATATTTACCCTGCATGCCAATTACCCGAATCAGGCGTGATCCTTGATTATTTAAAAATAAAATCATTGAGGCAAAACGAGCGCCATCGGCTCGCTCTGTAGCTAGCGTATCGATCGGATAGGTCAGGTTGTCAATAAAGGGATGATTGTCACTTTCTACCACCAAATCAGCTCCCAACAGGTCTTTTGCCTGGTTGTCAATGTCGTTTTGCAGGTTGTGGTTAAAGGAATTTATAGCTACCAGGCCGGCAATCCCAATAATGATGGAAGAGATGAACAGTAACAACCTTCGGATGTTAAACCGCGCATCCTTCCAGGCCATTTTCCAAACCCAACGATCCAACATTGGATGTTTTTTCTTTCGTATGATCTTGACGATGTACTCCATTACCTGTTCACTATGGCATCTTCTACCAATTTTCCGCCATGAAGCTTTAAAATCCGACCCGTCAATTCGGCCAGCTCCATATTATGGGTCACCATGACCAATGTGGTGTTCATTTCGCGATTGATTTCAAATAACAATTGTGTAATTCCCTCCGCTGTTTCTTCATCAAGGTTGCCTGTGGGTTCATCGGCAAAAAGGATTTTTGGGTTGCCTATAAATGCCCGGGCAATAGCTACACGCTGCTGCTCACCTCCTGATAATTGGGAAGGGAAGTGTTTTATTCGCTGCTCCAGGCCAACTCGTGACAATAACTCTTTTGCCTTGCTGTCCACATTCCTTTCTCCGCGAAGCTCCATGGGGATCATGACATTTTCCAGGGCATTTAAGGTGGGTAAAAGCTGGAAATTCTGGAATACAAATCCCACATATTGATTACGGACATAGGCCCTGTCGTCTTCGCTGAGCCGGTTCAGTTGCACTTCGTTTAGGGTAATTGTCCCCGTGCTTGGCTGGTCCAATCCGGCACAAAGGCCGAGTAGCGTCGTTTTACCGCTTCCGGATGGTCCGACGATCGAAATTCCTTCCCCTACAGCGACAGAAAAACTGATTTCATTTAATATCGTAAGTGTATTCCCATCTTCAAGGGGAAATGATTTGGAGACTTTATCTATTTTTAAAATGTCTGACATCCAGCGTTTTTGTTAATTAAACCATAAAGGAAGTGAAATGATTAAAAATTTTTACGAATGGTGTAAATATCTTTCTGATGAACCATTGGCTTACCATGGGAAGATGAATTGGCTTCCAATTTGTTACAAGAAATTCCAGTTTTTGAATCCAGTTATTATAAATAGTTAAAAGTTGGTTAATAAATTTAGATTTGATCTATGAAACGAAAAATTGCCATTGTCTTATTGTCAATCATTGGACTATCCTTCATATCATCTCAGCAAGAGAAAATTATTTTGTTTTATGGGGATAGCCTGACAGCCGGGTATGGATTATCTCCCGAATTCGCTTTTCCCGCCCTTATCCAGAAGAAACTAAAAGAAGAAGGAGAAAATTATAAGGTTATCAATTCGGGACTTAGCGGGGAGACGTCTGCCGGAGGATTGGCAAGGATCGACTGGGTGCTACGACAGCCGGTTGATGTTTTTGTTTTGGAATTGGGTGCCAACGATGGTTTGAGAGGTTTGGAGATAAACCAGACCAGACAAAATCTACAGTCAATTATTGATAAGGTTAAAGCTAAAAACCCATCTGTTAAGATAGTAGTAACTGGCATGATGGTTCCTCCAAACATGGGGCAGGACTATGGGAGTCAATTTCAAAAAGTGTTTCCTGAATTGGCGAAAAAAAACAATGCCAGCTTGATTCCTTTTTTGTTGGATGGAGTAGGCGGGGATCCCAAACTCAACCAGGCAGATGGAATACACCCAACTGCCGAAGGGCATAAGATTGTAGCGGAGAATGTTTGGAAAGTGTTAGCACCTATTCTATAAAAGGAACTTTTTCTCACACAGTAACGTACCTCTTTTTTTAAATCATAACATATGATGCTGCAACCCTTTTTGGCCGAGGACCTTACAAACTTGCATTTTGTTCAACCGACTGATTGGCCTGACATTACCCCCTATTTTGTTTTTTATGTCCAAAACCCATCTTTTTGTTTCCCATTTAAGATGGAGAATGACTGCGAATTAGTTGGTACGGGTGTTATCATTTTAAATGGTAAATCCTGCTGGTTAGCTCATATCATCGTTCGACCGGAATATCGTGGAAAAGGTATTGGTTTTCAGATCACCTCAAGTTTGATTGAAATGGCAAAACAGAAAGGATGCGAGACCATTTCACTTATTGCCACCAATTTAGGTCGTCCGATCTATGAAAAATTGGGATTTATGGAGGAGGATTACTACCTCTTGTTTGACGTTCCAGACGTCGGGTTGGATACCTTCGGGAATAGTGTGCGTGATTTAGAATCACCGTCTGAAATTGCTGAATTGGACAGGCTTGTTTCTGGTGAAGACCGGATAGAAATGTTAAAGGCAACCTTTAGAACTGGAAAGCTTTTCGAAAACAAGGACAAAGAGGTAGAAGGATATTTTCTGCCTTCCCTGGGGGAGGGTTTGCTTTACGCAAAAAACATGGATGCGGTGAAAGCCCTTTTGCCTTACAGAATAACGGAGGGAAAGAATCGCATTGGCGTTCCTGAAGCTAATGTAGAAGGAATTGATTTCATGAAGGCAAACAATTTCACCTTTAAAAACCGCATTGTGCGAATGGTACTTGGCAAACCATTAACGAAACAGCTTCATATGGTTTACAGCAGGGCAGGAGGATTTTATGGGTAGTAAAAAAGGCAAGTATCTATTGTGTACTTGCCTTGAGTTGTAATTATATCTTTTCAAACACCAGCCTCGCGTGGTCCATCATTTCACGTTCCTCCGCCCTGGTTCGTGTCCCCACGAAACAGTCATCCATACTATCTTGAAGGTGGTTCGTGGGGACACGGACCGCGGCACGGCATTTTTTGATACTCGCCCTTAGTTGAATTATATCTTTTCAAAGACCAACCTTGCGTGGTCCATGATCTCCCTTTCAAAGCAAACCCTGTTAGGTCGAACTCTCAAGACAGCTAACTGATGCCTGAATTCTTTATCCGTAAAAAACTTAGGGATGAGTGATGCAAACCACAGGTATTTCTTCAAATTGAATTTATAGAAAAGCTTAGTCCATTCCCGGTTGGTTTGCACATAGTCCAAACGACCACTGCTGTAAAATACTTTTTTAAAGTAGGGGGACGCCACGCGAATGATGTGCTCATGTCCGTAAGGTAGCCATGAATCTGGATTGTGCTTGGTCAGTAGTGCCAGGATATAGGCCGCCGAATCTTTTGGTCCGTTGATATCGAATTCTTCGTAGGGGATCATGTTCTTGCTAAAGACCATACTTTGCATGTAAAACCGCCCGCCTTTGGGTAGTAAATCTGCTACGTGTTTAAAATATTCATCATACACTTCGTCCTGCTTCCCTTCCAGGAAATCATTTACAGAAGCACAGTGTTCAAAACTACCAAAAGCAGTTACTGCCTCAAATGTTCCAAAGTCTTCCGGTTTGACATAGCGTGCATCCTTCTTGTAGACTTCTAATCCGTTTTTAACACAGGCATTTATTTGACCGGTGGAAAGGTTTACCCCGATGCCTTTGGCGCTAACGTTGTCTTTGATGTATTTGAGCCAGCCTCCCCAGCCGCAACCCAGGTCGAGTACTTTGGTGCCCTCTTTTATTCCCAGTTGATCAATGACGAATTTGTATTTTTTCTCCTGTGCTTCGTCGAGTGTCATAGTGAAGTCGCCGTCCCACATGGCATTGGAAAAATGGGCGTTTTCCCCAAGGCTGTAACGGATGAATTTATCAAGGTTAGTGTAGGTAAACTCCATCTCTTTGGCCTTGTCCCATTCTTCGCCTTCTTTGGCGCTTTTGCTGGTTCCGGTCCACTTTTCTTTAGGTGAGGGTAGGGTAGTAGGTTCTTTTTGCATGGTGAAATAGTTAATAAGGTGATTTTGTTAATTCTGTTTAAGATAACAAAAGGAAAAACAATTAGATAGCTGAATATCAAGTATTTTCGGGTGAACGCTAGAGAAGACCTTATTTTAAGTAAAATTCATTACATCATTTAATGTATTGGTAAACTTAATTGTGTTTAAATTATTAGCTGTTAATTTGTTATGCAGATCATTTAAATGCTTAGTTTAAAGTGAGTTTATTGGTTGAAAAATGTTTCCTGAAGTTTTACTAATCTCTTTTCTTCGACTTTTACCTGTTTCATGTGGCCGTAATTCATTGCAAGGAAAGCGCCTGGATTATTTAAATTCCATAATAACCTTTTGAATACCGAGGGTACATTATAAAATTCTTTTCTTGCTTTTACTTTTCCTTTTTGGAGTTCCAATGGTGTCAGCTTTTTGGGTTGATACACCACTGTATTATGGTCATAATACTTCCAATTGGTGGTGAGCAAACGGCCTTCATTTTTTAGTTGGTCATAAGTCTTCGTTCCGGGATAGGGCGTGAGTACATTGAACGAAACTGTACTTATTTTATTCTTGATAAGAAACTTAACGGTCTCGTCAAATACCTTTTCAGTATCATTATCGAAGCCGAAGATCATCGATGCGTGAATGAGTATTCCACGTTTTTTAATTTTCTTAAGCGCTGCTTCCAGGTCGTCGATTTCCTTAATAGTTTTCCTCATCGTTTTTATTTGATCAACGGACACACTTTCCAGGCCGAAAAACAAAGCTCTGCATCCGCTTTCTGCGGCGAGATCCAGCATCTCCGTATCCTTTACCAGAGAGATAGAAGCCTGACCAACCCAGTGAATATTTAGGGGCTTTATTGCCCTGAATAATTCTTTGGCATATTTGGGGTGGCCAATGATATTATCGTCGAGGAACATGAAATTCTTTCCCTTCGATTCCACAATATCTCGTACCACATTTTCGATGGGGATATGACGGATTTTTTTGCCATATAAATTGGTAACACAGCAGAAATCGCAATTATACGGACAGCCACGGGTGGTCAAAATGGGGATGAGGTTAAATAACCTTCTTCTAATGATGCGACTAAAATCTTTTGGAATATATTGACTTAGATCGGGCTGTGGATCGTGATACTTCCTCTGAAGACAATTTTGCTCAACATCCTCCAGAAGCTTCTTCCAAACACCTTCTGCTTCCCCAACAACCACACTATCTGCGTGTAGAAGAGCTTCGTCAGGAAGAATGGTGGGATGGACTCCGCCGAGGACGACCGGGATTCCTCGGGCCTTGAATTCGCTGCATAATTGATAAGCTCTGGGAGCATTGGCGGTCATACAGCTTATTCCCACAAGATCCGCAGGTTCTTCCAGGTTTACGTCCTCCGTTTCCTCCTCAATTAGTTTCACTTCGTGTGATTCAGGAGTAAGTCCTTTGAGAATGTACAAAGCTAATTGTGGAATCATCAAACCTTTATTGGTCCGTTTTTCCAGATCGACCGTGGGGGATATCAGGAGTATTTTCATAACGAGTTAAGGATCACAAATAAGCGTAACCGCAAGCTCTATTTGTATGATGGATGTCATATTCTCACAGAAACATCGTCTCGATGGAATATTATACACAAAACAAAAAAACCTGATTATCTTTAGTTCGTACACCTAATCTGAATTAAAGAGCACCCCTGTTTCGAATGAAGAAAAAAGCTACCCTTGGCCATGTGTTTAAAACCATTGTCTGGCCGCGAAGAAAATTACTTTTGTTTGGACTTTTTCTCATCATCATCAACCGCCTTTCCGGACTTGTATTACCAGGAGCAAGTAAATACCTGGTAGATGATGTCATCCAAAACAAAGATTTTGAATTGCTAAAATACTTGCTTATTGCCGTAGTGATCGCATTGATCATCCAGTCGACCACCTCCTTCCTTCTAACTAAATTATTGAGTGTGGAAGCACAACACCTGATCGCTGAATTGCGGTCAAAGCTCCAGCAAAAAATCATCCGGTTGCCCGTCAGGTTTTTTGACAATTCGAAATCAGGTGAATTGGTTTCGAGGATTATGTCAGATGTGGAGGGAGTAAGGAACCTGGTTGGTACGGGTCTGGTGCAATTATTTGGTGGTGTGTTGACCTCTATTATTGCCCTCATTTTATTGATAAAAATTAGTGCTTTGATGACGCTGTTGGTGCTCGTACCTGTGGCTATATTTGGATTAATTTCTTTAAAAGCATTTTCCTATATCCGTCCAATTTTCCGAAAAAGGGGGCAGATAAATGCGGAAGTGACGGGTAGGCTTACAGAGTCGCTGGGAGGTATTCGGGTCATTAAGGGATTTAATGCCGAACCACAGGAAATCAAAACATTTTCAGACGGAGTATTACGATTGTTTAATAATGTTAAACAAAGTCTCACTACCACCAGTTTGGTCACGAGTGCAGCAACCTTGTTGCTGGGAATAGCGAGTGTTGGGATCATGGGGCTTGGAGGATACTTTATGATCAAGGGAACCATGACGATGGGTGACTTTCTTGCTTTTACACTGTACCTTGGATTCATGATCGCTCCGATTGTTCAAATGAGCAATATTGGGAGTCAAATTACGGAAGCCTTTGCAGGCCTGGATCGCATGGAAGAGATCATGGAAATGGAAACCGAGGACGAGGAAGACCATACAAAAAGTTCCATCACATCGGTTATAGGTGATATTGAGTTTAAGGATGTTTGTTTTGAGTATGAGGAAGGTAATGAAGTATTGCACGGTGTCGACTTTCAGGCCCGTCCTGGTTCAGTAACAGCCCTGGTGGGAAGCTCCGGATCTGGGAAAACTACCATTGCGGGACTGGTGGCATCTTTTTTATCTCCCACCATGGGAGAGGTATTGGTAGATGGAAAAAGCCTGTCGACCATCAGTCTGGATAGCTACCGCAAACATCTGGGAGTGGTGCTACAGGACGATTTTCTATTCGAAGGGACCATACGGGAAAATATCATGTTTCCAAGGCCTAATGCCCCTGAAAATAAAGTCATTGACGCAGTAAAGGCTGCCTACGTAGATGAATTTGCTGATAAGTTCGAAAAAGGCCTGGATACCTTGATCGGTGAGCGGGGTGTGAAACTCTCAGGAGGTCAGCGACAGCGGATTGCTATTGCCCGGGCGATACTGGCGGATCCAAAAATATTGATCCTTGATGAGGCCACCTCCAATCTGGACAATGAAAGCGAAGCTTTTATACAGGAAAGTTTGAATCATTTATTGAAAGGCAGAACCACCTTTGTGATTGCCCACCGGCTGAGTACGATTCGCAGGGCTGACAAAATTTTAGTGATCGAAAACGGCAGGATTGCAGAGCGGGGCACTCATGATGACTTGATTGAGAAAAAGGGTAGGTATTTTGACCTTTATACCTATCAGGCGAGGATATAAAAAATCCCGCCGCGTTTCGCCGGGATTCTTCAGTAACTAAGGATTTATTTGACGTAATTCAGTCTCTTATCTTTCTTTTTATATTTCTGACTTCCCTGCCATTTTCGAGGGTAATATCCATCGTGATGTACGTATAATCATGATCAAATTTGATCACCATGCGGTCGATGGTTTCTACTTCCCTGTTGTACTCGTCTTCGATATCATCAAGGATGTCCCGCATGTCGGTACCGTTAAATTTTGAATGACCTCTTTTGACTTCATCTGCATCAATATCTTTTAATTCTATGGTCATGTTTTTTACTGCTTTTTCGACCGCACGTTCCAGGTCTTGCTCGAAGTCATCCCAATTGATCCTCACATCATCTACATGAATGTCAATATCGTCGTCATCTATGTGAACCGAAAAATCCCCATCCAGACTGGTAAAGGCTTCTTCGATGATTTTCCCCAGATTGTCGATATCTATGTTAATGTCCACATCGTCGTCGTGGATAGAAATGGAAACGTCAGAATTCTTTTTTTGAGCTAACAATGTAGTAGTGCTGGCAGTCAGGAAAAAAAGTAGGAAAAAAGTAATTTTTCGCATGGCAATCTGATTTAGTTATGCGAATAGCTAAAAATAATGTGCCAGAAACCAGAATTGCTGAAATTGAGCCGCCTGACTTGTTTTTTCGATGGTTCGTGTTAAAAAGTGTTCGTTTTAGTACAATGTGATGATGGTTTTTGGACAATGGCTGTCATGAGGTGTTAGGGGAATGATTTGTTAGTAAGCGAAAAAATTCGTGCTACCACTATTTGCTTTGAAACCCCCTTTTAACGAAAGGACATGAGTGGTGGCACGAAAAATTAGTTAACTTCTTCAGCGGTCATCATGCTAGGGTTTTAATATCTTGAATGTGAAGGGTACTTCAAACATTTCATTAAATTCGTGACCGGTGCTCTCCATGTCTTCATCGTCTTCAAAGTAGCTCCAAACGATAGAAACTTTGTTTCCATCCAGGTGAATGTCTTCTAGTTCCTTTAGCACGTCCAGAAACATTTTGGAAGAAGCTGTATTGATGTACTCCACCTCAAAATACATGACCGTTTCCGGGTTTGGATTTTTCTTATACTCTTCCAGCCAGCTAATGATCGGTTCATAATATGCCTGAACGTCTTCCATGAATGATTTACCCTTAATCTCAAAGATGTTTTCATCCTTATCTAAATTAATGTAAGGAGTCTCTTCTGTTCCTTTAAAAAATAACCTGTTCATCTTCTATTAATTTCTCAATCACTTGTTCATCTAAATCCAGTATCAAAAAGCCTGTCATACCGGAGTTTCCAGGTATTTTTCCGCTTCAGCTATGGCGTCATTCATCTGCTTCCCGACTTCAGTAATCCGTTCTTTTTGTTCTTCGAGGTAGTCCATGATTTCACTTTTTGCCACTTGTTCATAGTTATTGTGAAACTCCCTCATCCAACTCATCATCGCTTCATCTGCCTCATCAAGGTTCTGCAAAAGGCTGTTCATCTTTTCAATCTTCAGGCTGTGATCACCCAAGGTATCTGCATTGAGTGCTTCTATCTGACCATTCAATTGAGCTTTTAGTTCCATGATCCGGTCCATTTTTGCCATGGCCACATCATGAATTTCCATCACCTCATCATAAATTTTTTCGTGTTGGTTGCAAGCAAAAAAAAGGAAAGGGAGGAACAGAAGGCTGATTTTTATTCTCATGGTTATTATCATAGTTGATTTTAGTAACAAAATAAAGTTATAAAAATTGTTGATTTATGTTAGCAATTGTGTTGACTTAAAATTACCAATTACTCCCAAAGCGGATATTTGTCAAGTTTCACCTGCTCCCCAAAGAATTGCCTGGTGAGATCTTCAAAATCTTTGGTGTAATCGGAAACCAGGAAGGTATACCCGGGACTCCCTGTCGAGTTCAGGAGGAGATTATACTCAAGGTACGCTTTGAGCGACCTGGCCACAATTTCTGAGCTGTCCAAAACCATGACTTCACCCTTGTAGAAATAGTCGATCTGATTTTTAATCAATGGGTAATGAGTGCATCCCAGAATAAGGGACTTGATGTTTTTCAGGTCTTCATGCAAAAGGTATTGCTGGATGATGTCTTCGCTAATCCGGCCATTGATAAATCCTTCTTCGATCATCGGCACAAGCAAAGGGGTGGCAAGAGCGTGAAAACGAATGTTATTTTCCAGGGATTCGATTTTTCTTTTGTATACACCGGAGCCCACTGTTTGCTTGGTGCCTATCAGGCCAATATCCAAATCTTGGTAGTTTTCCCGAATAAAATTTACAACCGGGTCGATCACGTTAAACACCTTGGCTTTTGAACCCACGTATTCTTTTACCAGCTCGTAGGCAGCCGCAGAGGCCGAATTGCAGGCAATGAGGATTACCTTGCATTTGGCCTTCAGAAAAACATCAGTGATTTTTATGGAGTATGCCTGGATAGCGGCGGCAGATTTATCGCCATAGGGTAAATGTGCCAAGTCCCCGAAATAAATTATGCTTTCATTTGGCAGAAGGTTTTTGACTGCCCGTGCCACGGTCAATCCTCCAATACCACTATCAAATATACCTATGGGGTGCTGAGCTTTCGACATAATTTTAATTTGGCAAAGATAATAATAGGGCAGGAAGGAGCAACTATGAAAAAGCAGTTGGGATATTGGAATAAAAAAAACGGGCGTTACATGAACGCCCATTTTCCTTTAACCTTACAAAATAACTATTGATTATGAATTAGATATACTGATTGATTATGTTCTCAAACATTTCTTGCTTGCCACTGGTAACGGCAGGTTCGCCAGATTCAATGGCGTAAGATCGAAGATCTTCCAATGATAATTTTCCTTTCTCAAAATCGGCGCCTTTTCCACCATCAAAAGAGGCATACCTTTCTGTTCTCAATTTCTTGTATGGAGATTTCGTCAAGACATCATTTGCAATTAACAATGCTCTTGCAAATGCGTCCATGCCACCGATATGAGCATAGAAGATGTCTTCCAGGTCTGTCGAATTCCTTCTGGTTTTAGCGTCAAAGTTCACACCACCTGATGCCAATCCGCCTGCTTCAAGGATAACCAGCATAGACTCTGTCAATTCAAACAGGTCAACAGGAAACTGATCGGTATCCCAGCCGTTTTGATTGTCGCCTCTGTTGGCATCGATGCTACCCAACATACCAGCATCTGCAGCTACTTGTAGTTCGTGTTGGAACGTATGGCCTGCCAGTGTGGCATGGTTTACTTCTATGTTCAATTTGAAGTCTTTATCCAGGCCATGATGTCGCAAGAAACCAATCACTGTTTCAGAATCGAAATCATACTGGTGTTTTGTAGGCTCCATTGGCTTAGGCTCAATAAGGAAGGTTCCTTTAAAACCATTCTTTCTGGCATAATCACGCGCCATGGTCAGGAATTGGGCAAGGTGTTCTTTTTCTCGTTTCATGTTGGTGTTAAGAAGCGACATATAGCCTTCCCTTCCTCCCCAGAACACATAGTTTTCACCACCCAGGGCAATGGTGGCATCAATTGAATTCTTCACCTGTGTGCCTGCATAAGCTACTGATTTGAAATCAGGGTTGGTAGAGGCGCCATTCATGTATCGCGGATTGGAGAATACGTTGGCAGTTCCCCAGAGTAGCTTCACGCCGGTTTCCTGTTGTTTCTGCTTCGCGTAGTCCGTGATGATCTGCATTCTCTTTTCGTATTCCTGAATGGTGTTTCCCTCATCAATCAAGTCAACATCATGAAAGCAATAATAAGGAGCGCCGATTTTAGTAATAAATTCAAACGCAGCATCCATTTTATCCTTTGCTCTTTGAACTGCATCGGTAGCCTTATCCCAGGGAAATACCTTTGTTCCTGGTCCGAATGGATCATTTCCGGTACCACAGAAGGTATGCCAGTAGGCGATGGCAAAGCGAAAGTGATCTTTCATGCTTTTACCGGCTACTACTTTATTTTCATCATAATACTTAAAGGCAAATGGATTATCAGACTCTTTACCTTCAAATTTGATCTTGCCAATGTTTGGAAAATATGTATTGCTCATAAACTTGATTTTTTAAATTTTCATTTTAGTTCAATTATACATTCAGATAAGAAAGCCAATTTTCATAGGCTTCCCTGTACTGCTCTTGTAGTTCTTTTTTGGGTTCAATTTGCTTGATGGTTTTTAAGCCGGTAAATGCTTCTTTAAAGTCTTGGTAAATGCCCGCACCTACGCCAGCGCCCCTGGCGGCTCCCTGGGAACCATCGGTATTGTACAGCTCGACCGTTGCACCTGTAATATTGGTAAATGCCTCGGAAAACAATGGGCTTAAAAACATATTGGCATGACCGGCCCTTACCGTATTAAGCTTCATCCCCATGTCCCTCATGATATCAAATCCGTAATTCAGTGCGAAAACTATTCCTTCCTGCCCGGCCCTTAGCAGGTGCGATTGGTCATGGCGGTTAAGTTGAAGGTTGTGAAGTTGTGCCCCCACATCCTTATTGCATAGCACCCGTTCAGCGCCGTTACCGAAGGGCATGAAGACCAATCCGTCAGAACCGATGGGGGCTTTCGACGCGAGGTCATTAATGAGCGGGTAGTCCATTTCTTTGGTAACATTTTTTCTTAACCAGCTATTCAGAATGCCCGTTCCGTTAATGCACAGGAGTACCCCCAGCTTTTCATGTTCTTTCGTATAGTTAACGTGTGCAAAGGTGTTTACACGTGACTGAGGATCGTAGGAAGGGTTTTCTATGATTCCGTAAACTACTCCGGATGTGCCAGCGGTGGCAGCTATTTCACCTGCATTGAGGACATTCAGTGAAAAGGCATTGTTGGGCTGATCGCCCGCACGATAGGAGATAGGAATACCCGCTGCCAGACCGGTTTCAGATGCAGCCTGGCTGCTGACTTTCGACTGAATTGAAAATGTGGGTACCAGGTCGGGAAGAACATCCTTGCTAATTCCATAATGATCCAGCAACGATGCTGCAATATTCTTGTTCTTAAAATCCCAGAAGATGCCCTCCGAAAGACCGGAAATTGTCGTATTTATTTCCCCTGTCAATTTCATTGCTATGTAATCTCCCGGCAGCATTGCCTTGTGGACTTGGGCAAACAATTCCGGTTCATTGTCTTTAACCCACTTTAATTTTGAAGCGGTAAAATTTCCCGGGGAGTTTAGAAAACTGCTCAGGCATTGCTCCTCACCGAGGGATTGAAATGCTTTGTTGCCAATCTCTACAGCGCGACTGTCACACCAGATAATCGAAGGCCTTAGTAAGTTTTGATCTTTATCAACCAACACAAGTCCATGCATCTGGTAGCTGATGCCAATAGCCTTTACGTCATTTTTGTTCACACCGGACTCAGATAATATTTTGATAGTGGCTTCTTTTACATATTTCCACCACATCTCCGGATCCTGTTCTGCCCAACCAGGCTGCTCTGACTTCATAGGCATCTCTTGTCCCGGGCAAGTGGCCGAGCTGATTGCTTCACCGGTTTGTGAATTTAAGAGGGTAGCTTTTACCGAGGAACTTCCAATGTCATAACCTATTAGCATGCGAAAAGAAATTTATATTAATTTTGATCAATTGTTTGTTGCTGTTTTGTCTTTACAGCTTATTTATATAACTTATAGTCAATTTGACCACAAGTTCGAAAGATTTTTCATAATTGCAAAGTTATTGGGTATTATTTACCTCTGAATTATTTAAATTTTAATAGATGTCGAATAATTTTTCAAATGAAAAAATTGATGCTTTATCCATTGACTGCCTGGTCTTCGGATTTCAGAATTCAAAACTGGAGGTATTGCTGGTAGAGCATGGCGAAGGGATCATCAAAGGGAAATGGGCCTTGCCAGGTGGATGGGTGAATTACAATGAAAACATCGATGATGCCGCCTACCGTATCCTAAAAGATCTTACCGGGGTAGATCATTTGTTTCTAAACCAATTGCATGCATTTGGAGAAGTTGAGCGTTATCCAAAAAAGCGGGTAATAACCATCGCCTATATAGCATTGACGAAGCCGGAAAATTACCAACTGATACCAGGATTTACAGCCAGCGATGCCCGTTGGGCAGATGTGAATGAGATTAAATCACTTCCCTACGACCACATAAAAATCCTGGAATCCGGCTTGGAAAACCTGAGAAGGAGGGTCAGGTATGAACCCATCGGCTTTAACTTATTGCCAGAGAAATTTACTCTGCTACAACTACAGGAATTATATGAAGCTATTTTGAGTATTAAGCTGGACAAACCCAATTTCAGGCGAAAGATCATGAAAATGGACCTTCTGATTTCATGTGATGAAAAACAGGAAGGAGTGTCTCATCGAGCCGCAAGTTTGTACCGGTTTGACAAGGATGTGTATGACCGACTCCTGCAAAAGGGCTTTAATTTTGAATTTTAGCATCCTGCCTAATCGGGAATACCAGGTAAAAGGTGGCTCCTTTTCCTTCGGTTGATTCGCACCATACTTTTCCATTCATTAAGTCTACAAACTTTTTAACAATAGAAAGGCCCAGGCCGGTAGACTTCTCGCCGCTTGTGGGTTTGGCGCTGAGCTGCTGGAATTTTTCAAACAACCTTTTTTTATCCTCATCGGTAAACCCTGGTCCTTCGTCTTTTACACTTATTTTTATATTGTCATCTTCTTTTTCTAGTTCGATGGTTACCCTGGTTCCATTGTTTGAAAACTTCAGGGCGTTTGAAATCAGGTTTTCAATAATTTGTGTGGCGTAGACCCTGTCCAATTCCACCATGAAATCGGGGTTGGCAACGTGATTGATAAATTCAATATCTATCTCTTTTCTATCAGACTCATGGGCAAAGGTGGTGATCACATGTTTTATCAGGTCGCCGGGGTGGAGCTCTTCCATGATGAGGTTGACCCTTCCGGATTCCAGGGCATCCACGTCCAGTATTTTCCCTATCATTTTATTAACCCGGACGGTGATGTCTTTAATCTGGTGTAGGTAGGTGATTTGATCAGCCGACAGGTTTTTTGTTTCCAGCAATACAATGTTTGAAAAGCCCTGGATTTGATTTATAGGGGAGCGGAGGTCATGCGCCAGTACTTTGATGAGGGTATTTTTCTCCTCATTCAAATGCGTAAGTTCCGAATTCCTTTTTTCCAGTTGTGCCTTTTGTCGCTCAATGTTTTCCGCCTGGAGCGCTATCTGCTCTGACTGCTCGGCCAGTATCTGATGGTTTCGATACCTTTTTATATATAAATAAAAGACTATGGCACCGAAAAACAGAAATGCGACGAGTGCAGTGATCAGATAATATTTCATGATGGTCTCCTGTGCCAATCGGTCCTCATAATGCATCTCCTGTTCCTTCACCACCAAAAGGGTGTTATTGTCAGCTTTTGAATAAAACTCTTCGATAAAATTGTAAAGGGTAGGATCAATGAAACCGGAAGCAATGTCCTTTATTTTTGCCTGAAAATCCTCGCTTGCTAAAAATTCGTTCATTGGCGCCAACCAATCACTATTTTTAGGCAGCATAAATGCATATCCTTCTCTTTTTACAGGAAGAAGGTTTTGTCGGTGTACGGCAATGGATGGGTTGTTTTGCAGTTGGATCAGGTAAATAGGAAGGTCGATAAACCCAAATGAGTTATCATTGTTTGCTATGGTGTTCAGGATATTGTGATTACTGCTAATGTACTGGATTTCGAAATCGACACCCCATTCTTCCCGCACGCGCAGGAGATCATTTTCATAGGTGGTACCTTTTACGGTAATGGCTTTTAATCCCTTGAAAATGGATGTAAAGTCCTGCTTATCGTTGACGATCGGGACTTTATTATTTGTCACCAAAACCGAGATATCGGGCATGTAGGGCTTGGAGAAATTAACTTCGGCTTTCCTTTGTTCGGTAATGGAGAAAGCGGACGCTCCGAAAACACCACTGCGGTTGTTGTCACGTGCATTAAAATAGGTTTCAATAAAACTTCCGCTTTTAACATAGTGAATCGTGAGGTCTACGTCAAATTTCTTTTTCAGGTATTTTTTAAATTCCTCCAGGATGGCGGGTTCAATCCCCACAATGTCACCTTTTTGGTCTTCAAAGATGAAGGGGTTGGAGGTGTACCAAAAGACTACTACTTCACCCTTTTTGGAAGCATAGGATTGAGACCAACTACTGGGGTTTAAAGTCGCTTCCTGATGGGCTGAAAGTGGTATTTGGGCTAAAAATAGTGGAACTAAAAAAGCGAGTAGATGTTTTCTCATAGACTCATGAGTTGTTCGTAAGCATGTTTGTTGTCCAATATTGAAAAAAGTTATGAATTTTCCCCTGAAAATTGAATTAATTACTGTGCCGGTTACTGTAGAGTGAAAGCAAAGGAAATTATATTGGCACCGGCTTGCAGTGCTTTTTGGCGTATGGCTTCCGGGTCATCGTAAATACTTTGGTCTTCCCAGCCATTGCCAAGGTCACATTCGTAGGAATAAAAACACACGACCCGACCCTCATAAATAAGAGCAAGTCCCTGCGGTGGCTTGCCATCGTGCTCGTGGACTTTAGGCAGGCCGTCTTTAAAAGGAAATTTCTGATGATAAATAGGATGGTTAAATGGGAGTTCTACAAATTCCAATTCGGGAAATACTTTCTTCATTTCAAGGCGGATGAATTGGTCGAGGCCGTAGTTATCGTCGATGTGCAGAAAACCGCCGCCTATGAGATAGTTACGCAAGTTTTTGGCTTCACGGGTATTAAAGACCACGTTACCATGGCCGGTCATATACACATAGGGGTAGAGGAATAATTCGGGACTGCCCACCTCCACTATTTCTTCATCGGGAGCCAGGGAGGTTCCCAGGTTTTTATTACAAAACTCAATCAGGTTGGGGAGCGCGGTTTTATTGGCATACCAGTCGCCTCCACCGTTGTATTTAAGTTTGGCGATTTTTAAGTGGCTTTGGGCGGTAGTGGGCACTCGCAGTGACACCGCGAAAATCATTAATAGGCTATATCGTAGAAGTCGTTTATTCATTTGATCGATTGATTTATTAAGCAAACGAGATATCGTCCGGATCAATATTCATTTCTCAAAAATAACAATAATTCTTCCACATCCTTTTTTACCTCGCGTGCCGGTTTTGTAAAATTATTGTTCATGATGGAAAAAATCAGGACCTCATTCGATTGGGTGATAAGGTAACCGCTCACATTGTAGACCCCGGTCATGGAGCCGGTTTTTGCAAAAACAAATGGTCGTTCTTTGCTCAAAAAGCTTTTGAGGGTACCTTCCTTTCCGTTGTCGGGAAAGAGCTGTACAATCCTTTCCCAATCATTTTGTTGGTATATTTTTACCAGGAGATCCACCAAAAAATCCGGGCTCAATTTATTGTAACGTGAAAGACCGGAACCGTCTCGCCAGGAGATATTGTCTTTCCATTGAGGAAAATATTGATCGATGGTGTAATTGATAAGAGAGTCCGAGTCGAATAATCCAAGCTGTAGGTAACTGGTGGATAGTAGCAACTGCTCTGCAAATAGATTATCGGAATCAACCAGCATCTTTTCAAACAGAGAGTCTTTGGTGTAATTGTAGATAGTTCGATGCTCACGTCCTTCAGGAAAAGTTCCATGTTCAATAAAGCTGCGCAAGGTGTCCTGCAGCAGTTGCATGGTCAATACATTGGAGGTGAGAAAGGGAATTTCCTTATCCAGGTAGATCGGCCATCCCGAGTAACTGATCCGGAAGTTGTTTTCAAATTCATCGCGGGTCACCTCAAATTTTTCTTCCTCCGCGGGCGTTTCCTCAAACATCAAGTCAAACCCTTTTGGAATAAATGAAATTGACTGCTCAGAGGAATCTTTTTGCACCCACAGGCAATTTCCATACATCGGAAAAGTGGACTTTTCAGCTTGAAAATAGAAGGGGTAATCATCCCAGGCCCACCCGGGTCCAAAACGATCATCTATCATCATTTGCGGCACAAATGCCAGCGTCTTTTTGCTTTCATTTAGAAATTGAAAGGCTTTTTGGGTTGGGAAATCAGGATGCAAAAAACCGGGATCACCTGTCCCGGTAAAATAAATGGTGTCATTCCATTCGCAGTATTTAATCGACGGAATGGAATCAGCTATCCACTGATCTGCCACATAAAACGTGAGTAATTTGGTATTACTGGCAGGAGTAAAAAGCTTGTCTGATTGAAAGGAAGCCACTTTTCCCAGGTCAGATGCTTTTACCACCTTGATTCCTGTAAAGTAGTCCTGGTGTCTTATAAGCTGAGCGATATACTTTTTGGTTGTCTGCTTTCCCCGGATCGTTTTGGTGCCGGTGCAAGACATCATCAGGAGGGGAAGCCATGCAAGCCACAAATATTTGAGTGCTCTCACAGAAGGATCAGTTTTCAAACGTCAAATAAATCTTAATTTTGAGTTTGATAAAAATATGAAATCAAAATCCATTAATGCATCTTTCACATAAAATATTCCTGCCCCTGTTTGTTTTCCAGTTGAATGTTTTGACGGTTTTTGCTGTTGACAATTCCGATAGCTTATCCATCAAAAGAAATACATGGGTAGATTCTGTTTTTTCAACGCTGACTCCTGATGAGCGCCTTGCCCAGCTCTTCATGGTAGCTGCCTACTCCAACCGGGATTCGCTTTATGAGGCTGATTTGATAAAATATGTGTCGGACCATGGTATCGGTGGTGTGATATTCTTCCAGGGAGGCCCTGTCCGGCAAGCGCAATTAAACAATAGTTTACAAGCTGCTTCAAAAGTTCCTTTGCTCGTCGCAATGGATGCGGAATGGGGGCTAAAAATGAGGCTGGATAGCACGACCCGATTTCCCTATCAAATGAGTTTGGGCGCCATTCAGGATCCGCATTTAATTTATGAAACGGGAGCGGCGATGGCCAGGCATTTGAAAAGATTGGGGGTGCACGTCAATTTTGCACCGGTATTGGATATCAACAACAATGCAGAAAATCCTGTGATAAATTTCCGGTCCTTCGGAGAAAATAAGGAAGAAGTTACCTGGCGAGGTTTTGAAATAGCCAAAGGGATGCAGGATCAGGGGATTATGGCAGTGGCCAAGCATTTTCCGGGGCACGGCGATACCAATGCGGATTCCCATCACAGCCTCCCCACGATCCCTTTTTCAAGAACGCGCCTCGATACCATGGAGCTTTACCCTTTTCAATTTGCCATAGACCATGGGATAGGAGGAGTGATGATCGCCCACCTGAATGTTCCGGCACTGGATTCGTCGGGTGTGCCTTCCACATTATCAAAAGCTATTGTGACCGACCTCCTGAAAGAAGGGATGGGTTTTGAAGGATTGATTTTTACCGATGCCTTAAATATGAAAGGGGTAACCAATTTTTACGGTCCAGGTGAGGTGGATTTGTTGGCTTTTAAGGCGGGAAATGATGTGATGGAGTTTTCGGAAGATGTGCCGAAGGCTGTTGAGCTGATCATGAAGGAAGTGGAAAGTGGAAGCATTTCGCAGGACGAAATCGACGCGAGGTGCAGGAAAATATTAGGGGCAAAATTTGATGCAGGATTAAACGATTATCATCCGGTTGAAATCAATCATTTGATCGAAGACCTAAATTCCCCGGGAGATGCATTCCTAAACATACAACTTGCGCAGGCCAGCCTTACCTTGCTGGAAAACAAAGAAGATGTTCTGCCGATGAGAGAACTGACAAAAACACGAGTAGCCTCCGTTTCGGTAGGTGTCCATGAAAAAACCTCATGGCAGGAGATGTTGGATAATTACCTGTGGATGGATCATTTTCAAATAGCAAAAGAAGCCGGACAAGGTGATTACGATGAGTTGTTTTCAGCATTGAAAGAATATGATGTGATATTGCTTGGGATACATGGTGTAAAGGTGTACCCGAGGGATGAGTTTGGATTAACGGAAAATGAAATTCAATTAATTAATCGGGTTGCTTCCTCCGGCAAAGGAATCATCACTCATTTTGGAAATCCCTATGCCCTTAATTTTTTTGATTCGATTAATGAAGCACAGGCATTAATCGTCACTTACCAGGAAACAGATTACACCCAGTCACTTGCTGCGCAGCTCCTGTTTGGCGCCGTAGATTCTCCTGGCAAACTGCCGGTTACGGTGAATGAGCATTTCAAATTTGGCAAAGGGATGAATGTGGAACACCTTGGGAGATTTAAATATTCTGTTCCGGAAGATGCAGGTCTAACTACCTCAGCGATGAAGAAAATTGACTCCCTCGCCATTAACGCGATCAGGGAAAAAGCAACTCCGGGTTGCCAGGTATTAGCGGCAAAGAACGGAATGGTGGTTTGGCAGAAGTCTTATGGCTATCATACCTACGATAGCCTGCAACCGGTCAGTAATTCAGATCTGTATGACCTCGCTTCGATCACAAAGGTGGCAGGCGCCACTACGGCATTAATGAAATTATACGAAGAGGGTAAGTTTGATCTCGATAAAAAGCTGGTGGATTATTTACCCTACTTTAACAATGCATTCGGACAAGTCACTTTTCGGGAAATTCTGGCGCACCAGGCCGGTTTAAAAGCCTGGGTTCCGTATTGGAAGACCATAGTGAAGAAGAACGGAAAGTTCAAATGGTTTACTGTAAAAGAAGATTCCAGCAAGCGTTTTCCCATCAAAGTGGCTGATGGCCTGTTTGTACACCGAAAGTATAAAAAGAAGATCTATCAGCAAATCAAGAAGACCGAACTGGGAGAGAAGAAATACTTGTACTCAGGGCTGATTTTCTACCTCTTTCCCCAAATTATTGAAGATCTTTCGGGGCAACCGTTTGACGAATATTTGTATGAAAATTTTTATAAGCCTCTCGGGGCAAAGTCCATGGTTTTTAATCCTTATAAGAGGTTTAATCCAAGTCAAATTGTGCCGACTGAGTATGATAGCCTGTTTAGAAAGCAGCAATTGCACGCTACGGTTCACGATGAAGGGGCGGCATTGATGGGCGGCTTATCGACCAACGCGGGCCTCTTTTCCACAGCGAATGACCTGGCAAAACTGGCGCAAATGTGGTGTAATTATGGGGAATATGGAGGGAAACGATACCTGAAGGAGGAAACCGTAAAAGAGTTTACCCGGTGCCAATATTGCGAAACCAATGACAACCGGAGAGCCTTGGGATTTGACCGGCCGTTGGAAGAACCCAACGAAAATGGAAACACGGCGAAATCCGTCAGCCAAAGCAGCTTTGGGCATACGGGATTTACAGGTACTTTCGTCTGGGCGGATCCCGAGAATAATATTGTCTTAGTGTTTTTATCTAACCGCGTGTACCCCACCCGGGAAAATACGAAACTCTTCAAATTGAACACCCGGACAAACATCCAGGAAGTGATCTATGAGGCGGGGAGGTAAGTTTATCTATAAAATAAACCTGACAGGTTTTCGAAAACCTGTCAGGTTTGAATCCTATCGTTAAATCCAAATAAAAAGCACCGATGCTATCACCAAATTGTATGTTTCATATTTACAACAGGGCTAATGGCAATGAAGACCTGTTTAAATCGCATGAGAACTACGATTACTTTTTAAGAAAGTACAGCCATTTTATTAACCTCGTTGCAGATACATACGCTTATGTGTTGATGCCAAATCATTTCCAATTTATGATTAGGGTAAAAGATGATGCTTTGCTCAGGGAGAACTTGGATTTGAAAGAGGGGGCTCAAGTTGAAAAGCATGTTGTGAATCAATTCAGCAAGCTATTTAATGCTTACGCAAAAGCTTTTAATAAAATGTATTCCAGAAGGGGCAGCTTATTTCAAAGGCCATTTAAATATAAGCAGGTGGAAAATGAAGAATATTTTAACCAACTCATTCTTTACATTCACAACAATCCTGTAAAACATGGATTTGTAAGTGACTTAAATCAGTGGCCTCACAGTTCCTTTAGGGAATATAATGAGAATAGAAACGGCGTCGTCCAGAAAACTGATGTATTGGATTGGTTCGGTAGTATAAATGAATTCAGAAAATGCCACGAGAATATTGAAAATTATCAGAGTGTTTTTGATTAATTGAGCCGTTGAACTTAAACCAAACAGGTTTTCGAAAACCTGTCAGGTTTGTGAACATATTAACCTTTTTCAGCATACTTTTGTGTTTAATTTCGTACTTAGAACCGAGGATAAACTTTTAAGCTGTGATTCAAGAAGAGGTAGTAACCATGGACAAGGAATCTTTGTCCGCACCATCAAATAATTTACTTTCCATCAGTATTCCACCTTCCAATCTTCCGCGTATTGTGATCATCGGTGGAGGATTTGCAGGCATCAGGCTCGTAAAGAAGCTGCGGAAAGCCGGTTTTCAAATAGTTATGTTTGACCGCCATAATTATCATACCTTCCAGCCATTACTTTATCAGGTGGCCACCGCCGGGCTGGAACCCGACTCCATCGCCGGACCTATCCGGAAATTGTTTGGCAGTATGAAGAACTTTTATTTCCGGTATGCGACGGTGAGGAAAATAAATCCTGACAAAAAAACAATTTCTACCTCCATTGGTGAACTTGACTACGATTACCTGGTCATTGCCAACGGATCAAAAACAAATTATTTCGGAAATGACGGGATACTAAAAAATGCCTTTCCGCTAAAACAAGTCCCTCAGGCACTGGATCTACGGAGCCAAATCCTTCAAAATTTTGAGAAGGCTGTATTGATCAATAGGGAAAATGCGGCGCAAAGCCTCCTGAACTTTGTCATCGTAGGAGGTGGACCCACAGGAGTGGAGGTGTCCGGTGCGCTGGGTGAGCTGAAAATGCACGTACTACCAAAAGACTATAAGGAGCTGGACTTCAAGAGAATGAAAATCATTCTGATCGAAGCCCAGGATCGACTTTTGTCGACGATGTCAGAGAAGGCAGGAGCGAAGGCACTCAAATATTTACAGCGGTTTGATGTAGAGGTAGTGCTGGGCAGGTATGTTAAATCTTATGATGGTCACACCGTAACACTGGATAACGGCGATGAGATTTTAAGTGAAACCCTGGTATGGGCGGCAGGTGTTATGGGAAATGTCATCGATGGCTTACCGACGAATGTCATTGAGCGAAACAGAATTGTGGTAAATGAATATAACCAGGTCAATGGCTTTGACCGGATATTTGCTATTGGTGATATTGCTTTGATGAAAACTGATAGGCACCCTAACGGATTACCGATGCTGGCCCCGGTGGCAATCCAGCAGGGAATACATTTAGGAAAAAATCTTTCCAGAATGCTTCGAAATAAAGACCTGAAACCCTTCGATTACTTTGATAAAGGTTCTATGGCCACTGTCGGAAGGAACAGGGCAGTGGTAGACTTGCCGGGAAGGGGAAACTTTGGTGGATTGTTTGCCTGGATGATCTGGATGTTCATACACCTGGTTTATATCACTGAGTTCAGGAATAAGATGGTCGTGATGAGCAACTGGATATGGAACTATTTCACCTACGACCGGGGAACGAGATTGATCATAAGAGCTTTTGTGAAAGAGAAAGCACGGAAGCCGGAATAGCATTCATTGCTGCGTGTTTTCACCAGCAATTCTTGATAGTATTCCTGTTGGTAAAAACATGCCTCACCTCTGCAGGCGGGCACACAACAGAGTCGTGGGGTTGAGGGCAATGTTTGAAATCTACTTCTTTGGCCACTTTTTAACCTTAAAAGGCCCTCTTTTTTTACCTCCACCGCCACCACGATGTGTCCGTGGATTGTATTCCGGCCCTTCGCCAAATTGTTCCGGGATTGGCGCTTTTTTTACAGGCGAACCCAGCAACTGTTCTATTTGATAGAAATCATTCTGTGACTTTTGATTAATAAAGGTCACAGCAAGGCCTTTAGATGCGGCCCTGGCTGTTCTTCCGATGCGGTGGATGTAATCCTCCCCGTCATTGGGTACATCAAAATTCAACACCAGGTCAATATCTTCCACATCAATTCCGCGGGAGAGGATGTCGGTTGCCACGAGTATCTTGACCTGCCGGTTTTTAAACTGCCGGAGCACATTTCCCCGGGTTTCCTGGTCCAGATCGGAATGGATTTCTTCCACAGATTGTCCCGCTTTCTTTAATTGTCGTGTCAGGTCTTTGGTACTGATCTTTGTAGAACAGAAAACGATAACACTTTTAAGCTTCTTGGCGCTGAGTAAAAAAGTAGCCAGGGGAATTTTCTGATTGTCATGGACTACGAAAGCTACCTGTGTAACCCGCTCTGCCGGTTTTGAAATAGCAATGCTAATCTCAACAGGGTCCTTTAAAACTGTCTTCGCCAGCTCCCTCACCTTGGGAGGCATAGTAGCTGAGAAAAACAAATTTTGACGTTTTGCAGGAAGGCTCTTGATAATTCGCTTGATGTCATCAATGAATCCCATGTTAAACATTCTGTCGGCTTCATCCAGCACGAGATGTTTTAATTCATTGATTTTAACATAACCCATATTTAGGTGTGCGATCAATCTTCCGGGAGTGCCAATGACGATGTCTGCGCCGTGGGACAATGCCTTCTTTTCTTTTGAAAAGGTGTCGCCATCGCTTCCCCCATACACCGCCAGCGAACTCAGGGGTGTATAGTAGGAAAACCCTTCCAACTGCTGATCAATCTGGATGGCCAGCTCCCTGGTGGGAACAATAACCAATGCTTTTATGTGATCATCGTGACCTTCTTCGATGATTTTATGAACAAGCGGTAGCAGAAAAGCACCGGTTTTACCCGTCCCGGTTTGGGCGGTACCAATGATGTCTTTGCCTTGAAGGATATGGGGAATAGCTTTTTCCTGGATTTCGGTGGCGTTTTCAAATCCCATCGCCTCGATCCCCTCGAGCACATGCTCGTTCAATCCTAATTCTGAAAACTTCAAAGTATTTTGTGATTATGTGTTGATAAAAACCAAATGTACTAGTGCTTTTAGTGAAAAACAAGCGCAGGGGTTTCATTCGGGGCACACGCGCTTACGCTTTGAATGCGCAGACCTCGGATTTTGGATTTTTTCCGTTCCAAAACAAATAAAAACGCACCTAATACCTTTCCGAAAGTTTGGAACTTTCGGAAAGGTAGAGGCCTCCAATTTGTAAACAGATATTTTTTTAAAACCACGGATACGTGTTTTTTTTATGTGCCTGGCATGGGTAAAGACTAACACCGCCTTCTTCAAATGCCAGATGTTTATATTCAAATTCCACAATTAACTTTTAGTCTTTTTGACAATAAGTAGGGGATTCTTACTATATTGTGAAGCAATTTTTCATTTGACAACTATTTTTATGAGTAAAGAGAATTACAATACGGCGTATGTTATTGGTATAACACTGGTCGCCACCCTCGGGGGATTTTTATTCGGTTTTGACAGCGGTGTGATTAATGGGACCGTCAAAGGCCTTGAATCCGCTTTTAACGCCGAAAATATAGGAAGTGGATTTAATGTAGCTTCCATGCTGTTGGGATGTGCTGTTGGAGCATATTTCGCAGGAACCTTAGCAGATAAATTTGGTCGAAAATCCATGCTGATTGTCGCCGCTGTATTTTTTATCATCTCTGCTTGGGGATCCGGGATTGCCACCTCATCACCTGAGTTTATAGTATACAGAATTATTGGTGGTCTGGCAGTAGGGGCGGCCTCAGTGATGGCGCCGGCCTATATCAGTGAAATTGCTCCCGCGAAATTCAGGGGAGCTTTGGCTACTGTACAACAAGTCGCTATTATTTCAGGGTTATTTATTTCATTCTTAAGTAATTATCTATTGGCCGATATTTCAGGATCAGCGGAGAATATCCTTTGGATGGATTTTGAGGCTTGGAGATGGATGTTTTGGATGGAATTAATTCCGGCAGCGATTTTCCTGATTTCCTTATTTTTTATTCCGGAGAGTCCGAGATTTTTAGTGGCGAAACAACGAAAGGATGCCGCATTAAAAGTGTTAAGCAGGCTGTATGGAGCTGTGGCTGGTCAGACTAAGCTGACAGAGATAGACGCTTCTTTTGCATCAGATCATCATAAACCCAGTTTGTCTGACCTGTGGGATAAGGCGAAGAAAAAGATCCATCCAATTGTGTGGGTGGGAATAGGACTGGCAGCATTCCAGCAGTTTGTAGGTATCAATGTCGTGTTTTACTACGGTGCGGTACTATGGCAGGCAGTTGGATTTGGCGAGAGCGATGCCTTATTGATCAATGTCGTTTCCGGTGCCTTAAGTATAGCAGCCGTCATTGCAGCATTACTGCTGGTGGATAAAATCGGTAGAAAGCCTTTGCTGGTTGTCGGGTCCATAGGGATGAGTGTTACCCTGGGACTACTGGTAGTGGCATTTGTTTCAGGATCACTGGTGATCGACCCGGCAACAGGAAAAACTACCCTGGAGCTGAGTGACTCCATGGGTGTGCTGGCATTGATTTCAGCGAATTTATACGTCATATTCTTCAACTTCTCCTGGGGTCCGGTGATGTGGATCATGCTGGGAGAGATGTTCCCTAATCAGATGCGTGGTTCCGGACTGGCAGTGGCAGGTGTGTCGCAATGGCTTTCTAACTTCCTGATTACGCTTACCTTCCCATTGCTATTGACTTCCATGGGGCTGGCCTTCGCCTATGGTTTATACACTTTGGGCGCCATCGTCTCCGTCTTCTTCGTAATCAAATATGTATATGAAACGAAAGGCATGGAGCTGGAAGAAATGGGCAGTCTTATTAAATAGTTATGTATTGAATTATACCCAATAAACCCAAATCATACCAGGCGCTATTCTTTTTGGATAGCGCTTTTTTTGTGATAAATGAGGAACGACTGTTAATGGAAACCTGTCTCGTTTGGTAAGTTGCCATGTGCATAAACCTGTCAGGTTTGGTAGTCTGACTTGTTTATTGGTGATGAAGTGCCCTGAAACCTGACAAGTTTAGGAGTCATCCGCGCTTATTGATTTGGTAATAGAAAGGAGGAATGATCAGCAATACACCTGCCTGCCGGTGAGTCAGAATTGACATTTTTCGTCCTCCTCGTTACCGCCTGTACTCAAATGAGGACGATTGGGTTGATTACCCTCGTTGTCGGGCTGGGATATTAGGTTCATTTTTATACTCAATATTTTATTCCACCATTATTCTTTGTTGCTATTTGTTTTGACAGCTATTTAATTCATCATCCCAAAGCAAGCAATCCTTATCAATCATGTTTCTTTTCTGAAAGAATGTCTTTAGTTTGATTCAGGTTAATTTAGTAATTTAAGCCGTGTCGAAAAGATGCTGGATGATAAAGACGAGTCAAGCAATACTAGTAACAATCCTTTGTGTTCAATCCTTATTTGGCCAAAAATTAAAGTTTGAACATATCACAACTCAGGAAGGCTTATCTAATGGAAATGTAAGGTCGTTGTATCAGGATAAAGATGGTTTTTTTTGGATAGGAACCGAAGATGGGATGAATAAGTATGACGGGTATTCATTTCAATACTTTAAAAATGATCTTCAAAATACAAATACCATTTCAAATAACATTGTGAAATTCATTGATGAAGACCAGGATGGAATGTTATGGATTGCAACAAGGGAAGGGTTAAACCGCTATGATAAAATAAAACACATCTTTACCAGGTATGTCCCGAATCCAAAAGACTCCACGTCTTTACCAAACAGCAATATATTTAAAGTACTAGTGGATTCCCGTAATAATGTATGGGTTTGCACCAACGGTGGACTTGGTCTATATGACCGGGTAAACGATCGTTTTATAAACTTCCATCATAAAGGTAATGATCCGAATTCACTGGTAAGCGACTTGGTACGTAGTATCACCGAAGACAAACAGGGCAACTTCTGGATTGCAACCCTCAACGGGTTAAGCAAATTAAATATTCAGGATACCACCTTTACTAACTTCAAACATGATCCGAAAAATAAAAAATCGATAAACAGCAATCAGATCATGTCGATTTTTGCTGATCGGCAAGACAATATAATGATCGGGACTACAGACCGGGGATTAGATATTTATAATCAGGAAGACGGGATCTTTCAGCATTTTCTTCCTGATCCCATTGATCCGGTGAAATTGATTGGCCCCTATATTTACAATATTTCGCAGGACCACCATGGTGCCATCTGGATTTCAGATGACGGCGGGCTTTGCAGGTTTGATCGGGCAACGGGCAATTTCACTCGTTACCTGGAAAATTTAAATGATGATTTTAGCATAAGCAGTAATATTATCACCGACGTGCTTTTTGATGCTAACAATACGATGTGGGTTGCCACGCTTTACGGAGGCATTAATCATTACGACTCTACCAAATATGTGTTTAACCATATCAAGCATATTTACAACGATCCCAGTACTCCCAGTGGAAACAATATTCAGGGCATGTGTGAGGATAAAGATGGGAATATCTGGATGGGAATCGACGGATGGGGACTAAACAAATTTAATCCCGAGACAAACACCTATACCTACTATCGCCATGATCCATATGATGAAAACAGCATAGCAAGCGATAAGGTGCTTAATGTAATCACCGACGAATTTGGCTTTGTTTGGATCGGGATGTGGAATGCGGGTGTTACGCGTTTTGATCCCAAAAGCAATACATATAAAAGATACCGCAACGATCCGGACGACGCTTCCAGCTTAAGTGACGATAATATTTTTGATTTCTATATTGATAAAGATGGCGATCTGTGGATTGCCACTTGGAGTAACGGAATAAATAAATACAACTACGATTCGGATAATTTTACCCGCTATACACACGATCCCTATGATCCGAGCTCGATGGGAAAAACTCCGGTGATCACCATGATCCAGGATTATACCGGGATGTTTTGGCTCGGCACCCAGGAGGATGGTATTTATTTATTCGATAAAGAAAAGGGCACTTTTACTTCCATTAAATCAGGATTTGAAGAGGGAGCTTTATCCAGCAATGGAATATATTCCATTTTTGAAGATTCAAAAAAAAGGATTTGGATAGGAACCGGCGGAGGCGGATTAAATCTGTATGAGAGGGAGAGTGGAACCTTTAGGTTCTTCTCAAAAAGTGACGGATTGCCCAACAATGCGATATTTGGGATTCTAGAAGATGATCAGGGCAATATTTGGGTAAGTACCAATGGCGGGATTTCACGGTTTCACCCAGACAGCCTTGTTTTCAGAAACTTTAATACCAGCGATGGGATTCAAGCCAATCAATTCAACCGATGGGCCAATCTGAAAACCAGCACCGGGAAGTTGATTTTTGGCGGTCCCAATGGTTTTAATATGTTCGATCCGAACGAAATCCGGACGAACACAGTCAGCCCATCTGTTTATATTACCGGTATCAGGCTCTTCAATAAGCCTGTTGAAGTAGGTGAGGGCAGCATCCTTGAGCAAGATATTTCTGTGACTGATGAAATCGTTCTCAGTCATGAGCAAAATTTTATTTCCTTTGATTTTACAGCGCTCAACTACGGGCATACAGACAAGATACAGTATCGGTATATGCTGGAGGGACAGGATGATAGCTGGGTGGATATGGGTAACGAGCGACGAGTAACATTCACATATTTAAACCCCGGGAAATATCAGCTACATGTCATTGCTTCCAGCAGTGCAGATGTGTGGGATGGTGAAGGAGCTACATTAGACATCATCATCAGACCTCCGTGGTGGAAAACCACCTGGGCCAGGATACTACTTGGTCTATCCCTGGTCGGTTTGATTTATTTCCTTTACCTCGCCAGGATCCGAGTATTGGAGGCAAGAGAAGAGGAACTGAAGGAATTAGTAGATGAACAGACGAAAATGCTGAGCATGGCAAATAGTCAATTGAGGGCAAAAAACGTGGAGCTGGAGACCTATGACCATATGGTATCCCATGATTTAAAGGCACCCATCTCACAGGTGGGCGTGTTAGCTGATTTAATTTCAGACGATCCTGATTCGAAGCTATCAGAGAATGGGAAAGAGTATGTAAGGAGGATTAGCAATGCAAGCCAGTCAAGTATCAGTTTGATTGAGGGAATCCTGGAATTTGCCTCTGCCGATAAGCCGTATGAATTTGAATCGCAAGTAGACCTTAAAAGGCAGGTGGAAAAGGTGGTCGACTCCTTGTCCGTCAAGATAAATGAAGTGGGTGCCAAGGTACATATCGACGAATTACCCGTATTGGAAAGGGCCGTTAGCGTTAAAGTGTATCAATTGTTTTACAATCTGATCGCCAATGCCTTGAAGTTCCATAGAGAGGGGGTAAATCCAGTGGTTAGGGTGTACTCGAAAAATGAGGAAGGTGTCCTTTTTATTGTAGTGGAGGATAATGGCGTGGGATTTGAGCAAAAAGATGCAGAAGAGATATTAAAGCCCTTAAAGCGCTTATGGCACCGACATCAGTATGAAGGCTTTGGGATAGGCCTTAGCACCTGCAAGCGAATCGCTGATTTTCATAACTGGGGACTGCGGGCAGAAGGATCAAAAAACGAAGGTGCTAAATTCATCATTGAAATCCGTAACTGATTCGAATTATCCGGGTTTTAAAACCTGTCAGATTGGGAGTCTGACTGGTTTAATGGTGGTGATGTGGCTTGAAACCTGACGGGTTTAGGAGCTGATATTGAGTGTTTTTTTAGATTCATAATTGATTCTAGTGAATGTTGTTTTAGAATCAGTATCTATGTTGCCATGTAAATCCTTTTTTACTGTGATATCAATATTATATTCAATATTATACTGTATAAGTAATGCATCAAGTTTTTGCTTATTTTCATTTGCAACGGCTATTCCTTGTCTATATTTATTTAGAGGTCCTGAAGCCTTTGGAAGAATGCTAATGCCAATTCCTCCAATTATAAAAGGAACTGTCGAAATAACAATTGAAGTCGATGAAAAGGTCAATAGATAGATGCCTAAATATACTCCACTACCAATAAATGCCAGAGAAATTAAAAGAAAAACCACAAAGTTTCCATAGGAAATATTTTTTGTTCTTTTAATTAATTCCAAATCAATATTAACTTCACTAATTACTTTTTCTATTCTTTCTCCAAATTTAATATCTGAACAAGTATTGTTGAATTCAGGTCTTTGGCCAGTCAGATTACACCTGGTTCCAGTATTAATATCAAAAAGCCTGTTTTCACAAAGGTTACAATGTGTCGAAAGATTCATTTTATAAAATAAATTGGATTATTTGATTCAACGCTCGATAAATCCTAGCACCAGTAACAGTTACTGATAGATCTCTTCAATTATCTATCATTAAAATACTCAACAGGTACTTATTAATCACGATTTGAATATACAAATACATCGTTAATATTTTCCTTTTCTATTATGATGACCTGCTTTAAAACCTGTCAGGTTTGGTAGTTAGACTGGTATTATGGTGGTGATGTAGATTGAAACCTGACAGGTTTGGGTTTGCGGACTGGCAGTGGCCGGTGTGTCACAAGGGCTTTTTGACTCCCCGATTACGCTCACCTTCCCGTTGTTACTGACTTCCATGGGACTGGCCTTCGCGTATAGTTTATATACTTTGGGTGCCGTTGGCATGGCGATGGATTTTATAGAGGAACCTGAAGCAGTAGAATGGATAAAAGAATGTTTGGCAAAAATTCAATAAAAAGAGGATCTCACAATTCATGGCCAGTGTTGGTGTTCATGAATTGTGAGAAAATAATTCAACTACTTTAATTTATATAAGGTAGTTTTTTTGATGCTTTTCTCATCATTGTATTGATGATGGTATTGGTATCGCTTCCGAGGCTTCGTGAAAGTGTTTTTTCGTATTTCCAAAGTAACTCGCCGCTTTCCTCGTCATTGATATTGATAGTGCATTTGCCTGAGTTGGTAGGACCGTACACCCCGACCAAAATCCCCATTGCTGCTGCAGCGCCATCCGACATGGGTTTGTTGGTTGACAATATCCCCGAGATCACTCCATCCACTTCAAGCATCTTTGCCAGCTCCTGGGGAGTGTAGTGGTCGATGTTGGCGTTAATGATGCCCTTTTTGGTAAGAAGCGCATTGGTTGTGGCAATATCCTGGAAAGAAACTTTAAAATCGTGCTGCGATTTTCTCTTCAAAAAATAAGAGTGAAGGGCGCTTTGGACACTCAATCCCTCATTTTCTTCCAGATCTTCAAACTGTTCGGGAGTCATTCTTTCCATTTCCTTCGGCCTCAATTTGATGATGGTTTTGAATGGAAGGATGGCCAATACTTTGTGGTCCCTGGTCAATTCATTGAAATTCGGATTAACATATATCTCTTTTGTTTGAGAATAACTGTTAAAAAATATCAGAAACGCAAAGGGTAAAAATAAATACTTTTTCATTTTATTAAGGTTTAAAGTAAAAATTGATGTCAAAAAAACTAATGATCAAAAATGACATTTTTAAATGAATTTCTAAATAATCAAAATAAAATAAAGAGGTGTTTTTTTGTTGCTATCAGGTAAGTTTCATGCCCATTTTAAAAAATCATCATTGGGTTAATTTCTCTAACTATTATTCATTGGATAGACGTTTTTTTCAGGAATGAATATAGAGATGTGTTTGTGGTGAGTATGCAAATTTGTCAAAAAAAAGGTTAATCGGCTAATCTCAAAAAGTCGACCGCACGCGATGAAAAAGTTAATAGATCAACTTCTGAAAGTTCACCGGATGTCTTTGAAAAGTTAACAGCTTGACTTTTGAGAGTTAAACATATGTGTTTAGGAGAATGACAAGTCATTTCTGAAAACTGTTTTGACATTTATTCAGTGACATGCGCATTGAATTTGTTTTTCTAGTAGTTTAATGAGAAGTGTGGCTTCGGAAGCGAGGCTTAGTTGCAGTATAAAGAATAGTACTCGGGTGACGCATAGACTACAGACTATCGGTCTGACGCCAGCCTGTCCGGCAGGCAGGGCTCTGGCAATAAGGCTGAAATTAGGAGTGTTAGCAGTAAAGCCGTCTGACCGATTGCCGCTTTTACTGCTTTTTGGCCGCTTAGTCGTGCCACCACTCCGAGTGGTGGTACGACTAGAATAGAACCAGACTCATGCGTCGGGAAAGCTGAGTTAGGTGGGTCGGAGGGTCGGCTTACTATTACCGTTTGCTTCAGCAAACGGATAAAAGAATTAAGGAAATTCACCCACAGGCATGAAAGTCGTCAGACCACTCCAAGTGGTCTGACGACTAGACTTTCAGAAAAAAAAAGCCCGGATCAACCGGGCTTCTAAATCTGAATTTGCACTTCTTTAGCAATATTCTTTAAACACTTCGATCAGGTGGCCTGCGATCAGTTGGGCAGGTCTTCCTTCGATGTGATGTCTTTCCACAAAGTGAACCAATTCACCATCTTTAAATAAAGCGATGGATGGAGAGGATGGGGGATAGGGCAGGGTATATTCCCTTGCCTTGGCCGTTGCTTCCTGGTCCACTCCCGCAAATACGGTGGATAAGTGGTCCGGCTTCTTCTCGCTGTGCTCTAGTGCCAGCAACACACCCGGACGGGCGGTGCCCGCTGCACATCCGCACACGGAGTTAATCACCATCAGGGTGGTACCTTTGTTTTCTGTTAAGTGGTCTACTACTTCCCGGGCTGACTTTAATTCGGCAAACCCATTGTCTACTAATTCTGCCCGCATGGGCGCTACCAATTCTTCAGGATACATATTCTTTTTCTTTTTTTACATAAAACCTAATTCTACTCTGGCCGCTTCTGACATCATCTCCATGGTGTATGGAGGGTCAAAAGTCAGCTCTATCTGTACGTCATTCACTTCATCGATGGCCTTGATTTTCATTTCTACCTCGCTGGGAATGGTTTCTGCCGAAGGGCAAGCCGGCGAAGTCAATGTCATTTTTATAAATACGTTGTTGACGGGGTATACCTGGATTTCGTAGATCAATCCCAATTCATATACATCAACCGGTATTTCAGGGTCATACACGCTTTTGATAGCTTTGACAACTTTGTCGCGTAAGGTCACTTCGTTTTTCACTTCTTCACTCATAGCTACTTGTTTAGTTTTGCCTTATATGCTAATGCGTATAATTTCATCTGTTTGATCATGGCTGTCAGACCGTTTGATCGCTGGGATCCTATGATGTTTCCCATCCCAATCTTCTCAATAAAGAAGAGGTTGGCATCAATGATATCGTCGATTCGTTGCTTTGAAAGTACCCGAACCAGTAAACTTATTAATCCCTTGGTGATCTCGGTGTTGCTGTCTGCATTAAATACGATTTTATCTTCGTCAAGATCGGCTGTAAGCCAAACTTTTGACTGACACCCTTTGATTATATTCTGATCGATCTTGAATTTCTCATCGAGCGGCGGGAGTTTTTGCCCCAATTCCATGATGTAGAAGATGGTGCTTTCCTTGTCTCCAATGAGAAATGAAAACTCCTCTGCGATTTCATTTTGGATTTCTTCGATGGATCGTGTGCCTACTTCCATTTTTCAATGATACTTTTTAATGCGTCAATAAATGTGTCGATTTCAGCCCTGGTATTGTAAACGGATAAGCTCAGTCGAATTGTACCTTCGATGCCAAATTCATGCATAAGCGGCTGAGCGCAATGGTGGCCCGTACGCACGGCGATTCCCTTGGCATCCAGCATCATTCCCACATCAAAGGGGTGTAATTTATCCAGTACAAAGCTCAACACGCTTGTCTTGTTTTTTGCCGTGCCAATCAGCCTGACTTCAGGAATGGCTTCCATCTTTTTGGTAGCATATTCCAGCAGTTCATGCTCGTATTCCCTGATATTGTTTTTTCCCAGCTTCTCCACATATTCCAATGCAGATTTTAAAGCAACTACATCGGCAATGTTAGGCGTGCCCGCTTCAAATTTATAGGGGATATCGTTGTAAGTAGTCTTTTCAAAGGTGACTTCCTTGATCATCTCACCGCCACCACGGTAGGGAGGAATGCTTTCCAGCACCTTACGCTTACCGTACAAAATGCCTGTACCCGTCGGGCCGAATAGTTTGTGGGCAGAGAAACAATAGAAATCCACTTTTAGCTTTTTGACATCAATATCGATATGGGCGCTTGCCTGTGCTCCATCGAGCAACACTTTCGCACCAACGGCATGGGCTTTTTCGATGATTTCCTCTACCGGATTGATCGTCCCGAGCGCATTCGATACATGGACGACTGCCACTAATTTCGTGTTGGGAGTGAGGAGTTTTTCATATTCTTCCATCAAAAGCTCTCCTTTTTCGTTGATGGGAATGACTTTTAATATAGCTCCTTTTTCCTCACAGATCATCTGCCAGGGCACGATGTTGCTATGGTGCTCCATCGCAGAGATGATGATTTCGTCCCCTTTATTGATCATAGCCCGCCCAAAGGTAGAGGCTACAAGATTGATCGAATCTGTGGTGCCGTAGGTGAAAATGATTTCTTCGGCTTCATCCGCGTTGATGAATTGCTGCACCGCTTTACGGGTTTCTTCAAAAGCATTCGTCGCCTTTTCAGCCAATGCATGCACACCCCGGTGGATGTTTGAATTGTAACCGGTGTAGTAGCTGGTCAATGCATCAATGACCTGTTTTGGTTTTTGGGTAGTTGCCGCATTGTCAAAATAGATCAACGGTTTCCCATTCACCTCCTGGTGCAACACCGGAAAATCTTCCCGTATGGTATCGATGTCAAATGATCTGATAATCTCTTCCACTAAAATCGTTTATTGGTTTAACCGACTAAATATTTTTTGGTGAAGATGCTCTCTTATAAAGTCAATTTTTATGTTTTCAAGCACATCCTCTGCAAATGCTGTTAGCAGGATCGCCCTTGCTTTATCTTCTGATATTCCCCTGGCACGTAAATAAAACAACTGCTCCTCATCCAATTGACCTGTTGTACATCCGTGCGAACATTTGACATCATCCGCCCAGATCTCCAATTGAGGTTTGGTGTTTACTGTCGCAGTATCCGTGAGGAGGATGTTTTTATTCGACTGAAAGGCGTTCGTTTTTTGAGCGTCCTGCCTTACATAGATCTTTCCGTTGAATACTCCAGTCGATTCATCGTCGAGGATGCCTTTATATATCTCATTACTGAAAGAATTTTCCTTCTTATGATCAACCACGGTGTGATTGTCTACGTGAGACGTGCCTTTTAACATGTAGAGGCCAAACATATGTGTTTCACAGTGTTCGTCTTTCAGGGAAATGTTCAGGTTATTCCTGACCATTTTACCGCTGAATGTAAACGTGTAGGCATTGAATACACTGTCCCTGGATTGAATGATCTGTGTATTGTCTACCCTGTAGGCCGAATCCGCATCTTCCTGGATTTTGTAGTAGGCCACGTTTGCCGCCTTTTCGATGACAATTTCACTGGCATGGTTCACAAAACTGCTTTGCTCACCCACACCCTGGAAGGTTTCCACAATTTTCGCCTGGCTGTTTTCTCCCACTAAGAAGAGGTTTCTCGGATAGTAAGTCTGTGGATTTCCCGAAGTATCCGTGATGTTATAAATAATAACAGGGTAGGAGAGCACCTTGTTTTTTGGCACTTTGATGAATACACCCTGATTGCCAAAGGCCGTATTTAAAGAGCCAAATGAATCGTCGTGGTTCAGGTATTTGCCAAAATGGGCAGATATATCTCCTTGATAAAGTTTAAACGCACTGTGCAGGTCGGAGATAATGAGTTCTTCCTTTGACGAAGGGATATTGGACAACTCTTCCTGGTAAAAGCCATTAACGAAATATAGAATATTGGCCTCGTCGTGAGGAAAGTGAAACTTCTGAATGTCCTCTTTTGAAAGCGCCGATCTGGTGGCAGGTTTTGTAAAGTCAACTTCTTTGGAAATAAGCCTTGTCAAGCCAGTGTATTTATACTCCTCGTTTTTTGGGCCCGGAAGACCAATGTTTTCAAACTGCTTGATGGCTGACCTTCGCGCATCATGAATCAAGGTGCCTGTCTGGCCATTTAATTCCTTCTCAAACTCTGCGTATTTATCTAAAATGATTTCTTTGATATCAGCCATCGTTTATGCTATTGATCCTACTTCCTCTTTTATCCAATCGTACCCTTTGCTTTCCAGTTCAAGCGCCAGTGATTTATCGCCCGATTTTACTATTTTTCCCTGGTACAACACGTGTACAAAATCCGGAACGATGTAATCAAGGAGTCTTTGGTAGTGCGTCACCACGATTGTTGCATTGTCCTTTGTCTTCAGCTTATTCACACCATTTGCCACAATTTTCAAGGCATCTATATCAAGCCCGGAATCTGTTTCGTCGAGAATGGATAGTTTTGGCTCCAGAACTGCCATCTGGAATATCTCGTTTCGTTTCTTTTCACCGCCTGAGAATCCTTCATTTAAAGACCGGCTTAGCAAAGATTGGTCGATTTCCACCAGGGCCATTTTTTCCTTGATCGTTTTAAGGAAAGACACCGCATCCAGTGGCGGTTCACCTCTGTGGTCCCTGATCTCATTCAATGCTGTCTTGAGGAAGTTAGTGGTGGTGACTCCCGGTATCTCTACCGGATATTGGAATGCCAGGAAAATTCCTTCTCTGGCTCTTTCCTCGGGGGCCATTTCCAGGAGGTCATGCCCCAGATATTCCACACTTCCGCCTGTTACTTCAAATTCTTCCCTTCCTGCGAGTACAGAAGCCAGGGTGCTTTTTCCGGAACCATTTGGTCCCATGATGGCATGCACTTCTCCTGGTTTTATTTCCAGATTAATCCCTTTAAGAATTTCTTTATCTTCAATTTTGGCACAAAGATTTTTAACCTTAAGCATCCTGTATTCTTTATTGTTTTTGACTTATTTTAATTATCCTACGCTTCCCTCTAATGTCAAGGCAAGCAATTTCTGAGCTTCCACGGCAAATTCCATAGGTAGCTGATTTAGCACTTCTTTACAATATCCATTGACGATCAGCGCAATTGCCTTTTCTGTGTCAATGCCTCGTTGATTCAGGTAAAATATCTGATCTTCACCAATCTTAGAGGTAGTGGCTTCATGCTCCACTTTACCGGTTTTATTATGTATTTCGATGTAAGGGAAGGTGTGGGCGCCACAATTGCTTCCCATTAATAAGGAGTCGCACTGGCTGAAATTCCTCGCGTTAAAGGCATTTTTTTGCACCTTAACCAATCCTCGGTAGCTGTTTTGGCTCTTACCGGCTGAAACTCCCTTGGAAACAATCCTGCTTTTTGTATTCTTTCCAATGTGGATCATTTTAGTACCTGTATCGGCCTGTTGATAATTATTGGTTACGGCAACAGAATAAAATTCGCCTACTGAATTGTCACCTTTTAATATACAACTCGGATATTTCCATGTGACTGCAGACCCGGTTTCTACTTGCGTCCAGCTTATTTTGGAATTGTCGCCGGCACAGATTCCCCTTTTGGTCACGAAGTTGTAAATGCCGCCTTTCCCTTCTTTGTTTCCGGGATACCAGTTTTGCACCGTTGAATACTTTACTTCCGCATCTTTGTGGGCATAAATTTCCACCACAGCCGCATGAAGCTGGTTTTCGTCTCGCATGGGGGCGGTGCACCCTTCCAGGTAGGAAACGTATGAACCTTCATCTGCAACGATCAGTGTTCGTTCAAATTGGCCTGTGTTGGCCGCGTTGATTCTGAAATAAGTAGAAAGTTCCATCGGGCATCGTACGCCCTTCGGTATGTAACAGAATGATCCGTCGGAAAATACCGCCGAATTCAGCGCCGAATAGAAGTTGTCGCCTACAGGCACCACGGAGCCAAGGTATTTCTTGACAAGATCAGGGTGTTTTTGAACTGCCTCACTGAAAGAACAGAAAATGATACCAAGCTCGCCGAGTTTCTCCTTGAAGGTGGTGGCAACGGAAACGCTATCCATCACAGCGTCAACGGCCACGCCAGTCAACCTTTTTTGTTCGTCAAGCGAAATACCTAATCTGCTAAAGGTGTCCAGCAATTCCGGGTCCAACTGATCGAGGCTTTCAAGCTTTTTCTTAGGCTTAGGCGCGGAATAATAAATTATGTCCTGAAAGTCTACGTCAGGGTACTTAACATTCGGCCACTTTGGCTCTTTCATGTTCAGCCATTGACGATAGGCTTTTAATCGCCATTCTAGCAGCCATTCAGGTTCTTTTTTCTTTTCGGAAATAAATCGGATGATGTCCTCATTCAACCCCTTTGGAGCAGAATCAGATTCAATTTTGGTTTCAAAACCGTATTTGTATTCTGAGGAGGTAAAATCCTCTAAAATCTGATCATCTTTGCTCATACCAATCTTTATTTAGATTTATTATAAACTACACACAAAAATAAAACAGATTCTTTAAAAAATTGTTTCATTGACAATTTTTTTATGGAATCATTGAAATAAAATCTTCGGATGCTTAGATTTTTTGCAACAAAAAAGCCCGGAAATTGCATCCCGGGCCTCCTAATTGAATACTATTACTTTATTTTTATTTGTCTACGAACTGAATATGCCTGTTTAAGCTCTCCTCCAAAGAAATAATGGTTTCCGTTCTTTCGATACCCTCCACTGTCTGGATTTTATCGTGAAGCACGTCTTTCAGGTGTTTGGTATCTTTGCAATGCATTTTCACAAATATATTATAGTTACCGGTGGTATAGTGGATCTTAACAATCTCAGGGATCAGTTCAAGTCTTTTAATCACTATGTCGTACAGGGAGCTTTTCTCAAGGTAAATGCCTAAAAAGGCGGTAATATCATATCCCATTTTTGAATAATCCATTTTCAGGGTTGTTCCTTTGACAATCCCCATTTCCTCCATCTTCCGCATCCTGACATGAACGGTACCCCCAGAGACAAATACCTTTTTTGCCACCTCAGTGTAGGGCATTTTTGCGTCCTCTGTTAATAACGCCAGGATTTTTAAATCCACGTTATCTATATCATAATTTTTATTCATGGTGTATTATTTCTTTTTCGCTCTGTTCTGTAAAACCTTTAAAAATTATCATGTGTCAAATAAAATCTGAGTGAATATTTGATGTAAATGGGCTTTAAATCAAATATTTAAAATAACCTCTATAATATTAAAATATTCTAAATTCAGGCTTTGAAGCAGAATATTATGATCCAAAGCAATTGAGCTGCTAATATTTTAAAAATTTCTAATTAATGCTAATTAAATTCCTAATTTGTTATAAAAACTTAAACAAATGAGCGTTTTTGAATTACGAGGTGATTTAGGTGATTTTTAACAAACCGGTTGAATTAATGAATTAATTTTAAAATTTACTTTCGCAATAGTATGGTGAGATTCGCCAGAGTTTGCTCCACTTCCACTTTTTCGCAAACTCCTTCACGATTAAAGTAGTACAGATTCTGTTTATCATCGGGATGCGTAAGCTGGCACAGATTCTCCTTCACTTTTTTAGAGTAAAAAATTGACAGAACCTTTCTGAATAGATTTTATCTTGTTGGTTCGGTTGATGGTGGCAAAGGCGGGTGACGGAGTAGTGGATGGCTTGTTCTAATCTCGGGTACTCTTTTCCTTCTTTTTGGATCAAATACCCGTTTTTATTCCTGGTGTTCGCCGTGCGTTCCTTTTTCTTATTGTTGATTAGGTTTTAGTAATGGAATAATACAATTGCGAACCCCGATACGAAGCCTTAAAAAAATTGTCCAGGCAAAACGTTAGGAGGAACTTGACATGCACTTTTACAAAAAGAGTTGAAATAAGTCTCGTCATTGTAGTTGATACCTTCAGCAACGAGTGTACTGAGGGTATCTTTCTTTAATCGCATGCCATAATAAAGTTTTTGCGCATCGATGTTGTGTGAAAAGCATATGAACAATAGTATTGGGATAAGCCAAAAGCATTTAAAAATAGCTTCACGTCATGCAGGTATCTTGATGGTAGAGATTCCGGATATTTTTCTTCACTTTCAGAAATTAATGAAGAAAAATTCCGGAATGACGGTAAATGTGTTTGCCCTAAGTATTGAGAGACATGCTTTGATCACTTGGTTAGTTTTTTATATTTAAATCGTTTTGGTTGCGCAGTTCCCATTCTTTTGACCCGGTTTTCTTCATATTCTGAAAAATTGCCTTCAAACCAATAGGTTTGCGAATTTCCTTCGAATGCCAGGATGTGGGTAGCCACTCTATCTAAAAACCATCGATCGTGGGAAATTATTACCGCACAACCGCCAAAATTTTCCAAAGCTTCTTCGAGCGCCCTCAGTGTGTTGACGTCCAGGTCATTGGTAGGTTCATCCAGTAAAATCAGGTTTGCCCCTTTTTTTAGTGCGAGGGCCAGGTGAACCCTGTTCCGCTCACCACCCGAGAGACTGCCAAGCTTTTTTTCTTGGTCTGCGCCACTAAAGTTAAAGCGGCTCACATAGGCTCTCGAATTGATCTCCTTCCCACACAAATTAATTAATTCGTTGCCTTCAGAAATCGTTTCCCAAACTGATTTGTTTGCAATGAGGTTGGTGTGCTCCTGGTCTACATAGGAGATCGTAACGGTAGAACCCGTTTCAAAAGTACCTTCATCAGGCTCAATGGCACCGGTGATCAGTTTAAACAAGGTTGTTTTTCCAGCACCGTTTGGCCCGATAATCCCTACGATTCCTCCCTGTGGCAGTGAGAAGCTAAGATCTTCAAAAAGTAATTTGTCACCGAAAGCTTTCGACACATTATTGGCCTCAATTACCTTGCTGCCCAATCGCGGTCCGGGTGGGATGTACAACTCCAGCTTTTCAATTTTACCTTTTGATTCCTCGCCCAATAGTTTTTCATAGGCACTTAACCTCGCCTTTGATTTAGCCTGTCTGGCCTTGGGAGACATTCGTACCCATTCCAATTCCCGTTGCAGGGTTTTTTGCCGTTTGGACTCAGATTTTTCTTCTTTTGCCAGGCGATCCTGCTTTTGTTCCAGCCAGGAGGAATAATTTCCTTTCCAGGGTATTCCTTCACCCCGGTCAAGTTCTAATATCCAGCCAGCAATGTTGTCCAGAAAATAACGGTCGTGCGTTACCGCGATAACTGTACCTTCATACTGCTGGAGGTGGTGTTCCAGCCAGAGGACAGATTCTGCGTCAAGGTGGTTGGTAGGTTCATCCAGAAGAAGGACATCGGGCTTTTCCAAAAGCAATTTACAAAGTGCTACCCGCCGTTTTTCACCCCCCGACAGAGTGCCTATTTTGGCTTCTTGAGGCGGAACGTTCAGGGCGTCCATCGCGATTTCCAATGTCGTCTCTAACTCCCATGCATTGAGTTGGTCCAGTTTTTCCTGCACTTCTGCCTGTTTTTTGATGAGCTTGTCCATCTTGTCGGGATCATTTAGGATTTCTTCCTCACCAAACTTTAAATTTATTTCTTCGAATTCTTTAAGCAACGCCACAGTTTGGCCAGCACCTTCTTCCACTACCTGTCGGACAGTTTTTTCAGGGTCCAGCTTTGGTTCTTGTTCAAAAAGCCCAACGGTATATCCCGGGGAAAAAACGACTTCGCCGTTGTGTTCCTTATCAATACCGGCAATGATCCGCAAAAGGGAAGATTTACCAGCGCCGTTTAGTCCTAATACGCCAATTTTTGCTCCGTAAAAGAATGAAAGGTATATGTCCTTGAGAACCTGCTTTTTAGGTGGGTATATTTTACTTACCCCGGCCATTGAAAAAATTACTTTTTCGTCGCTCATGATAATTTTTTTCGAAGTTTTACAACAATAATTGGGATATCCGGTTACTTCTGATATTATGTGTGTATAACTGAATATCTGATGGATTAATCAAAATGCTAGCAGCTAAATGCAGTGTAAAAGAAGAATATTTTTAGCTTATAATAAATACCGATTGAAGATTAATTTCAGGTTTGAAAATAATTATCCATCAGAAGATAAAGTTGTTTGATATTTTGTTTTATGTTTTATTTTTGCACGATTATTTAAACAGGATAGTATTATGTATTGGACATTAGAATTAGCATCATACCTGGAGGATGCTCCTTGGCCCGCCACAAAGGATGAGTTGATAGACTATTCGATCCGCTCGGGTGCGCCGCTAGAAGTAGTGGAAAACCTTCAGGAATTGGAAGATGATGGTCAACCTTATGAAAACATTGAAGAAATTTGGCCAGATTATCCTACAAAAGAAGATTTCTTCTTTAATGAAGACGAATATTGACAAAAGAGTGAGTTTATTTCTCACTCTTTTGTTTTCTGAAATCAATTAAAGCCTCCGCAAATATCAAGTCAGTTTGGGTTGTGATTTTAATGTTTTGATCTGACCCCTCCACCAGATTTATTGGAATACCGAAATCTTCAGCTACGCTGGCGTCATCTGTATACGAAGTTTTTTCTTCGCCCTGATAGGCTGTATAGATCTCGTTAGTTCTGAATGTTTGAGGTGTTTGTATGGAAAAATAATCATCGCGGTTTTTGGCAACGGTAGTACTGCCAACTTTCTTCCTGATGCTTTCCTTTGGCTTAGCCGCTACCACACCTGAGTGTAGCTTCTCAGCCGATTCAAATGATTTTTCAATGATTTCAGGGTCGATGAATGGCCGCACTCCATCGTGAATTGCGACGAGGCTGGCCTTATTTTGTATCGACTGGAGGCCGTTTTTCACCGATTGGTATCGCGTATTTCCCCCGGTTACAATGCTGTGTTTAACAGGATAGTTGCGTTTCAGGCACAGGTTTTTCCAGAAATCGAACTGGTCCTCCGGAAGGACGACAATTATATCCTTCATGCCATTAATTCTTGAGAAGGCATTTATCGTGTGGCAGAGAATTGGCAAATCTCCTATTTCCAGGAACTGTTTGGGTACCTGGCTGCTCATCCTCTTTCCACTTCCGCCCGCGACGATGATTACATATCGATCCATAAAAAAAGGGGCTTGACGCCCCCTAATATCGTTACAATAATTTTATATTATCAACATGGCATCGCCATAGCTCAGGAATCGATATTTTTCCTTGATGGCGGTTTTGTATGCTTGCATGATCAGGTCGTATCCGCCAAAGGCACACGACATCATCAATAATGTCGACTCCGGTGCGTGGAAATTAGTGATCAATGAATTGCAGATCTTAAACTCGTAGGGAGGAAAGATGAATTTATCTGTCCATCCGTTTCGTGGTTTGAGTCGACCATTAGCGGAAACCGACGATTCCAGTGAGCGCATAGTAGTAGTGCCTACCGCACACACTCTCTTCTTTGCATCCAGTGCCTTATTTACAAAATCAACGGTTTCATCATATACGATGTAGTTCTCAGAATCCATTTTATGCTTGGTAAGATCCTCTACATCTACCGCCCTGAAGCTTCCTAACCCAACATGCAAGGTAATGGTAGGCATACTAACGCCTTTTATTTCCATTCTCTTCATCAGTTGTTTGGTGAAGTGTAGGCCGGCAGTAGGAGCAGCCACTGCGCCTACATTTTTCGCATATATTGTCTGGTATCTTTCGCGGTCTTCCGGTTCTGCCTTACGTTTGATGTATTTCGGCAATGGGGTTTCGCCAAGACTGTCGATCAGCTTTCTAAAGTCCTCGTCGCTTCCATCGTATAGAAAGCGTATCGTTCTTCCCCGTGAAGTAGTATTGTCGATCACTTCGGCCACAAGGTCACCCTCGCCAAAGTACAATTTGTTACCGACTCTTATCTTTCTGGCCGGGTCAACGAGCACGTCCCAAAGACGCATTTCATTGTTGAGTTCCCTTAGCAGGAAAACCTCGATTTTCGCGCCGGTTTTTTCCTTGTTTCCATAAAGCCTGGCAGGAAAAACTTCTGTGTCATTTATGACCAGACAATCGCCGTCATCGAAATAATCGATTATGTCTTTAAAAACCTTGTGTTCAATTTTTCCGCTATCGCGGTGAACAATCATTAGCCTTGACTCATCCCTGTTTTCAGCCGGATATAATGCAATGAGGCCAGAGGGCAATTCGAACTTGAATTCAGATAATTTCATATTTAATTTTACGGAATTAAATACACCAAAAATTTAGGTATTTTTAAATAAAGGATGCAAAGCTATGAAATTGATTCGACATTTTTGGTGTTTGAATAAAATAAACAAAAAAATATTCTTCTTTGATTGTAATCCGACTAATCTATGAGAGTTTTCGCTTTGCTTTGAATGCCCTGCGAATGAATCCTCTTCGTACTTCCCTTTCCCTTGCAGGTGTTACTGTGGGGATTTTTGTGATCATAGGCGTCTTCACGCTGGTTGATTCTTTGGAAAAAGGCCTGAAAGACAGCTTCTCGTTTTTAGGTAATGGCATTGTCTATATCCAAAAATGGCCTTTTATAGGCAGCGCCGACTTTCCCTGGTGGAAATACATCAGCCGACCGATGGCTACTTATGATGAATACCAGTATTTAGAAGAGAACTTAAAACATCACAAAGGCATTTGCATTTTTGCCACAAGGGATGGGCTGACTGTCAAATATGGAAACAATAGCGCTACAGAAGTGTCGCTGCTGGGCGGAACTTACGGCTACAAGGATGTGTTTGAATTTGATTTAGAAGAAGGGCGCTATTTTACTTTGCAGGAAGCTGTGAGTACTAATAATCTGGCCATCATTGGTATAAAAATAAAGGAGCAATTGTTCCCAAATGAAGAAGCAGTTAATAGAGAAATAAAGGTCCGAGGATTGAAATTTAAAGTCATCGGGGTATTTAAGGAAGAGGGGGAGAGCCTCCTCGATACGCCCAGCGATGATGAACTTATTGTAATCCCCTATTTCAGTTTTAAGAAGATTTTTACCACCGGACGGTACGATGGAATGGAATCGGTCATTGGCGTCAAGGGGCTTGACGAAGACTATGAGCTGGAAGAGTTGCGTGGTGAATTAACTGGCCTGATGAGAGGTGTACGCGGTATGCGGCCTGCGGAAGAAAACAACTTTGAACTAAACCGACCGGAAGCGATTGCGAACGTCATAGGCGATCTGTTTGATGTGTTAAAGGTAGTGGGCTTTGTCATCGGTCTGTTTGCCATATTAATTGGTGGGTTTGGCATCGCAAATATCATGTTTGTGTCTGTTCAGGAAAGGACGGGTATTATTGGTATACAAAAATCCCTCGGTGCTAAAAACTACTTTATTTTGTTACAGTTTCTGTTTGAGTCGGTTTTTCTCAGCTTAATAGGAGGGGTGATAGGCCTATTACTGGTTTACCTTTTAACGTATGTTCCCATCGGACGACTTGAATTACTTCTCAATCTGAAAAATATCATATTCGCCTTTGCTTTAGTCGTAATGATAGGGGTGATATTTGGTATTTTGCCTGCATTAAAGGCTTCCAGGATGGATCCCGTCGTAGCTATCAGATCAAATTAAAAAACCGCCCGAAAGCGGTTTTGTGCAAAATTTTTATTCCACTTTTTCTTTTGGCTCCGGCACAGCATCTGCTTTGGGTGCCTCAGTCTTTGGCGCTACTTTTTCTTTTATCTTTTTTTCCAGCTCTTCCATGAGTTCGGGGTTGTCCAGCAGAAGTGCTTTGACAGCATCTCTTCCCTGGCCGAGTTTATTGCTATCATAGCTGAACCATGAGCCTGATTTTTGGATAATTTCCAATTCGACACCCAAATCAATAACCTCTCCAACTTTAGAAATACCCTGGCCATACATGATGTCAAATTCGACGACTTTAAACGGTGGGGACACTTTGTTTTTTACCACTTTAACCCTTGTTCTGTTTCCAAGAACGTTGTCAGCGCTTTCTTTGATCTGGCCAATTCTTCTGATATCCAGTCGCACGGACGCATAAAATTTAAGAGCATTACCACCAGTGGTAGTCTCCGGATTGCCAAACATGACGCCGATTTTTTCCCGAAGCTGGTTAATGAAGATACAAGCGCAACCGGTCTTATTAATTGTACCGGTTAACTTTCGCAATGCCTGCGACATCAGCCTTGCCTGAAGCCCCATCTTGCTTTCACCCATTTCACCTTCCAATTCGCTTTTAGGAACGAGGGCGGCCACAGAGTCAATGACGATGATGTCTATCGCTCCCGATCTTATTAGGTGTTCCGCTATTTCCAGCGCCTGCTCTCCGTTATCAGGTTGTGATATAAGGAGGTTTTCCGTATCGATGCCAAGTTTCTCTGCATAGGTTTTATCAAAGGCATGCTCTGCGTCAATGATGGCAGCCAGCCCGCCGGTTTTTTGCGCTTCGGCAATACAATGCATGGCAAGTGTAGTCTTACCGGACGATTCAGGTCCATAGACTTCTGTGATCCTCCCTCTTGGAATTCCTCCGATTCCCAAGGCAATATCCAGGGATAACGATCCAGTTGATATGGCGGGAACGTCAATTACCCTTTCATCACTCAATTTCATCACAGTGCCTTTGCCAAAAGTTTTTTCTATTTTATCAATGGTGACCTGTAAGGCTTTGAGTTTTTCGTTTTTATCTGTCATCTTGAATTATTTTCGGGCGTTAAATTGTCGAATTTAGTATATCATTTCTCAATTAACAATAGTATAATTGCGACCCGCTTACCGTTTGTTTTGAGTGACTATTGAATCGGTATGGTTTATTGATCAATGAGTCAATGAGTTAAAAGCTGATTTGCTAATGCTAAAATAATTAACATTTTCCTAAAAAATAATTGATTTGAAAAAGAAAGTATTTCTTGGAATTGTTTTGCTATTGGTGATACTGGTTCTATTAAATATCGAGCTAGTGGATTATGGTATTAGCCAGGCGCGTGGTCAGCTTAAAATTGTCATGGATGCGAGGCCAAACGCAGAGTGGCTAAATGATCCTGACTTTCCCGATTCGCTAAAACAAAAAATAAAATTGGTGGGCGAAATCAAGCAATTTGCTTTTGACTCCCTGGGAATTAACTTTTCTGAGAATTATTCATCTATGTACGATCAGAAGGGGGAGCCGGTCATGTTTGTGGTTTCCGCGTGCGACCCATTTAAATTGGAGCCGGAAGAATTTAAATTTCCGATCATTGGGGCCTTTTCATATAAAGGATTTTTTATTCGGGAAAGAGCAGAAAAAGAGGAACGAAAATTGAGAGAAAAAGGGCTTGACACCAATATTCGTACCGCGGGTGGCTGGTCCACATTAGGATGGTTTAAAGACCCCATTCTTTCAGAAATGCTTAACAGGGGGGATGGTTATCTCACGGAGACGATTATTCATGAGCTAACTCACGGAACACTTTTCGTAAAAGACAGCTTAAAATTTAATGAAAACCTGGCCACCTTTATTGGATACCATGGTGCTAAACGATTTCTAGAACAGAAATTTGGCAAAACGTCCGGGGAGTACACCTTATATATAGACCATTGGAATGACAGGAGGAAATATATCAACTATATTCTGACAGGGGCATTGAAATTGGATTCATTATATAATACATTTAACGAGGATTTTAGTGAGAAAAAAAAGCATTCAGCCAAGCAAAAAATGATGGAAGATATTATCGCAAATATTGATACTGTGGACTTGGTCAATAAGTCGAGGTACAAAGAATATTTGCAAGGTACCGAGATCAATAATACCTTCTTTATGTCATACATTCGGTACAACGGTGAGATAGAAAAACTGGAAAGTCAGTTAAAAGAGGACTACGGTAATGACATCAAAGCTTTGTTATTGGATTACAAGTCAAAATACCCTTCCTTATAATTTGGTAAAGTTATTGTTCGGACGTGTTTGAACATTCAGAAAAAGAGATGAGAATAGAAAGAGTTTGGTGGTTGTTCGTTTTTGTGATTGTCGCCGCATTTGTATCGAAAGATAATTTCAGCTATAGGACAATAAAGCAGAGGGCGCTTCAACGGGGCGAAAAAATGGAATACAGGGTGCATTACGGTTTGATCAATGCAGCTGAAGGTGTTATGCAAATAGACGAAAGGATCCACTGGATGAACAAACGGCCCTGCTACAAGGTTGACATTCAAGGCACCACGACCGGGTTGTTTGATATGATGCTAAGGGTGAGGGATACCTGGGGATCGTATATTGATACGTCTGCGATTGTGCCACAGCGATTTTATCGATACATCCAGGAAGGAAAATACAAGAAAAAGGAAATCGTCGATTTTTATCATAGTCAGCAATCCGCACAGGTTCACAGGCTGGACGACAACACCGGCAAGCTAAAGGAAAAAGTGCGATTCAAGATTCCTGAGAATGTGCAGGACATCGTGAGCGGGTATTATTATCTGAGGACAATGGATTTTGACACCATCGCTAATGGAAAGGTCTTTAGCATTGAAGGCTTTTTCGATGATACACTATACCATATGAATGTGAAATTGATAGGGAGGGAAAAGCTAAAAACTAAAATTGGCGAATATAATACCATCGTATTAAGCCCTATTATGCCTGAAAATTCCCTGTTCAGCGGTAAGAACCCAATAAAAGCCTGGCTATCCGATGATCCAAGAAAGATTCCTTTAAAAGTCAAAGCCGAGCTGGTAATTGGGGCGCTCGAGATAGACATAAAAGATTACGATCCGGGTAAAAAGAGATAATCGCTATTGGTGGAGTAAAGAAATTTTAAACTATGTATTAACAAATTGTTATACTTAGATTTCTGGATTAAATTTATTTTCATATTATTTTTTGTTGCACTTAATTTGTTTCACTAGCGTAAACACGGCTTCTAATGTCTAAAAAAGGAAAGAAAATTCTAATTGTGGATGATGATCCAGACATCCTCGAACTCCTCAAATACAATCTCAAAAAGGAAGGCTACAGCGTCGAAACACAGTTGAATGGAAGGAAAGCGGTGGAAATCGCCAAGACTTTTCTCCCCGATCTGGTTATCCTTGACATTATGATGCCGGAACAAGACGGCGTGGAAACTTGCAGGCAAATGCGGGACATCCCCGAACTCTACGATACCTATATTCTTTTTTTGACTGCCAGATCAGAGGAGTATTCGGAAGTGGCAGCATTTGACATAGGTGCAGATGACTATATCACCAAGCCGATAAAGCCCAGGGCTTTAGTCAGCAGAATAAGTGCTATGTTTAGAAGGGGAGAACAGAAGACTAAAGATGTAAATCAAATAAAAGTAGGTGATCTGGAAATCGATAAAACCAGCTACCTGGTGATCTATAAAGGCGAGCAGTTCGCCTTACCGAAAAAAGAATTTGAACTTTTGCATTTTCTTGCCCAAAATCCAAATAAAGTATTCAGTAGAGATGATTTATTGCAAAATATCTGGGGTACAGACGTATATGTGTTAGCCAGGACTGTAGATGTGCATGTGCGAAAGATAAGGGAGAAAATCGGGGACGGTTTTATAAAAACCGTTAAAGGTGTAGGCTATAAATTTGAATTGGCATAATTTCAATGCATGATTTCAAATTCCAAGAATCTTGCGTTGTTACTGGCTATTTCAGTTTCGATTATCACGACGGCCTTTTTATCACTTGTTGAAGGTATCACCCTCAATGGAATTATCGTTTGTTTTCTTATCGCAGGCTCATCTACCTATATCCTCACCTATATCGTCTTCGAATACTTTATTTTTTCAGAGATCACCAAAATTGAGGAAAAGCTGGAGAAGCTCCAGCAAGAAGATTTTTCCCTCACCAATTATGTGAACAGCAACTCAAGCTCCAATATATTTTCCCGGATCGACGACGAGATATATTCATATGCAAAAATCAAGCATCAGGAAATAGAGAACTTAAAAAAGATTGAAACATTTAGAAGAGAGTTCATCGCTGATATTTCCCATGAGTTGAAGACGCCAATTTTTGCGGCCCAGGGTTTCGTCCACACTTTGTTGGACGGAGCTGTTAAAGATAAAAATGTTCGAAACCGCTTTTTAAAAAAGGCGGCCAAGAGCCTGGATGGCTTAGACCATCTCGTGCAAGATTTGTTAACCATCTCCAAAATGGAGACTGGTGCCATTTTAATGGAGTTTAAGAATTTTGATATAAAAGCACTGGTGGAAGATGTATTTGACCAGTTTGAAAGCAAGGCGGAAAAAAGAGAGTTAGATTTGAGTTTCGCCCCCCGGGTTCCCGACAAAGTGTGGGTCTATGCTGATCAACAACGAATTTCACAAGTATTACTGAACCTGATATCAAATGCGCTAAAATACAAGAAAGAAGGCAGGGGGAAGGTAGTGGTAGACTTTAAAGAAGTGAAAGAAGGAGTGCGAATACTGGTAAAAGACGATGGAGTAGGCATACCTCCCGAAGATATAAACCGAATTTTTGAACGCTTTTATCGCGTAGAAAAAAGCCGGTCTAAGGACAGGGGTGGTTCCGGCCTGGGACTCTCCATCGTGAAGCACATACTCGAAGCACATGGTACACACATAGAAGTTTCCAGTGAACTTGGCAGAGGATCTTTATTTTGGTTTACATTAAAGAAAACTCCCGCCAAAAATCCGCACGGTTAGAGTTTATAGAATCTAAAACTATATACTCCTTATTTTTCCCTAAAGAGTTTTTCGATATAGATTGACACCGTATATCCAACTCCAATTGCCATCGTCAATGCGATAACAAAAAATGATGATAGTAAGAAAAACATAATTATTTATTTTTGCCTCTAAAAATTTAATCCAAGTAATCAATAAAATTTAATTTTTCAAATTGTATAAATCATGTTTTCATTGACAATGTAATATTTTTATCTAAAATGAACATTTCATAAGTAGCTGATATTATGTTTGTTATTAAACATTAATTAAAGAATGAGTTTTGATAAAGCTGAATAAAATAAAAATAAGGGATATTATATTATTCGAAGATAAAGACTATTTAATCTTGAATAAACCATATGGTATTGCAACGCTTGAAGACCGGGCATCAGGGTTAAACATGCTAAAAATGGCAAAAGACTATCATAGTGATGCCCAGGTGTGCCACAGGCTGGATAAAGAAACCAGTGGTGTGCTTGCCTTTGCTAAAAATGAAAAAGCATATAAGCACCTAAACCTTCAATTTCAAAATCGTGAGGTCAACAAGATATACCACGCGATAGCCGAGGGTGTCAGGAACTTTAGCTATGAAATGTTTAGCGCGCCTATAAGAATTTTAAATAAGGGAATATCGAAGATTGATATTCATGAAGGCAAGGAGTCCCACACTATTTTCAACACCATCTCCACCTATAGATTTCACTCACTATTAGAGTGTAATCCCGTCACTGGCCGTTTGCATCAGATCAGGATTCATTTGTCTGCACTTGGTCACCCGATTGCCGGGGATGAATTGTATGGAGGAAGTCCTTTTTTCTTGTCGCAATACAAAAGGAAGTTTAATGTCTCCAAACATGAAGATGAGACACCTTTATTAAATAGGGTAGCCCTGCATGCTTATTCTCTTAAGTTTAAAGCATTGGCTGGGGAGGATGTTAAGGTGTCCGCAGATTACCCCAAGGATATGAATGCGGTGCTAAAGCAAATGGAAAAGTATTCTTAAAAGGATTTTTTGAGTTCCGGTAGCCTTGGAATTACGAAAATAAGCCTCTATCTTTGCGACCCGATTTACGAATGTAAATTGATTTAACATTAAAAAGTTTAATAAGTGGACACATTAAGTTATAAGACAATTTCAGCAAACGATGCTACCGTCGAAAAGGGGTGGGTGGTTATTAACGCTGAGAATCAGGTCTTAGGACGACTCGCCAGCCAGGTTGCTCGAATAATCAGAGGTAAGCACAAGGCCAACTACACTCCCCATGTAGATTGTGGTGACAGAGTGATTGTCATCAACGCGAGTAAGATTAGAATGACAGGAAAAAAGTGGGATGACAAATCTTTGATCAGGCATACAGGTTATCCTGGTGGTCAGAGAGTAGCTACACCCAGACAATTATTTTCCAAGTCACCGGCACTGCTTGTAGAGAGAGCAGTAAGAGGCATGCTACCTAAAAACAGATTGGGTAGAAAAATGTTTATTAACAGTTTACACGTTTACAATGGCCCTGAGCATCCTCATGAGGCACAAAAACCGAAGGAGGTTAACTTTTAGTTATGGAGCAGATAAACACAATCGGTAGGAGAAAAACTTCAGTTGCAAGGGTTTATTTGCAATCTGGAAAGGGTGAAATTTCTATTAATGGAAAAACCCTCAAAGATTACTTTCCGGAAGAAATCATGCAAACCATCGTAAAGCAGCCAGTTGTATTACTGAATGCGGACGGCCAGTATGATATTCAGGTAAATGTAGACGGTGGAGGCTTTAAAGGACAGGCAGAAGCTGTGAGGCTTGCCATTTCCAGGGCCTTAGTGGAATTAGATGCGGAAAATAAACCTGCATTGAAGAAAGAGGGCTTTTTAACCAGGGATTCCCGAATGGTGGAACGTAAAAAGTATGGTAGAAGGAAAGCCAGAAGAAGATTCCAGTTCAGTAAACGTTAATAACAGAATAATGGCAAAAGTTGAATATAAAGATTTGTTGGATGCAGGGGTGCATTTTGGCCATCTCACCAGAAAGTGGGATCCAAGAATGGCGCCTTATATCTTCATGGAGAAGAATGGCATTCACATCATCGATTTAAATAAAACCCTGGCGAACCTGGAGAAAGCAAAAGATGCAATTCAGTCGATTGTAAGATCAGGTCGTAAGGTAATGTTTGTAGCTACCAAAAAGCAAGCGAAAGACATCGTTGCTACGGAGGCTCAAAAGCACCGAATGCCCTTTGTGACTGAAAGGTGGCTTGGTGGAATGCTGACTAACTTCGCGACAATCAGGAAATCATTGAAAAAAATGGCTTCTATTGACAAGTTGATGAAGGATGAGGCTTACCAAAACCTTGCTAAGAGAGAGCGACTAATGATCACCCGTGAAAGGGAAAAATTAGAGAAGACCCTTGGTGGTATTTCTGAATTGACCCGTCTCCCTGCTGCGTTGTTTGTGGTGGACATAAAAAGGGAACACATTGCGGTAAGGGAAGCTGCCAAGTTAAACATTCCTGTTTTTGGAATGGTTGATACGAACAGCAACCCGGATTCAGTGGATTTTCCGATTCCGGCAAACGATGATGCCTGGAAATCAATCCAATTGATCATCGAGCAAATTGGCTCTTCTATCGAAGAAGGTCTTCAGGAAAGAAAGAAAGATAAAGAAGAGACTAAGAGGGACGAAGACGAAGAAGAAAAACGTCTGGTTGACGAAGAAATCTCAAACGAAGAGAGCAATTAAAAAATGTAAAAGTTTATAAAAAAAAATTGAACATCTCTGGTGTTCAATTTTTTTTTAATCATTCATTTTAAAAGTATTTAAAAATGGCAATTTCAGCACAGGAAGTAAACAAACTTCGACAAATGACCGGTGCAGGCATGATGGATTGTAAAAAGGCATTGGTGGAAGCCGATGGTGATTTCGACAAAGCCATCGAGATTCTAAGGAAAAAAGGTCAAAAAGTATCTGAAAAGAGAGCTGACAGAGATACTACTGAAGGTTCTGTATTTGTAAAAACCAGTGATGATGGCAAAACCGCCATTCTTATCGCGCTAGGTTGTGAAACTGACTTCGTTGCGAAAAACGATGAATTTCAGCAATTGGGAAAAGACATCATTGACGTTGCTTTTAAAAATAACATTCGATCAGTTGAAGATTTAAAATCAGCTGATCTTTCTGGAATCAAGGTAGAAGACAAGATTGTAGAGCTTGTTGGTAAAATTGGTGAAAAAATCGAAGTGGTTGGTTTTGAAGTAGTGGAAGGTGAAAAAGTAGTGCCTTATATCCACTCCAATGCGAAATTAGGAGTTCTTGTAGCATTAGCCAATACAAACGGTGGGGATGTGGAAGACGCCGGAAAAGATGTGGCAATGCAAATTGCAGCTATGAATCCGATAGCAGTTGATAAAGATGGTGTCGATGCGTCAGTAGTTGAAAAGGAATTGGAAATAGGTAGGGAGCAGGCGCTCAAAGAAGGAAAGCCTGAGAATATCGTGGACAAAATTGCGGAAGGGAAATTGAACAAATTTTACAAAGACAATACTCTTCTTCAACAAGCATTTGTGAAGGACAATTCCCTGTCAGTCGCTATGTATCTCGATTCAGTAAGCAAGGGATTGACCGTGTCACAATTTAGACGAGTGGCGATAGGATAGTCTCAAGAAACATAATCTTAGAAAGCCCGGGGTGAACCTCCGGGTTTTTTTTTCTTTAATTTTTTGAACAATATTAAACAGAAAGTAGGCCGTCATCTATTACTTTTAGGCTCGAAATCCAGACCGTAAGTTTTCAATAAATATTGAAGACAGGGAAGTTTTCTAAAAACAATCAATAGTTTAATTTAAAAAGCAAAATGAAAAGATATTTTTTTTATTTGGTGCTAATTCTAGCGACTTCCTGTGGAAAATCAGGAATAACAATAGTAGATAATGGTGTTACCGTTAAATTTAAAAATGGTGAAAAAGAACAGGCAGTAAAAGCTACAGTTCTTACAGATCAGATTATAAAGATCGAGTCTTCTGCCACAAATCAATTTGATTCAACCAAAAGCTTAATTGAAGTTGGTGATTTCCCGAATGTCAGTTTTACCACTGATGAATCCGAAAACGAGGTGAGTATTAAAACCAATAGCCTCATTGTAAAAATCAATAAAATTAATGGTGTAGTTAGTTTCTATGATGTAGAAGGAAATCCAATAATCAATGAAGCGGAGAATGGACGGACCTTCTCATCGATTACTGTAGATAGTACAGATGGATATAGCCTGATCCAGCAATTCAATACACCCAAAGACGAAGCCTTGTACGGATTAGGCCAACATCAGGCAGATGAAATGAATTATAAGGGTAAAAATGAGGAGCTGTTCCAATACAACACGAAAGTTTCAATTCCAGTAATTATATCTACGAAAAATTATGGTATTCTTTGGGACAATTATTCGTTATCCAGGTTTGGTGATCCAAGGCCTTACAAGAATATTGATCAGTTCAAATTGTATGATGCTGATGGAAAGGAAGGAGGATTTACAGCTACTTATGTAAATAAGAATAATGAGGACGAGGTTTTTGCAAATCAAGTAGAAAAGACCATTGATTATGAAAACCTGGAGACCATACAAAATTTTCCTGAAGGGGTTGATTTTAACAACGCCAAGATTACCTGGGAAGGAGATATTGAAAGTGACGAAGATGGAACATACAGGTTCTTATGTTACTACGCCGGCTATACAAAATTGTGGGTAGATGGCGATTTACAGTTTTATAAGTGGAGAACAGCATGGAATCCGTCAGTAGCCAAATTTAACGTTGAGATGAATAAAGGGGAACGAAAGCACATAAAGCTGGAGTGGTACCCGGATGGCGGTGTTTCATATATCGGTTTAAAAGCCCTTTCGCCCAGAAATATCGAGGATCAACAGGACATAACATTTTCTTCCGAAATGGGTAAGAATATCCGATATTACTTTATGTATGGCAATTCCATGGATGATGTTGTCAGCCAGTATCGTGCGGTGACCGGCAAAGCACAAGTGATGCCCAAGTGGTCAATGGGTTTTTGGCAGAGCAGGGAGCGCTATAAAACCGCCGACGAATTATTAGATGTTTTACAGGAATTCAGGGATCGCCATATCCCCATTGACAATATTGTTTTAGACTGGTCACACTGGCGGGTGAAGGACTGGGGTAGCCATGAGTTTGACCTTGATAGATTTCCCGATCCCAAAGGAATGATTGATAAAGTACATGACCTAAATGCCCATTTTATGATTTCGGTTTGGCCTAAGTTTTATCATACTACCGAACATTACAAGGAGTTCAATGACAATGGTTGGATGTACAAAAAAGCGGTAGAAGATAGCATCAGGGACTGGATTTACCCAGGATATATTGGTTCATTTTACGATGCATATAACGCGGATGCAAGAAAGCTATTCTGGAAACAAATCAAGGAACATTACTACACATTGGGAATTGATGCATGGTGGTTGGATGCAACAGAGCCAGATATCCTTTCCAACGCGAGCATTGAATTGCGTAAAGCTTTAATGAACCCGACAGCATTTGGGCCTTCAACGGAATATTTTAATGCCTATGCATTGATGAACGCTAAGGGGATTTATGAAGGACAAAGGTCTCTCAAGAACAATGAGCGTGTGTTTATTCTCACAAGGTCTGGTTTTGCCGGATTACAAAACTACGGTGCAGTTACCTGGAGCGGTGATATAGGAACCAGGTGGGAAGACATGAAAGCACAGATATCTGCCGGAATAAACTTTGCGATGTCAGGCCTTCCATATTGGACAATGGATGTTGGTGGCTTTTGTGTAGAGAAAAGGTACGAAAAGGCCAAGGAAGGTAGCGAAGACCTTGACGAGTGGAGGGAGCTCAACACGAGGTGGTATCAATTCGGAGCTTTCGCACCACTTTTCCGTGCTCATGGCCAATATCCGTTCAGGGAAGTATATAATTTAGCGCCAGAAAGTCATCCTGCCTATAAGTCCATGTTAAAGTACAACAAGCTAAGGTATCGCTTAATGCCATACATCTATAGCTTGACGGGTTGGACACATATTAAGGACTATACGATCATGAGAGGACTGGCCATGGATTTTTCATCGGATGAACAAGTCTATAATATTGGAGATCAATTTATGTTTGGTCCATCGCTACTGGTTGCCCCGGTTTATGAATATAAGGCGAGGGAAAGAAAAATTTATTTGCCGGAATCTGATGGCTGGTACAGCGCCAATACCGGGGAATTTTTCGAAGGCGGGCAGGAAATAAACGGAGACGCTCCATATGAATCTATGCCATTATTTGTCAAGGCCGGTTCTGTAATCCCTGTGGGGCCTGAAATAGAATATACATCAGAGAAACCAGACGCACCGATTACCATTTATGTTTATTCCGGAGCAAATGGAAGCTTTGATTTATACGAAGACGAAGGAATTAACTATAATTATGAAGATGGTAAATATTCTATAATTCCTATGAAATGGAATGATTCCGAAAAAACATTGACGATCTCGGCACGGGAGGGAGACTTTGAAGGAATGGTTGAAAACAGGGTGTTCAGGGTGGTTGTCATTTCTGACACTAACAAAGTAACCTTGTTCGATCCAGTGGAAAATGTGAAGGAAATTGAGTATGATGGAAGTGAAGTGACGGTTAGCTGGTGACACACAGCTTAACTTTATAAGATAGTGAATGAGGTCGCCTTTATTGCGACCTCTTTTTTTTGCCATTTTTAAACCTCAATTATGCTTCTGAAAACAAGAAACGAGCTATTTCGGCTAATCTACTGCAACGGTCACAGAGATCCTCTGGTACAGGCTTTTAATACAGCTACGAAAGAAATGTTGGAAATAAAACACGGTTGCCAAGGTGGGGATAAAGTGAATAACTCCGTGCCGGAAGTAATTAGGGCCGGCCAAAAAAAATACCTATGGTATGATTAATTGCAATGGCACGATCATCACCAGGGATACAGCAAGAGAACGGATGGAGCAGCCGGTCACTTTCCGGAGACCGCCCGATCGCTCCCTGAGGAATGGTGTTTGTCACATCTGATAAATTTCCTGGCTGGAAAGCTGATCTGCTGGTGGGTTCGCTAAAGTTTCAGTACGCGGAAAGGTGTGATGGTGTTGGTAATTAGATTGTTGCGCAGGAAAAACCGCTGGAGGGATCAGGACTATCAGACAGGAACCCGACGTATTTATGTCTCCGCCGAAGGTTAGGGAGCGATTGTAAAGTAAATTCCTTAATAAAATCAACCGGCAACGGCCGTTGTCCCCAATCTCTTTTTGATGATTGTTTTTGATCCGAAAAACCAAAAAAATCCGATAATTGAGCAGATTCCAATAACAGCTGTCATAGGAACGGCTGTACCATTGTGAAAATAGCCAACCATGGCGGAAGCGAATGCCCCACAAACCATTTGGATAAACCCGATCATGGCGGATGCGCTTCCTGCGTATTTTGTAAAGGGTGATAAAGAAAGCGCTGTCGTGTTAGGATAAGTGAATCCCAGGCAACATAAATAGAGAAAGATCAATATTAAGGTGACCGTAGGTGAAAGCAAGTCCATCACTGTTCCCAAAAACAATGTTCCCCCAAAAACGAATAGAAAGACAACGATTTTTGATACGATCTGCTCGCTCAACTGATACTTAAGCCAAAAACGGTTGATCTGGCTGGAGGCAATGATTCCAAAGGCATTCATGCCAAATATCCAGCCGTAGTGTTTTTCACTTATTTCAAATAACTCCATAAAAACAAAGGGAGAACCAGAAATATACGCAAACATTCCCGCTGAGGCAGCGGCGCCCGTCAGGGTGTAAATAATGAACATGGGTTCGCTGAAAACGATCCCATAGTCTTTTATAATTCCCTTAATCTTCAGGGAAACACTATCATCAGGACCTTTACTCTCGGGAAGCCAATAGAATACTGACAAAAGCATTAAAGCAGAAATGGCAGAAAGCACATAAAAGACTGCCCTCCATCCCAGGCCAGCCACTACATAGCCTCCAATGGTGGGGGCAATGATTGGCGCTACTCCCATTACCAGCAGAATAGTAGAAAACACTTTAGCTGTATCTCTGGGAGGGAAGATATCCCTTACTACTGCGCGGGAAGCTACCATTCCTGCGCATCCGCCGAGAGCGAGTAAAAATCGTAGACCTACCAACCAATGTATGGACGGTGACAACGCGCATCCAAGAGCTGTGATAATATACATGACCAACCCAATGATCAATGGTTTTTTTCTGCCGTAACGATCAATCAATGGCCCATATAAAATTTGCCCGATGGATATGCCGATGAAATAACTGGTTAGCGAATAGGCAACATGGGAAATATCGGTTTCCAGACTTTTAGCAATGGAAGGGAAAGCAGGTAAGTACATATCGATGGAAAAAGGGCCGATGGCCGCGAGAAAACCCAGAATCAGTATGATGATGTTTTTTTGTCGATTGTCCATCTTCTAAATTAGGTGTTCCAAAGCTACATAAATAAATAAGTGCAACCTTCAACTGGCTGCACTTACGATGGAATAATTATACTCTATGGCTTGACTCATTCAGTTCATGTCAACGGTAATTAGCTAAATGGGTTTGACTGTTTGCTCATTTTGTTTTGGAGGTGAAGTTTTACTACCTGGCCATAGGCAATTTTGAATTCCATTATTTTCCTAAAATCTGTTTTATTGAGGATGCCAAAAATCGTTCTTAGCACACCAGCGTGAGTGATGATGGCTACTTTTTGAAACGGACTGGCTTTAAGATCCTCCAGGAAATTGCTTACCCTGCCGTGGAGATCCATGAAACTTTCTCCGCAGGGAGGGGCGGCTTCGATGTAATTTTCCATCCAGGCATCCAACTCATCGCGGTCAATGTCATCCCATTTTTTTAATTCCCAGTCGCCAAAATTCAATTCCTTGAGCCTCGAATCACATATTTTTATTGGGCAATCAATTGATTTTGATAAAATTCGGCATCGGCTCAAAGGGCTCGAATAAACGATGTCAAGCTTGTCGGGAAGCTTCGAAACAACTTTTTCTTTTTCCTTCTCAAAAGAATCACATAAAGGGATGTCCGATTGTCCATAACAAATGCCATTTTCAATCGCCGGTCTGGTGTGCCTGATCAGGTAAACTTCCATGCAATAGCGATTGAAATAAAAAATACTACTTCAGACACCTGCTGCGTGGCGCCGAGACAATCACCGGTGTAGCCTCCAATCCACTTTTTAAAATAGTTTCCCAGCCAAAAAACCGTAGTAGTTAGCACTCCAAATGATAGAAAAACCCAATAGTTTTGGCTTGTTAAAGCCAATAAAATCAGAGGAATCAGTGCAAAAAGAAATGAAAACAGGAGGGAACCTGTCGAAAACCCTTGGGCAACCGGTTTACTTTTGCTATTGCCGGTTTCCCTGGAATAAGGCATCCAGAAGATCAGCGTTGAAGCAAAAAAACGACTCAGGCTATGGCTGGAAATCAGCACTGCAAAAACTGCCGAATACTGATGAAGATGAACCGGTAAGACAGCCGATAATATGGTGATTTTTAACGCAAAAAGAAGGACAAGTCCTATCACACCGTAGGCGCCAATACGGCTGTCTTTCATGATGAATAAAATCTTTTCTTTTGTCCAGCCACCACC
>JBNLGG010000010.1:0-94992 GCA_050305935.1 Cyclobacteriaceae bacterium | reverse complement strand
CCCAGGTAGTCGGTATCCAGAAGTGCCTCCCGCGTCTGATTTCCCTGGCTATCTATTTTCACCAGCGTTACCAAACCGTCATCTCTGTCTTTGCTTGAGTATTTTTTCAGTTTCCCGTCCTGATAGCTCAAAAGGTTTTTGGGGTCGTCATTGAATAGTATATAAATATTGTCTTGTACTACCGCATAGGCAAAGGAAGAGAAATAACCTGTATCTTCTATTGTTATCTGTTCTTTGGGGACTTTTTCTGTCCATTCGATCTTTCCATCGGGACTAATACTTACCACAATAATATCGTTGTAAACATAACTTGTTGTCGTAGTGGTAGTCCCGGTAGAGGGATTTACGACTGTGTTAACGACGATATATTCCTCCTCGGTAATGAATACCAGTCCGCCGTCTTCCCGCCGGATGACATTAGACATATCATAAAATTTGGTATTCAAATTTCCCTTCTCATATTTCTTTTCGGCTTTTTTGGCCTGGCCGTCTTTCAGGTATTGGGTGAAAAATGATGCCGGCATTTTATCAAAAGACTCCAGCGAAAATTTGTCAGAACCATCAATTTTGGAGAAATAAATTCCGTCGATATTTCCTTTGGTTTCATTGGAGCAAAAACCTACACATGTGACAAGTCCGTTCGGATCTTCGGTAATGGAAAGGTCGTAGAGATATTTTTCATCCGTTTTTAAGGGTAAGCGGGTGACGGTATTTCCATTATTTCTGATAATAACGATCTCGTAGGAAGCAATGGAAGATTTCTTGAAAAGGTTACCTTCCTCTCCGATTTCTATCACAAGGAATACATCCCCGCTATTTGAAACCTCCACATCGGTCATCACATGATAAAAGCCATCTTTTTTAAACGGTATTTCCTTTTTCCAGCTCAATTCAAAATTTTCATCAAATGATCTGACCTGGAAGGTCTTTGTCTTTTTGGCATCATCAAAGTAATCGGCCGTCAATATGATTTTAGAATTGTCATCAGAAACATAATGCTTGTATGAAATATCAGGGTGATTGCCATCACTGACAAGTTTCCTGTCTCCGGTCAATGTAAGGGCTTGCCTGTCAATTTGCTGAACAAAAACCCGGTTATCCTTTCTCTTTTGCGGGTATTGGACAGAGTAGATCTTGCCGCAATATTCCATTTCATAGCCCGGAACAAAGTCTGTTCCTTTCAGCGCGTCGTCCAGGTCAAGGGTCTTGAGCTTATTGAGGTCTTTGCTGAATTTTACGATGCTGCTTCCCCGGTTAAACAGAGAATAGTTTGATTTGCCCAGGTAGTACCCGCTTTCGTCAATGCTAACAATGCTGTTAAGGAAGGAGTATTTTTTCTCCCTCGTCTCTTCTCCCCAATAGATCTCTGTGTTTTTGGATTTAAACTGTGCATTAGAAAAATGAGCAAACAGGAAAAGTGTAACAAAAAAAGTTAATCTCATGTTAGTTATTGTTTTAAAAATATAAGCAAATTTAATTAACCAAAAAACATATGCAACCCAACCGGAAAATTAAAAACATAATTCATTGCAACCGATTTATGACCCTTTTCTACCACCTGATAGTTTGGCTCACCTTTTATGAAGAATGAGCTCCATATACCTTTTGATTTAAATTGCTCAGGCTTTTTGCTTGTTAATTGTTCAATAAAGATGATGAAAAATTAGGGGGTCACTGGTAATTATCATCCTCCGGAAATGGGAAAAATGCGTAGCAGGCAATTTGTATCCCAGAGTATTATCAAAACATGTGTTTAACCTCCCACCAAGTTATCCGCATAAGACTCTAACAATCCTGGAAAAATCAACAAAGTTCCCTACAAGTAAATTTGATATAGCGGCAAAATTTCCTGTTCACATCAATATGCAACCGCCTGAATGTTAATTTTTTATATTAGTGGAAACAATACATATCTTTATTTTTGACTAATCAAAAATCCAACTATGCATTACACCTTATTAAACTCCCTTAGAACGGCCAGCTTGGCCATTCTACTTCTCGTTACCGCTTCGGCAATGGCTCAAGACGGAACGATTTATCCACTCGAAGCACCGCCAGAGCCGAATGCTATCCTGCTCGGCACAGGTGGTGTTGATGATCAACCAGCTAAGGAAAGCTGGTTCCGTCAGTGGGGCGACCCGATGGCGCGTAACATTACTACGGCTACGCTCACTCCTTTTCTTCCGGAACCCGGCAAGGCGAATGGCGCTGCTGTGATCGTAGCTCCCGGAGGTGGTTTCAGATGGCTCTCGATGGGCAATGAAGGCTGGGAAGTGGCCGAGGCGCTGGCGAAGCAAGGCATTGCTGCATTTGTCCTTAAGTACCGGTTATTCCCAACGCCGGAGTCACTGGATGATTTTACAGCCTGGATGAATCGCCCCCGTCCTGCCCGGGCGGATACTTCTAATGCTTCGCAGGGCACACCTGCGCCACGCCCTCAGATGGATCTGTCTAACCAATTGGAAGACGCCGAAGCTGCTTATAAGATGATTGTGGATAATGCTGAAGAATGGGGCGTCGACACCGACAGAATTGGCATGATCGGCTTTTCGGCCGGAGCTGGTCTCACCATGCATTCCACACTGAACTCCAAAACAATGAAATTAGCCTTCATCGGCCCGATCTATGGAGGTATGGGTCCGGTGGAAGTGCCGGAAAATGCTCCACCGATGTTTAATGCCATTGCTACCGATGATTTTCTTTTTCGTGGTCAGTTTGGTGTGATTGATTCCTGGTATAATGCAGGTATCCCGGTTGAGTTTCACTTGTACCAAAATGGCGGACATGGCTTTGGTCTGGGCAATCCTAACCGTACGAGCAACCGCTGGTTTGATGCTTTCATTCATTGGCTGGATGTCAACAAATTTCTCTCCGCTGAAGCCGGGGAGTAATTAGTAAGTAATCAACTACACCCTCTCAGAGTCATCCGCCAACCGGCGGAGACTCTGAGATCTCGAAGGGCGATAGGTTATCCAAGTAAGAGAATATCAGTTGAAATCATCTGAGTTCCGTACAGGTAACTCTGATGGAAGGCATGAAGCATTTTCGAAATCAAAAAAGCATACAAACCTAAATGCCTAAGCATGAAAAGAATTTTAATAATACTAATGATGTTCTGTGCAAACTCCCTTCTGGCACAGAATAAAATTCGTACTGATCTGGGTCTGACAGAATATCATGTGCCCCAGGAAGGGGTACCGAAGGGAGAACTGAAAGGTCCTTTTGAATTTAAAAGCAGAATCATCGAAGGCACTGTTCGACAGTATTGGCTCTTTATTCCGGCTCAATATGATGCTTCCAAACCGGCTAGTGTACTCGTATTTCAGGACGGCTTTCGTTCTACAAATCCTGAAGGGTCTTTACGGGTGCCACAGGTGCTGGAAAACCTGATTGCCAAAGGTGAAATCCCTGTGACCATTGGGATTTTTATTTCCCCGGGGAATCGTTCAGAGACCTATCCAACGGATATTGGTTGGGGCAATCCCAACAACCGCGCCCAGGAATATGATGCGATGGATGACCGTTATGCACGGTTTATTGTTGAGGAGATGTTACCGTTGGTTTCCCAAGATTATAATCTAACAAACGATCCCGAACAACGGGCGATAGGAGGTACCAGCAGTGGAGCCATTGCTGCTTTTACTGTTGCCTGGCATCGTCCCGATTATTTCAGAAAGGTGTATAGTGGGATTGGCAGCTATGTTTCCATTGGCTTTCGTCCAAAAGAAGATCCGATGAAACTGGGTGGTCAGGATTATCCGGCACTGATCCGCCGTGAAGCCATTCGTCCGATACGGATTTTTTTACAAGATGGCACCAATGACCTGGATAACGAATGGGGAAATTGGTTTTTGGCCAATCAACAGATGGTCTCTGCCATGAACTACGCTAACAGAATAGCGGATGAAAATGGTGCTGAAGGACCACGATATGAGCTTCAGGTGGTTTGGACAGATGGAGAACACAATGATAAACACCCGGGCGCACTGTTGCCGGAAGGGTTAAAATGGTTATTTGCTGAATGAAAATTATTTCTCCCTTTCAGGGCTGGTCTTACTTTACCCAACGCTTGTGTTGTCTCTCCGTTGGAGCTTTGATTTGCTAATTTGAAGACTATTAGTTTTTTTTATTTAGTGCCAATCACCACCCAGGAATCAAATATCTTTTGCTCTCCACTAAATTCAACAGGTGGATCGGTTTGTTCCTCGACATGAACTTCTTTAAAGCCTGCCGATTCTAACAGGGCAATCGCTTCCTTTTTCTCATACAGCGTAAACCCAAACTGTGTCGCAGGTACTTTTTGCGCGTCACCCTTGGGGCGGATACCAATGTAGACCCTGCCACCGGGCTTTAACACACGCAGTACTTCCTTACAACATTCGTTAGCCTCCGGCCAAAAATAAAGGGTGTTGATGGTGCAAATCGCGTCAAAATAATTGTCTTCAAAAGGAAGCGCCTCGACACTTGCTACAGCCAGATTGATATGACCGCTTTCTATATAATTTTTCAGGAGGATCTCTCCCTGGGCGACCATGTCTTCGGCAAAATCCACACCAGTGAGCGTAAGGGATTGGTTTCGTTTCAACAGCTCAGGCATCAGTTTTCCATTTCCGAAGCCAATTTCAAGGATATGCTGACCGTCTTCAAGGGCCATACTGTTGTAGGTGAAATTTGTGATGTGGATATTTGTAGCATTCAGCATTTCGGCGACCTTGATTCCTTTTTCTCCTTTTGGTTTTCGAAGGAGTGCTGCAAGTTCTTTTGGATCGATTTGTTCCTGGTTGGTTTCTTTGTTCATATTTATGATGGTCAAAGTGTAGTGGTAAAACTCTATGAACGATTATCAAATAATAGGTTGCTTTTCTTCTTAAGAAATTCATTGGGTATGCATGGAAAGCGTCTGCTTTACGTCTACTGCAAAAGGTAATTTAGCAAGAAGATGGAAAATAATAGTTCGCAAGGTTTTACTGCTACAGAGAGTTAGCGCTGATGCTGGGATAGGTACCGGTGCGCCAGCTGTCTACAACAGATAATGCAACAATGGTGCGCCTGTTGCTGAGCAAAATGGACCATCAACACAATCAATCCGCTTATTGAGGCCAATTCCTCAACCTGGTATTGATGCTGTAATCGGAGATGCTGGATATTTAGGAAATTAAGATTAAGTAAGAATATAAAAAATAAGACCACTGAAAGGTGATCTGGTTTTAATTTTGTGAACTTCTATCGTTGATTAAATTTGATTTTGATCTCCAATAGTTCATTTAAATTCAGGTAAACCCTTATTTTTGCAAATTCTTAGAGGTTGAATTGATCTCAGGTCATTATATCAATACCATTTTTTCTACCTTTTGCTGTTAATGGGATATTGGATTTGAAAGCATTTGCCTTAAAAGGTAATTATCTTAACATACATGAAGCAAAAAAAGGATATTACGATTTATGATATCGCCAATGAGCTAAACATATCACCATCTACAGTTTCTCGGGCCTTAAAAGATCACCGTAGTATAGGGGAAAAGACTAAAAAAGCTGTAGTAGACCTGGCCACTAAACGAGGATATCGCCCTAATTCAATCGCAGCAAGTTTACGCAGTAAAAAAACCAATAACATTGGTGTGGTAATATCCTGGATAAACAGGCCGTTTATTTCAAGTTTAATAAGCGGAATTGAGATGGAAGCCAACCTGAAAGGGTATAATGTCATTATCTCACAGTCTCACGATATTTACGAAAATGAAGTGGAAAATGCCAAAGCCTTGTATGACAGTAGGGTAAGCGGGCTTGTAGTCTCCCTGGCCATGGCGACAAAAAAATATGGCCACCTGAAGCAGTTTATTGACAGCAATATTCCGGTGGTTTTTGTAGACCGGGTGGTGGAAGATTTAAACTGTGATATAGTGGTAATTGACAATTTCGAGGCAGGATATATGGCTGCAGAACACCTCATAGAGCAAGGATGTCGGCGAATCGCCCATATCGGTGGTGCGCAGCACCTAAATGTTTATAGAGACCGCGAGCTGGGATACCGACAGGCATTGATAGACAAGGGATTACAGGTTGATGAAGAAATTATACTCCATGACGACGTGCTTAGTGCCGAGAACGGAACAAAATGTGCAGATTTTCTATTAAGCTTGCCAAATCCTCCCGATGGAATTTTCACGGTAAATGATACTTCCGCAGTTAGTGTTATCCAATATGCAAAGCAAAAAGGGATTAAAGTGCCCGAGGAACTGGCCATCATTGGATTTAACAACGACCCGATTTCTGAAATCATAGAACCACAATTATCATCTGTTTCTCATCCAGCCATTGATATGGGCATTATGGCTGCCAGGCAGGTCTTGAAACACAAAGAACACCGGGAAATAGTTCAGGGGGAGCGAATTACCATGAAGACTGAGATAATAGCAAGGGCCTCATCGCTTAGGGAAAACTTCGATAAATAATCTGTCTGCATTTACCGGGATCTGGTAAATAAAAATAATTCATAATTTGCAGTGACTTACGAAAAACAGCATGCAGGTTATTGAGTTACATAATTCCCATCTATCCATCACGGTGAATACCCGGGGTGGTGAGCTATTAAGCATTAGATCCTTGAGTAAAGGTATCGGGCTTTTGTGGCAGGGTGATAAAGCATTTTGGGGGAGAAGAGCGCCTGTTTTATTCCCAATTGTGGGAAGACTAAAAGATGACGAATACTTTTTCAAGGGGAACTCATACCAATTAAACCAACACGGTTTTGCCAGGGATCTTGACTTTGAAGTGGCGGAACAACATCCCGATTCTATTTCACTGCTTCTGACCTCTGATGAATTTACCCGGTCAAAATTTCCCTTTGATTTTGAGCTTTACATTTCTTACAGATTAGTAGGAGCAAAAGTCACGACCAGCTATCAGGTTAAAAACATAGGAATTGGAGATATGTGGTTTAGCATTGGTGGCCATCCCGCATACCGCTGTCCAATATTCGAAGGGGAGCGATTTGAGGATTATTCCTTGTATTTTAATAAAGAGAGCGATTTGTGCAGGTATTTATTGTCCGGAGGTTTGATATCTGACAAGACCGAACAAATTGCTTTAAAGGGAAACGAATTGCCCCTTAATTACGAGCTGTTTGAGAAGGATGCCTTGGTGTTAAAAGGATTGCAATCGGACAAAATTGATTTATTGAACAAGCAAGGTAAAGGGTTGTCCTTTTTGTTTAAAGGATTCCCGTTTTTTGGAATATGGACCGCAAAGGCCGGTGCGCCTTTCATTTGCCTGGAACCCTGGCATGGCATCGCAGATTTAACAGGTCATTCTAAACAACTGGAAGATAAAGCGGGTATAATTAAATTACCTGCCGAAAAGGCATTTCAATGCGAATATGAACTAGAATTAAAACTTTAGACTATTGTATGAGCCTCCAGACCCAATCCCCTAATGCAATCTTTATGGTTCGGCCCAGCCACTTCGGGTATAATGTCCAGACGGCGGATTCTAATGTGTTTCAAGACAAAAGGTTTAAAGATCGTACAGATATTGCCCGTAAGGCACAGTTGGAATTTGACGGATTGCTTCAAAAAATCCAATTATCGGGTGTGAAAACATTTGTGTTTGAAGAAAACGATGCCCGTACGCCCGACGCGATTTTCCCGAATAACTGGATCTCATTTCATCCATCGGGTGAAGTCGTGTTGTACCCAATGATGGCCGAAAACAGACGCCTGGAAAAGAGAAATGATATTTTGGCCAAAATTGAAAAAGAGTTTTTAGTTGAGGAGATTTTTGATATCGGGTTTTATGAGAAAGAGCAAAAATTTCTGGAAGGTACAGGAAGCATTATTTTTGACTACCAACACAGGATCGCTTACGCAAACAGGTCTCCGCGCACGCACGATGACCTGTTTTACCTGATTTGCCACGAGCTGGGATACGAGCCGGTTTTGTTTGATGCCTGTGACCGGCACATGAGGGAAATCTATCATACCAATGTGTTAATGGCCCTGGCCGATCATTTTTGCGTCATTTGTCTGGAAGCTATTATGGGCAAAAATCGAGATGAGGTAAAAGGAAAGCTAATGGATACCGGGCATAGTATTGTTGATATTTCCTACTCGCAGTTGGAGTCGTTTGTGGGCAATATGATCCAACTCTCCAATCAAAAAGGTGAAGATTTTATGATAATGTCCGAGACGGCGCTTCAATCACTAGATAAGGTGCAATTGAAGATCATTGAGCAGCATTGTGGTATTATTTATTCTGACCTGTCTACGATTGAGGCAATAGGCGGTGGCAGTGCAAGGTGCATGATAGCCGGTATTTTCCTTCAAGAAAAAAAATAAAAAAGCCACTGAACTTTTCGCTGGCTACCTAGTTTGTAAATAAAGGATCATCATTTTCTCATGACTAAAAAGAAAATCGACAAACAGGTCATTCAAACCGCATATCTGGAATATTATCTGGAAAAACGAGTAAAGCCCACAAGCATTTATAGTTTTTGTAAAATCCTGGAGATGGAGGAAAAGGAATTTTACAATCACTACCCTTCGTTTGATAGAATTGATGACGAGATTTGGGAAAATTTTTATCACGAAACGATCACCAACCTTTCTTCTGAAAAGGTGTATAAAGACTATTCCGGCAGGGAAAAACTACTTGCCTTTTACTATACCTATATCGAAGTGCTAAAAACGAAGCGCTCGTTTGTTCAATTGATTGTTAAGAAAAACCGGTTATTTGGACCTCTGTCACCTTTTCTTAAATTGACCCGGGAGCATTTCAATTATTTTGTCAAGGAAATCATAGGCGCTGGTGTTGCAGCGGGTGAGGTGGAAGACAGAAAGTTGTTGACCGATAAATACTACCTTGGATTTTGGATGCAGTTTATTTTCGTGTTGGATTTTTGGGTCAATGATACCAGTGATAATTTCGAAAAAACGGACGCTGCCATCGAAAAGGCAGTCAACCTGTCCTTCGACCTGCTCGCCAAAAACCCACTGGATTCGCTGTTCGATTTCGGGAAATTTGTCTTTCAGTCTAAATGGACGGACAGATGAAAGAGCAGAGTAGAATTCCCACCTCAAAGGTTCAGCGGGCCACTAAATTCATTGCAACCGGGGCAAAGATTGGGGGCAATTACGTAAAACACTATGCTAAGAAATTAGTTGATCCTACCAAGGACAATTCAGAATTGCATTCGGACAATGCAGACGATATTTATAATTCACTCAGCCAATTAAAAGGGAGTGCGTTAAAAGTGGCGCAAATGATGAGCATGGATCGAAATCTCCTGCCCACGGCTTACCAGGAAAAATTTACCATGGCACTGTACAGCGCTCCACCGCTGTCTTTTCCGTTAGTGGTAAAGACCTTCAAATCTTATTTTGGCAAGGGGCCGGAAGAAATATTTGACGAGTTTTCCACCAAAGCGATCAATGCTGCATCTATTGGGCAGGTTCACTTTGCCAGGAAAGGCGTGAAGAGGCTGGCGGTTAAAATACAATATCCAGGCGTTGCAGATTCTATCAGTTCCGATTTGAAAATCGTCAAACCATTTGCCAAGAGACTGTTCAACATAAGTGAGGCCGACCTTCACCACTACCTGGGGGAGGTGGAGGAACGGTTGCTGGAGGAAACGGACTACGAACTGGAATTGCAAAGATCCCAGTTTATCACCGAAGCGTGCCAGCATATTGAACACCTGCATTTTCCTGGCTATTATCCTGAATTTTCCTCGAAACGGATTTTAACCATGGATTGGCTGGATGGCAAACATTTGAAGGAATTCGTTCAATCCAACCCTTCACAGGAGCTGAAAAATAAACTGGGTCAGGCGCTTTGGGATTTTTTTGACTACCAGGTGCATGTGCTCCATCAGGTCCATGCTGACCCCCATCCGGGTAACTTTCTCTTCAACGACCAGGGGGAAATTGGTGTACTGGATTTCGGGTGTGTGAAAGTGATCCCGGACGATTTTTATGAGAGGTATTTTCTGATGCACAACCCTGATTTTGTCGAAAATGAAGAAGAATTGAAAAGGCTGTTGTTTGAGTTGTCATTTCTAAGCAAGAGTGACAGCAAAGAAGAACAGGAACTTTTTTACAATCTTTTTAAAGAAATGATCGATTTGCTCGGGCAGCCATTCCACAGTGAATATTTTGATTTTGGTGATCAAGCGTTTTTTGATAAGATTTATCAACTGGGGGAACGAATAAGCAAAATGAAGGAAGTGCGCGAGTCAAAAACTGCACGAGGGCCCCAGCATGGGCTATATATCAACAGAACTTTTTTTGGTCTCTATCATATATTGAATGAATTAAATGTAAAAATCCATACAGGGAAGACAAATCGGACAATTTAGTTTTGTTTCATCTACTCCTACTTTGTCACGTTTAGAATCGACTGCCTGTTGTGCCCGTCTGTCGGCAAGGTAGGTTTTCACAAACAGGGATACTAACAGAAATTGCTGGTGAAAACACTCAGCAATGAAAATAAATGGAAAGTTGGCAAAGTAGGTCTACAAATATTTTTTCATTTTTACAGGATGAAACAAGTCTCTTACTTTCTCATTCTATTCATTATAGGTTTTAGTTCCTGCAACAGTTCTCCGGAGATAAAGCGACAGCAGTTGCTTTTGAAGGGGAATATTGCCCTCAATGACAATAACCTGAAGCAGGCCATATATTATTATGATCAATGCATAGAAATGAGCGATACGTTGCCTGACCCATTTAATAACAGGGCCATAGCGTACGAAAGATTAGGGGACTTTCAGAATGCTTTCAGCGATTATGATAAAGCCATTCTTGTTGATCCCGATTTCTTCGAAGCCTATATCAATAGGGCAAAACTATTTGTCGAAACCAGGAATTTTAGAAGCGCTCTGTTGGACCTGGAAAAACTGGATGATGTTTACCGTGATTCTTCGTCGTTCCATTTTGTAAAAGGCCTGGCCAATACCGGCTTACGATCGTTTGATAAGGCATTGGAGAATTTTGAAAAGGCAAAAAAGCTTAGCCCCGAAAACCCGGAGATCGATATTAATCTTGCCACTGTGCTTTATTATAAAAAAGATTTTGACAGCGCGGCCGAGGCAATTGATCGAATGGTAAATGGTCAGCAAATTCCGGAAGCGTTCAATTTAAAGGCATTGCTCTTGATAGAGTCGAATCAATTGGAACTGGCCGAAGAGCAAATAAACCAGGCCCTGCAGCTCAGTTCAAATTCTTTTTTTTATAACAACAGGGGATACATTCGCCTGCTTCACGGAAAATTGGATGAAGGGCTAAAAGATATAAACCAAAGTTTATTGATGAACGACGAGAATGCCTGGGCCTACCGCAACAAAGGTTACTACTTTTATCTCAAGGGAGAATATGGGGAGGCGATCGAGTTGCTTATAAAGAGCATTGAATTAGATCCAAACGTTTTAAAATCCCGTGAGTTTTTAGGGTTGGCCTATGTAAAAAACGAGGAAACAAACCTTGCCTGTCAGATTTGGCAGCAGGCTGTGGCGTCTGGAGAAAATGAATGTGCAGTATTTTTGGATGAATACTGCACAAATTGAACTTTATTTTAAAAATTTTTCCACCGGGTCAAATGGCAAACCGAACGCCTGAGCTACCGCCTCGTACACAATATTTCCCTCGATAATATTTAGTCCCTTTCTAAGTTCTGTGCTCTTTTTACAAGCTTTCTTCCATCCGTTGTCGGCAAGGTCAATCGCGTAGGGGAGGGTGGCATTAGTTAATGCAACTGTCGAAGTGTAGGGTACCGCCCCCGGCATATTAGCCACGCAATAATGAATGATCCCATCAATTTCATAGGTAGGATCTTCGTGGGTGGTTGGTTTACATGTTTCTATGCAACCTCCCTGGTCCACCGCCACATCAATTAAAACTGTTCCCGGTTTCATTTCTTTTAGCATATCCCTGGTGATTAGGTTGGGCGCTTTTGCTCCTGGAATAAGCACAGCACCTATGATCAGATCAGCCGATTTTATCAGCTCCCTGATGTTGTATTCAGTCGACATAAGGGTATTGACATTTGCCGGGAGAATATCTGCCAGGTATCGTAATTGTTGAAGGTTTATGTCCACGATATTGACATTGGCTCCTGATCCCGCGGCCATCTTGGCTGCCTGTGTTCCCACAATGCCACCGCCGAGAATCAGAATTTTAGCTGGTTGTACACCGGGCACCCCGCCCAGAAGAATTCCCCGTCCTCCATATTGCTTTTCCAGGTATTTGGCTCCTTCCTGTACCGCCATCCTGCCCGCCACTTCTGACATAGGGATCAACAGAGGCAGGCTTTTATCTGCTTTTTCTACTGTTTCATAAGCGATGCAAATGGCCTCGCTTTCAATCATGGCTTTTGTCAGAGCTTCACTGGAAGCAAAATGAAAGTAGGTAAAAAGTAGCTGTCCTTTCTTTACCAATTTATATTCGGGCTCTATTGGCTCTTTTACTTTTATGATCATATCAGCTATCTGATAGACTTCTTCAATCGTTGGAAGTATCGTTGCTCCCGCCTGCACATATTCCTCATCTTCAAATCCGCTGCCCACTCCGGCGGTTGACTGCACGTATACTTTGTGGTTTCGTTTGGTAAGTTCTTTGACCCCCGCCGGGATTACAGCCACCCGGTTTTCATTTCGCTTGATTTCTTTTGGAACACCTATGATCATGATTGTTATTTTTTTCCTTGAAATTGACTTTGGCAAATATCCTCAAATTCACCTTTTTATATCAATGGTTTTAGGAAAAGAAAGGAAAAAGTATTTTTTATTTGGTTTTTAAATCAAATCCCGATTTTATGGTCATCAGCAAACGTTTTTTTATATTAAGTATTTGTCAGAATATTTTTGGTAGAAATTGTTGGTCGGAATATTGTATTGAAAACATGTGGTAGAACAAAATAAAATATTGATCAAGGCTTAATTATAGTTTATTGACAGGTGAAAAATATTGTTATTTGTCAATGTCATGTTTTTGATTGAGATAAATATTTTTTAGATTTGTTTACCTGTCATATATTTGGAACTTTGCGAACGGTCACCAACTAAAGACATAAAAGTGGATTCTACCAAGGCAATAAAAGGTGTTGACATCTCAGTTGAAGAAATCTTAAATGATTATAAAATGGCGATGATCAGTCGTCATGCCAGTTTGCTTGGCCGAAAGGAAGTTTTCACAGGAAAAGCCAAGTTTGGGATTTTTGGGGATGGAAAGGAAATATGCCAGATTGCCATGGCAAAGGCATTTAAGAAAGGTGATTTCAGATCAGGCTATTACCGTGATCAAACCTGGATGATGGCACTGGGCGTGGTAACTGTCCAGCAGTTTTTTGCGCAGCTTTATGCGCATACCGACGTAGAATACGAGCCAATGTCTGGTGGTAGGATGATGAATGGTCATTTTGCGACACATCTTCTGGATGAAAAAGGACAATGGCTGGATCAAACAAAAATGTATAATAGCTCTGCGGATGTCTCGCCTACTGCAGCGCAGATGCCGAGGTTAGTGGGATTGGCTTATGCTTCTAAAATGTACAGAAATAACCCTGAGCTTTCGGGGATGAAGAATTTTTCTGTACATGGAAATGAAATCGCGTTCGGAAGTATTGGTAATGGAGCTACATCAGAGGGAATATTTTTTGAATCCATCAATGCTGCCGGTGTCCTGCAAATCCCAATGATGATAGCGGTCTGGGACGATGGCTACGGAATTTCAGTTCCAAATGAACTGCACACCACAAAAGCTGATATTTCTGAGGCGCTTGCCGGTTTTCAACGAACAGAAAGTCAAAAAGGGATCGAAATTGTTAAGGTGAACGGATGGGATTACCCGGCACTGGTTGAGACTTTTAAGAAATATGCAAAAATATGCAGGGAAGAGCATGTTCCGGTAGTGGTTCATGTAGCAGAACTTACGCAGCCCCAGGGCCACTCCACATCAGGATCACATGAAAGATATAAGTCGCCGGAAAGGCTTAGGTGGGAGGAGGAGTATGACTGCAATAAAAAATTCAAAGAGTGGATACTGCAAAATGAATTTGCCCATCAGGGTCAATTAGACGGGATTGAAGCGGAGGCGATTAAGCATGTTCGCGAGGCAAAAAATCACGCATGGAAGGATTACCTGAAAGTGGTAGACAAGGATCGCAAAGATGCATTGGTTCTATTGGATCAACTGAATGCGGAGCTGGGCCCCGATGAGGAGGTAACAAAACTAAGAGCCGATCTTCAGACCAACCCCGATCCTCTTAAGCAAGACACGATCAAGGCCTTGAAGTTTTCCCTGAGGCGGTTTATTAAAGAACAGTCGAAGGCGAAGACTAAAATCCAGGAGTGGCTCAAAGACAGGGATGAGAGAAATCAAAAAGATTACAGTACACATCAATACAGCCAGTCGGTAGACTCCGCATTGAAAGTGCCCGAAGTCAGGCCTGTTTACAGTAAAAAAAGCAAACTGGTAGATGGTAGGGAAGTGCTTCAAGCCTGTTTTGATGTGAATTTTGCCAGGGATCCGAGGATATTAGCCTTTGGTGAGGATGTAGGCAAAATTGGCGATGTAAACCAGGCTTTTGCGGGATTGCAGAAGAAATATGGAGACCTTCGTGTTACGGATACGAGTATCAGGGAAACTACTATCATAGGGCAGGGGATTGGCTGTGCGTTGCGAGGACTTAGACCCATTGCCGAAATACAATATGTTGACTATTTGATCTATGCCATCCAGACGCTATCGGATGACCTGGCCTGCCTTCAATACAGAACAGTAGGACGGCAAAAAGCTCCCCTAATAATCAGGACAAGGGGGCACCGTTTAGAGGGGGTGTGGCATTCGGGATCACCCCTGGGAATGATATTGGGTAGTATGCGGGGAATATATGTCATCGTACCGAGAAATATGACGCAAGCGGCTGGATTTTATAATACGATTCTTCGTTCTGATGATCCGGCAGTGATTATTGAGACCTTAAAGGGGTATAGGATAAAGGAAAGAATTCCTGACAATTTGGTCGAGTTTACCGTTCCCCTGGGTGTGCCGGAAGTGCTCAGGGAGGGAATAGACATAACGGTAGTTACTTATGGTGCGATGGTAAGTGTGGCTTTGACAGCGGCTGAACAATTGGAGGAATTCGGAGTTTCTTTGGAAATTATAGATGTGCAGACGCTCGTTCCATTTGACTTGCCAAAGATTATCCTTAATTCTATAAAAAAGACAAACAGGGTCATTTTTGCCGATGAAGATGTACCAGGTGGTAGCGCGTCCTACATGATGAGCTATGTATTAGACAAACATGATGGTTACAAATACCTCGATTCAAAACCGTTAACGGTTTCATCTAAGGAGCATAGGCCTGCTTATGGCAGTGATGGCGATTACTTTTCGAAGCCAAATGAGGAAGACATCTTTGAATTCGCTTACCAGATGATGCATGAGTTTGACCCGCGCAAATATCCGTCGATTTATTAGGTTTAGATGGTGAGGAACCGAGACAGAGGAAATTCTTCTGATTCAACAACGTTACTTCGGTTTAACCTCCTGTCTTCTATGTAAATTCTCAATTTGAGGGTTTGGGTGGGAAATAGTAGTTTAAACCCTAGTCGGCTACCAAACCTTAACACCCCTTCCAGAGGCCTTTCTTTACCGGTGGTGTTGAGAACAAAAAACCTTCCGTTGAGCCCTGGGCTACACCTTTCCTCTAAAAAATCATAAGGCACAAATTTTCCATTATTCTGCTTTACCAATATGTCACAATGAAAGTTAAAATGATGCGGATTCCTGTTTACGTAAAATATGCTATTTGAGTCAGCCGGTATCACCGTTTCCCAATACCTGCAAAGAATATTTGGGTCGTAAGGAGGAAGGGTATCATATTCAGGAGAGGTCGCGTCGATCAGCTTGACAAAGCCACCGCCAACCTTCGGTATAGAGTCCATCTCATGGTAAGGTGGTAAGGTGTCAAAATCCGTCAGGCCCAAATCTCCATCACCATCCTTGAAATCGATTTCGATGATGATAGAATCCTGAAAACTGTCGGGAATTTCTTTAAAAGTGAATGACTTCAGATTAATGGAAGGTTCGATGGGTAGTTCAGGCTCATTGATACATGAAATGAACAACCCAATGGTGAGGAAGATTATCAGATAAACCAGATTCCGAAACATATTTGTTTTATTTTTGACCATTCAACTCTTTAGGATACTGTGAAAACCATCGAAAGTTTTCGGGAAAATCTATTTTCAGTTAATAACGATAATTTTAATGATTTTGCATTAGAGTTATTTCATTTTCAAGCGCAAAATAACGAAATCTATCGAAGTTATATTGAATTGCTGGGTAGGAACACTGCTGCTGTAACAACCATTACGGAAATTCCATTTCTTCCCATAGAGTTTTTTAAACATTTCCCGGTTAAAACTGGCGCCTGGGAGGAAGAAATGATTTTCGAAAGTTCTGGCACCACAGGTTCTGAAACGAGCAAGCACTATGTCAGCGATCCGGGTTTGTACCTCAGGAACTCCGAGAGAATTTTTAATGAGTTTTACGGATCCCTGGACAATTATCATATTTTGGCTTTGCTTCCCTCTTACCTGGAGCGTGGCAACTCTTCATTGGTATATATGGTAGATCATTTTATTAAGAGGAGTAGTTCTGCTTTTTCGGGGTTTTATTTAAATGAATTTGACCGGCTACATGAAAAACTGCAAAAGCTAAAACACGATTCCAGGAAGACGATTTTGTTTGGTGTGACCTTCGGATTATTGGATTTCTGTCACCAATATTCGGTAAATGTGGAAGATTTGATCGTCATCGAGACAGGCGGAATGAAGGGGAGGAGGAAAGAAATGACCAGGGTGGAAGTTCATGGTCACATAAAAAAGGGCTTTTCGGTGGAAATGGTACATTCCGAATATGGCATGACAGAACTTTTGTCGCAGGCATATTCTTGCGGTGATGGAAAGTTCATGTGCCCTCCGACGATGAAAATATTGACCCGGGAAATCAATGATCCTTTTACCTTGAAAAGAGACCATAAAACCGGTGCAATTAATATTATCGACCTGGCCAACATAGAAACCTGCGCTTTTATAGAAACCAGGGACCTTGGCAATATGAATGATGATGGTACGTTTGAGGTTCTTGGAAGATTTGATAATTCAGAGTTGCGGGGCTGCAATCTTATGGTGATTTGAATTTTAATTAAATTAATATTACATTGTATTTTATTTATATTTCATAAAAACATATTTTTTTTATTTTTGTCAAGTATGAATAAACTGATTCAATTATGAAACTAAAAATCGTTGCCTTAGTAATATTTCTTGCTTCATTAGGAGCTTGTACACAGAGAACCTGTCCTACCTATACGAAGGATAGTATAAAGAAAATAGAAAAACCTACTAAGAGCGTTTAGCATCCACAGCTAAACGCTTTATGCATACTTTTCAATATCGCTTTTGGTAATTTTCTGACCGCTCATTATTACGAGCCTTTCCGTTACATTCCTTAATTCTCTGATATTCCCAGTCCATTCCATTTTCTGAAGTTCTGCGATCGCCGAATCGTCAATTTCTTTCTTTTTGTTTCCATATTCCCCGGCGATATCGTCGAGAAATTTATCAACGAGCCCGGGTATATCTTCCTTTCTTTCGCGTAATGGCGGCACATGGATTAGTATAACGCCAATCCTGTGATACAAATCTTCCCTAAAATGACCAGCCTCGATTTCCTTTTTTAAGTCTTTATTTGTGGCGGCTATCACGCGAACATTAACGGAGATATCTTTGTCGCCACCGACCCGGGTGATTCTATTTTCCTGAAGAGCACGTAATACTTTGGCCTGGGCAGAAAGGCTCATGTCACCTATTTCATCGAGAAACAGCGTTCCTTCGTTTGCCTGTTCAAATTTTCCAATTCGCTGCTTTACTGCAGAAGTAAATGATCCTTTTTCGTGGCCGAAAAGTTCGCTTTCTATCAATTCTGATGGTATTGCCGCGCAATTGACTTCTATCAGAGGGCTTCCAGATCTGTTGCTGAGTTGATGGATCCATCGTGCTACCAGCTCTTTTCCGGTACCATTTTCACCGGTTACTAGTACTCTCGCATCGGTTGGGGCTACTTTTTCAATCGTTTCTTTGACTTTCTCAATTGCCTTCGAATCCCCCACAATATCAAATGTCCTTGATATTTTCTTTTTAAGGACTTTCGTCTCGGTGACCAGGCTGGATTTTTCCTGCGCATTCCTGACAGTAATCAGGAGCCGGTTAAGATCGGGAGGTTTGGGGATGAAATCGTATGCGCCTTTTTTAACAGCATCTACGGCGGTTTCAATGGTGCCATGGGCGGAGATCATTATAAACGGTACTTCGATGCCGTTTTTCTGTGTTTTTTCAAGCACCTCCAGACCATTCATTTTTGGCATTTTCACATCGCATAAGACGAGGTCAAAATTGCCAGACTCTATTTTTTTGAAGCCTTCTTCCCCGTCCTTTGCCTCTTCTATCGAGTATTTTTCGTATTCTAAAATTTCACGCAAAGTTGATCTGATGCTTTGCTCGTCGTCAATGATTAATATTTTAGCCATAATAAAAAAAGAATAAAAATTGCAGGCCTGTAAGCCGGATTCTGTATCCGCCAACTAGCGGATCCTTATCATTTGTCTAATCCTGATGTCACCATCAGGCTTGATCGATCTACCCATTCTACTCGAAGCAAAGCTTCCTTGGACGAGCAGCCCTTATTTTCGCTTAGCGAAAAAAGCAGAACCTATTTGATCTTTCAACCCGTAAGGTTTGCCAAGCGACCGACATCACTGCCAGCCCGGTGAGCTCTTACCTCACCATTTCACCCTTATCCGCCATCTGGCGGACGGTATATTTTCTGTTGCACTATCTGTCCCCCATCCCAATAACCATCGGGATGAAAGCCTTCCTGTTAGGAAGTACGGTGCTCTGTGTTGTCCGGACTTTCCTCCCCAAGCTGTGCATGGAGCGATAAGGCGGCCTGCAATGAATTAAATATTTTACCTTTCAAATATACGATTTGAAGAAATAAAGTAAAGGATGGCGTGTAAACTAGTTGATGTCTTTTCCGGTTAACCGGTATTCCCATTCATCAGCCACGTTGGCTACTTCCTGAATGATTTCCTTGATTCCCTCTTCCTTGATGTTATTGACAAATGTCGAGCCTTCCACTTTGATGTAGTCGTCTACGATGACCAGCTTGGCGTAGCAGGTTTTCGCGTTCTCCTCTAACAATTCCTTAAGATTAAAAGAATCGCTGAAAGGGCAGACCTTTGAAGATAATTCTACCCCAATCTTGTCAAACCTTTCATTGTGTTTTACCACTCCTAATACGGCCTGAAATCTGTTGTCGTGTAGGGGCACGATGATGACAGACTTGTTTTTGTCATATTCGGAAAATTGCCCGCCTATTTCAAGGGCATATCTTTCCATAAAGGCATTGAAGTTGAATTCCATAGTTGCTGATTAATAATTGTCAAGTTAGGTTAATTTAGTAATTAATTGAAAAAACTGAAATTAATTTGACCTTATACAAAAGGAAAGCGCCCTCATTTATCAAAGGTGAACTTCGGTGGCACCATACCCAAATTTACCCTTGTCTGCATCTTCAAAATACCTGATGTGACTTGCCTGACTTAGTTTTTTGTGCAATATGTGTCTCAAAGAACCATTGCCTATTCCATGGATAAACTTGATACTTTCTACCCCATCCTGAATGGCCTTGTCAAGTTCTTTTTCAAAGTGAGCAACCTGTACTTCCAGGATTTCCTCTTTCTTTAATTCTTGAAAATCAGATTTGATGTTCTCGATGTGCAGATCAATGGTCCTGTTCCCTCCCAGTCGTTTTTTCGGGGTATCTTTAGTTGCCTCCGTCGAAGTGTACAAGCTTTCCTTGATTTTTTCAGGTTCTATTTTTTGCTCATTTTTCAAGCCAAGCACATATCCCTGTTTGCTTTCGCCAGGTATTGGTCCCTTCGAGATAAAAAAGGTTTTTGCCTTTGGTTTAATCGAATATTCCTTAGCCTGGGTTAGTGGTGATAGTGTGTGGTTAATCCCAATGATTTGAATAAAAAATTCCGGCCATTGATCGAATTGATTCATTTTCAGGTAAGTGACAAAAACTGATTTTCCCGTTTCCAGTACACCATGAGCCAGGGATTTTGACGCGCTGTCTTTTTTTTCGGAAATGTTAAACAGGATTTTACTCCCTGAATAATTATAAAAATTAACAGTTAAGTCATTTTCATTTGTGGGGAGGTATGCAAGAAAGTACTTCTGATCTACTGAGTTTTTAACAGGTTGTTTAGCCGAAACAGCAGCTTCCGGTGGAATAGGATGCGCCTTTTTTTCAAAATAGGTAGCTTCCGCCTCTGCTACCACGACCAGGTCTTTTTTTAACACTGGGATGGTAAACCCCTCTTCGATTTCAATTTCTACAATGCCATTGTTTTTGAATTCAATGATCCTTCCTTCTTCCGATCCGTTTATGACGCGTACTTTATCTCCTATTTTCATTTTATTGCAGGGATTCTGTGAATGTTTTTATTGCCCTTTCCCTTGCAAATTTATGATCAATTATCGGTTGTGGATAGTTTTTTGAATTTAATTCTAGTACCCATCTTTTAATATACTTCATTTTAGGGTCAAATTTTTTCGCCTGTTCGTAGGGATTGAATATTCTGAAATAAGGTTGCGCATCGGTTCCACAGCCTGCGGCCCATTGCCAGCCGCCATTGTTATTTGCAAGTTCGTAGTCCAGCAATTTTTCTGCGAAATATGCTTCGCCCCAGCGCCAGTCAATCAGAAGGTGTTTTGTCAAGAAGCTTGCGGTGATCATTCTTACCCTGTTATGCATGTATCCCGTCTCGTTTAGCTCCCTCATGCCTGCGTCTACTATAGGATAACCAGTTTGACCATCGCACCATTTCTGGAAATTGTCTTCGTCATACTTCCAGGGAATGGCCGCGTATTTTCGGTTAAATTCTGTGTCAACCACGAAAGGATAATTATCAAGGATCATTATGTAGAATTCCCTCCAGATCAACTGGTTTAGCCATGTTTCACTACTTTTTTGTGCTTCCCGGACAGCTTTTCTTATGCTGATGGTTCCGTGACGCAGATGAATGCCCAGTTTGGAGGTGCCATCCTTATAGGGAAAATCCCTGTATTCGGAGTAATTTTTTAATGTGCCTGTGTCGAATTGAACAGTGGGAAAACCGAAGTTTCTTTCTTTAAATCCCAGGGCCTCCAATGCAGGAAATGAAACAGGAGAAATTTTTATGAAATTGTTTACATGTCTTTCTGAATGGAGAGAGTTGATGCCTACCTGTTTTATTTCTTCTTTCCACCTTTTCTGATAGGGAGTGTAAACTTTGTAGGGATTTCCGTCTTCTTTTGCAATTTCCAATCTTTCAAAAATAACATGGTCTTTAAATGGCTGATATTCAATTCCATTCTCTTCGCAAAAAGACTTGACGGATGAATCCCGTTTTTTTGTAAAAGGTTCGTAATCCCTGTTGAGTAAAACCTTTTTCACCCTGTATTGTGTGATCAAATTTTTAAATACATCCAATGGCCTGCCATAAAAGACTAACAAATCCGACCCGGCTTCATTCAATTCTTGTTTTAACCTTTGCAATTGCTCATGAATAAATTGAACCCGTAGGTCTTGCCTGCTGGACAATCGATCCAGTATGTCAGGGTCGAATATAAACAAGGGTAGAACGGGAAGGTTGCTGGTGAGCGCATGGTATAGTCCTGCATTATCTTCCAGCCTTAAGTCTCTCCTGAACCAGAATAAATTTACTTCATTGGTTTGCATAGTATGTAAATACATAACTCTGCAAAAAGTTTACTCTACTCGTATGAATTTCCAGTAATTTCCTCTTCTTTCGTGATCGCTTGATCGGCTGGCTTGGTTTTATCGCGATCTTTATCTTTCTGCTGGTCTTCTGATCTTTTATCCTCACGCTTTTCCCTCATTTTTTTGAAGAATTCATCAAAACTTTGGGTGTGCATGAAACTGATGCCGGTAGACTGCGTGGTGCGGTTGTTTACCTGGTAATTATTGTAATTGGTTTTGTTGTACACTTTGGCGCTGAGCTTTCCATCTTCAGTGAGAAGGTATTCCACTGTCCAGTCACCTATAACCGCCATTGGATCGTTGTTGACAGACTCACTTGAAAAATTACCATCACGGCTCACTTTTAGCCTACCATCCAGGAAAGAATAGGACAGACGCAACTGAAAAGTATTAAACGCTTCATCGCTCATTGTTCCCAAGTCCACATCGATATCGACCACCAGGTTCTCATCAAATTGTGTAATCCAATAACTTAGCTGATTGGAGACCAATTCGCTTACGCTGTTTTCCAATGTGTTGCTGACATTAAAGGCATTGTCCACTGAGAAATTCTTTAATACAATGAGCGAGAAAACCTGCTTTTTCATTTCCTGCTCGTCATTTTCCAGCTTATTGTAAAAGGCCTGGACAAAACTTCCAAGTGCCAATCCGGTTCCTGGGATAATGGTGTTTTCGGGATAATCCATTATTTCAATATCAAAGTCAATATCAGGTGACATCATATCGCCTTTAATATACAGGTATACCAGCGTGGGGTATTTTCTGGAAATCTCGATGGGCTTGTTTTCAATTTCCACCCCAATAATCGGATAAAGAGAGGTGAGCTGTCTGTAGGAGGCTTTTATATCCAAATCTGCATGGTAGGGGTCGCCTGTCCAGGTAATCCGGCTATCCGGGTGCAATTCAAATTCCTTATTGATAATATTATAAAGTGTAAAATTATAACCGCCACTTAGGATATCATAGTTTCCATAGATTTCGAAGTCGCCATCCGTATTTCCGTAGAGCTTAAGTTTACCATTGCCTCTCCCCCGGATAATGTCACCGGCGGTGAGATCAAAAATTATTTCACAATACGCATCGGGCGTTATCTCAAGGTCAAAATCAAAATTTAGTGTGGTCAGGTCGAGTACGTTAAATTTTTCTTTCTCTTCTTCCAGCGAGGTGGTATCCTTTGGTTTAACAAATGAAATAAAATCTTCCTGGGTAACTTCTGAACTTCCATTTAAAGGGATAAATATTTTTGTGTCTTTGTTCGAAATAGCGCTGGTTTTAAAGGTGACGTTTTTGCCCTCGCCAAAGATCTTCAGGTTGCCGGTCGCGTAAGCCGAGCCATAGAAGAGGTCATTGTCACTTGCCGTTGTATTTAGCACCTGGAAATTTGTGAAATCACAGTCAAAATCAAAAAGTAATTCTTTGAAGAAATTATGGCGGATTGTTCCGTGCATCGCACCTTTGTTGCCTCGAATATCCTTTAGATTAATGTTTTTAAAAGTCATTAACCTGTTGTCAAATTCTACTTCGCCGGTAAAATTATACCTGACCTTCTGGTAGTCCAGGGTAACAGCGCCATTATCCACATATCCGTTACCTTTGATCACTGGTTTTAAAACCCTTCCGTTTATGCTGAAATTACCATCTACGTTCCCTTTCAAATCAGAAATTATTTGATCGTAAAATGGCTCAAGAATGTAGAGGTTGGTATTGGTGAAATTAGCCGTTAAATCTAATTGTTCCTTTTCAAAAGGATAGATGTAACCGTTAATGTCGAGGGTTTTACTCTGGCGATAATTCAGGGCAAAGGTGGTCTCAAAGCGTCTTTCCTCATTCTCATAGTGATAGGCCGATGCAATGTTTCCAACTTCAAATTTATTGATCTTAAAATCACGAATATTGATCCGGGAATTAATGATTTTGTTTTCATAATAATCCCTGATATCAATAAACCCGTTCAGGCTTCCATTTAATTCCTTGGTTATTAGCGGATTCACATTCGCAACGTCAAGGTTTTTTATGGAGACAAAAAGGTTGTCCTCCGGATTTTCAGAGATGTTGCCGTTGAGTGAAATGCTTTCATTGTCGTTATAGAGTTCTACGTCGTTGAATGTGAACTTTTTATTTTGAAGCGTGATCAGGTTTTCAGGGGAGAACTGCCAGGTTTTTTCCAGGGCTTTGAGTTCCGAGTCTTCGATCTTCAAAATACTGCTATCAGCCAACAGGTCAAGGTATCCGTTCAAACGAACGTAGTTATTGGTATTGTATTGGTCGATTTTACCCAGGAATTCGATGTGGTTATTGTGCCACCCCACATCAACCTCCAGATCTTGGAAAGCGAGTTTTTTACTATTGTATTGGCGATTGGAATGGATGTAGATTTCGGCATCAATCTGTGAGGTATCAGCAAAATTGGAAGTCTGAATATTGATGATATTGTCTCTGAAAGCAATATCCCTGTATTTAACGGTGTCAATGGAAGAATTTAATTGCAGGATGTTAGTGTATCCCCCCGTAAAGCTGCCGAGAATCTGAGAATTGTTGGACACATATAAATCCGGTTCAAAGAGATTCAAAAGTGGGTTAATGTTGTTGAGCTTTATCTCCATATCCAGGTAATAGTAGTCATTTTGGTTTTTACCTTTCTGCGCATAAAAGTCGTTTAGCTTCTTCTTATCGTTTACGATATTTAGCCAATACTCATAGGCAACGGAGGAGATATCCTTCAGGAAAGGCAGGATCATAAAATCACCGATGATTCTTGAATCAAACATGGAACTTTCGATCAAGATATTCCTACCCAGGGTGTCTTTCTTGGAGTCGAGGTGCAACTCGTCCAGTTTAAACTCCCTGTCATCATACACTACAAACAGGTCTTTGAAAAACGCTGTGCCGATGAGGTCCTGGTTTTCCAGCCCACGCAAGTTAACATCAAGCTTCGACCTGATAAATCCTTCTTTAGTTGTAAGATTGAGCTCGTCCAGATTGGCTGTGTCCAATTGGGCATTGATTTGAAGGAGGTCCAGCTCCTCTCTGTAGTCTATGCTCATTGACCCATTGAACTGTAGGTTTGGGTCATCGATTTTCAACTCACCACTGAAGAAATTATCCTTCAATCTGGCATTGGTGACAATGTTTTGGTACTCATAGCCTTTGTACCCCAGGCGCTTAATCGAAGCGTCAAGTTGCAGGTTGGCACTGCTTCTGGTAAAGCCTGTTCCGGATAATTTTCCTGAAAAGGCCAGGTTTTGATAGGTGAGAGTGTCTTCCAGCAACAAGCCGAGGTTGATGTTTTCAGTTTTTAGCCTACCAGAATAGGTCGAGGCGTTCTTGTCTTCGTGATGGATCTTAACGTTGATGTCTGTGTCAAAATTCCCAATCCCCGTCCTGAAGAAGCCGTCACTCACAAAGTCATTTGGGAAGCCCGAAAACCGGCCGGAGAAGTTTACCCGACCAAATTTGGCGATGTTTTCAATATCTTCCTGCCGCAAAAATGGGGCGAGGTCATACACATTTAGATTGGCGTTTGTAATGTTGGCATTGATAAATGTTTCAAAGAAGTTAGGCAGGCCATACATATTAAAATAGCCTTCAATTCTGCTGTTTCGGCCAAATTCCAATACGAGGTTTTTTGTATTGAATCTGTTTACCTGTCCTTCATAATACCCTGTCAGGCGGAAGTACTGATCATATTTTTGCAGTGAGGGGGCGAAATATCCGACATCCCTTACATTTACAAGCGACTTTTTAATGTTTGTGGTAATCTTTACATTTTGCACAAAATCCTTTAGGGCCTGGGGATTATCATATTCGAAAATCATCGAGTTTTCGATGGTTGATTCGCCTATGCCAAGATCCATGTTTTGAAAAACCATGCTCTGTCGTGTGAAATGGTAATTTACACTCAAGTGTTCAATCCTTAGGTCGGTGGCAGAGTCGTAGCCTGTCAGTTTATTGGCCTGAAAAATGATTTCCCCGGGAATAAGTGTGAAATCAGACAGGTGTCCGCTGAGACCTTTTAAGATGAAGTGATTGTGGTCAAACCTATGAGCTGCAAGGCTGTCCCTGCCAGTATTGTCCAGGGAAAACACCGAATTAATTAATTCAAGGTCGGTAATAACAAATTTTCTCGCGCTTTTCTGTTTTTTTTCTCTTGACAGTTCCTCCTTGATTTTATCGATGAAGTAGGTAAAATTAAACTGGTCATCCGGGGCATTGCGTGTCATCGTTACACGGGCCTCTTCCAGCACCCCCTTGTCAAAATTGATTCTTTGATCCGCCAGGAGGTTTAACAACCTGAAATCAAGGTCTATTCTTTTTGCCTCGATCATTGGCTTGTCACGGCTGTCGTAGATAGTAATGCCGTGCAGTTCAATGGTATCAAACCAATTTATGGAAACCCCCTGTAAGGTGGATCTGTGCCCCGCCTTTTCCATGATGAAGGCAGTGACTTTTTTAACAAGCACGTCCTGGACAATGGGGAGGTTGATGGCGATGGCAAAGAAGAATAAAAACAAGAGTATCCCAAGCGCCATCCTTAAAAGTGTTTTAAGAATGAGTTTTTTAATAACTTGCGTCCTGTTTTTTACCTCAGTCACTTAATTAATGAGCATTTATATTCTTGCTATTGAATCTTCGTGTGATGACACCTCTGCATCTGTTATACATAACGGAAAAATAGTTAATAATATAGTTGCGTCTCAGGAAGTTCACCAAAAATATGGCGGCGTTGTTCCTGAGTTGGCATCAAGGGCACATCAATCAAATATTGTTCCGGTGGTTGACTTGGCTATGTCAAGTGCAAAGATAGACAAAAGTCAGCTTAGTGCGATAGCTTTTACGCAGGGGCCGGGCCTATTGGGGTCCTTGCTGGTAGGTGCGTCATTTGCCAAAGGAATGGCTATATCGCTGGATATTCCCCTCATTTCAGTAAACCACATGCAAGCACATATCCTGGCTCATTTTATAGACGACCCTAAGCCGGAGTTTCCATTCTTGTGCCTGACGGTCAGTGGGGGGCATACGCAAATAGTAAGGGTGGATGACTACCTGGATATGAAAATCCTGGGTGAAACCATTGACGATGCAGTGGGGGAGGCTTTTGATAAAACTGCCAAGCTGCTGGGATTGCCGTATCCGGGAGGGCCGTTGATTGACCAACATGCTGCTAAAGGAAACCCGGAAAGGTTTGAGTTTCCTGATACGAAGGTGCCCGGTGTAAATTTTTCATTTAGCGGGATAAAAACGGCAGTGCTTTATTTTTTAAGGAATGGAAAGGAAAGTAATCCAGGTTTTATTGATGAAAACCTGGAAGATATTTGTGCCAGTATTCAGAAAAAGCTGATCGACATGCTGCTGCAGAAATTGAAAAAAGCAGCAAAAATGACTGGGATAAACCAAATTGCCATAGCGGGGGGAGTATCAGCCAATTCTGAACTAAGAAGGAGGTTAAGTGAAAGCGCGGGGAAGTTTGATTGGAAGATATTTATTCCGGAATTTCAATATTGTACAGACAATGCGGCAATGATAGCCATGACGGCGCATTTTAAATACCTCAAGCAGGATTTTGAAGATCTTTCTGCCATGCCACAGCCCAGAATGAAATTTCAGTCCGGCGGGGCTACAAAATAAATTTATCTTATAAATTTACAGGTGGAAATATCCCACTTATGAAGCTTTCCCTGGTAATTACCCTTTTTAATGAGGAAGAAAATATAAAACCCCTCATTGAGAAAATCTCAATATCCCTGAAAGAAATTTCCCACGAAATCATCCTGGTGGACGACGGGTCCACGGATAGAACACTAGAACAAATAAAAAAATGTGCAACTGATGAAGTCAAGCTAATTGTCCTTGCAAAAAACTATGGGCAGACGTCGGCAATGTCGGCAGGTATCGACGAAGCCAGGGGAGAGTACATCGTGACGATGGACGGGGATCTGCAAAATGACCCGGCCGATATTCCAAAAATGCTGGAGATCATCGAAAGAGGAAAATGGGGGGTTGTGGCAGGTAGACGAAAAAACAGGAGGGACGGATTTGTGCTGCGAAAATTCCCATCTCTTATTGCCAATAGTATCATTAGGATACTCACCAGGGTAAAAGTGTCCGACTATGGGTGCTCCTTAAAAATCATGACCCGTGATGTCGCCAAAAACCTTGGTCTCTACGGAGACCTTCATAGGTTTATCCCCGTTTTAGCACAGTTGCAGGGGGCTTCTATTACCAATGTGGACGTACATCATTTCCAGAGGAAATTTGGAAAATCGAAATATGGCCTTGGCAGGACCTCCCGCGTGATCAGCGACCTTTTGCTTATGTTGTTTTTTCAGAAATGGTCGCGCCGACCGATGCATCTATTCGGGGGGCTGGGATTTTTTACTTTCAGTATAGGTACATTGATTGGGTTCTACTTGCTGGTACTTAAGATCATGGGAGAAGACATCTGGGGCAGGCCATTGATTTTATTGGCCATTACGCTGATACTAAGCGGTATTCAATTAATCACTTTTGGCATCATGTCGGAGATTATGATGAGGACTTATTTTGAGTCGCAAAACAAAAAGACCTATCGAATAAGGGAAGTTATTTATAAGCGCCAGAAATTTGAAAAAATATCTTAAAGTAGCGGTAAAAGTGGTATTAACTGCAGCCGCCCTGTACATCGTTTTTTTGAAAATCGATTTTACATCTACGTTGAAGGTTTTTTCCCGTGTAAACCTGCCTTGGCTTTTCCTGGCATTCATTGCCTTTAATCTTTCCAAGCTGATCAGCGCGCTCAGGTTCATGAATTTATATGGACATATAGGTTTGTTTTTTGAAAAACCAGTGGGCATTAAGCTTACTTATATTGGCATGTTTTATAATTTGTTTTTGCCTGGAGGGATAGGTGGCGATGGATATAAGGTTTATTTGATTAAAAAACATTTTAAAAGCGAAAAGCTAAAGAAAATAATCACAGCAGCATTGCTGGACAGGATCAGCGGGTTGGTAGCGCTTGTTTTTCTTTGCCTACCCATCCTTACACAGACATCCACTTATTTCCTTTTCAGTGATCCGCGCATCAATTTCACCATTTTTGCTATAATCATGCTTTACTATCCCCTGGCGATACTGATCAACAGGTTAACATTCAGGTCCTTTAAAAAAGCATTTCCGATTACCGATTTTCAATCACTGGGTGTGCAGATCGGCCAGTTGCTCTGTGCATTTCTTATTTTAAAAAGCCTGGGAGTAAGTAGCTTTCATTTCGATTACCTGGAGCTTTTTCTCCTTTCGTCTATCGCTGCGGTTCTGCCACTTACGATCGGTGGAGTGGGCATACGCGAGCTAGTTTTTGTGTATGGATATAAATACCTGGTTATAGATAAAAATACTGCCATAGCCTTCACATTGACATTTTTTTTGATGACTGTGGTGAGCTCACTGGTGGGAGCTTTTTTAAATGTTGACAAAGAACTGAAATCGTTTGGCGCTTTAAGGGCTGTTGATGGCGGGAAAAGTGGATTGGGTTAGAACAGATAACTCAAAATTAAACAGCTTTTAATTTTTCTCCCATGGAAGATCCGAGGTATTCCGGGTGCTCATGTTCTAAAATTGCTGTGATGTCGGGGTCAAATTTGGCCAGGTACAGCGTCCTGACTTTAAGTAATTGCTCAATGCTAATCCCTTTTGTATTTCGAAGATCTGCTTTATAAAGATTGGCATTAGTCAGGTCGGCTCCGGTCAGGTAGGCCCCTTTCAAGTTTGCCTCCATCAGGAAGGCATTTGTAAAGTCCGCTTTTATCAGGAATGAATTTTCAAACTGTGACTTTATCAGGTTGGCGTCTTTAAAAGTAGCTCCGTTGGCGTAGGCCCCTGAGAAATTTGCCTGATTAAGGTTGCCATTTTCAAACCTGGTTTGGTTTAAACGGGCATTCTCGAGATTTGCTTCAATGAGGTTTGTATTAGAAAGATTGGCGTAATTCAGATTAGCACCGGTTAAAATGACGTAATTAAGATTGGCTTTTTCCAGGAAACAATTGACAAGGTTAAGATCATAAATCTTATGCCGGTTAAGCCTCTTAATATTTCCCGCCGTCCTGAAGGCTGCTTCTTCGGATTCCCAAATGCGAAAATCATCAATTTCGTCTTTATAGGATTTTATTCTCAATCGTGTCTCACCCCTCTGGTTCAGCCAATAGATCAACATACCGATGATGGCGATGTCAAAGATCATCCCATGGGCTTCTACAAGAATCTCTCGTATAAAAATATCAAAATCTTGTAAGTAGAATCGAAGGCTGGCTAAAACAACAATAAAAGACACCACGACCAGAACCAGGGAGTTGGTTAATATTGGTTTTTCAAGAATTTTTTGAAATTTCCTTCCCAATCTTTCGTAGAATTCCTTAATCTTCATACCCCCTCTCAATGTTGAATAGCTTCAAGCTAATTTAAGTAGTTTAATTTTTTTTGCAAGAGTTTGATTTATCTTAATGTAAGATTCCTTTGACCATCCGGCGACATGAGGGGTAAATATAATGTTGTCTAATTTGAAGAGTTCCTTTAATACTAACGCCTGTTCGTTCGTCAATTGATCAAATTTTTCGTTTTCCAGCACATCCAGGGCAGCCCCTGATATTTTTCCAGCCAGCAGTTGATTGAGCAGAGCCTTCAGGGATAAGATTTCCCCACGGGCTGTATTTATCAGGTAAATATTCTTTTTGAAATTGCCAATAAAGCCATCATCTACCATCAGCCTTGTTTCCCTGGTGAGAGGGACATGAAAGCTAACGATGTCAGCCTGTTCGAATATATCATGTAATGAGACTTCTTCGGTGTAATCGTCAGCAAACCCTTTTTTGTACTTGTCATACGAAATAACCCGGCAATCAAAACCAGACAACCTTTTGGCAAAGGAGGATCCCATATTGCCATAGCCAATAATCCCTACCGTTTTACCATTTAATTCAACGCCCCTGTTGAATTCCCTTTTCCACTCCATCGATCTTACTTGCCTGTCTGAACGGTTGATATGGTTAAAGAGGTTCAGTAACATGCCAATCGCGTGCTCGCCGACAGCGTCCCGGTTTCCCTCGGGGGCATTAAGTAGGTGAATGTTGTTTTCCTTGGCGTAGGTCAGATCGATTTGATCCAATCCGGCACCTGCCCGGGCGATAAATGTAAGGTTTTCTCCCCGGTCGATAAGTTCCTTATCAATAATAGTTTTGCTTCGAATGATCAGACCGCAGTACTGATGTAAGGATTCAAGGATTTGCTCCCTGGTGATGTCAGGAAAATAATCCACTTCAAAGTTAAGTTCCGAAAGAGTAGGGATGATGCTCGGATGCATGGCATCAGATATTAGCACTTTCTTTTTCATAGAGAATTATAACGATTGATATAAAAAATGAGCCACGGCAAAATAAACCATAAGTCCGAGCAGGTCAATGGTAGTAGTGATAAAAGGACCCGATGCAAGGGCCGGGTTGAACCCAAACTTTTCAAGGATCAGCGGGATCAGCGTACCTAGTAAAGATGCTAGCACTACCACGCTGAAAAGCGCCGTAGCTACCACGATAGCCAGCTTGACATCAGTTGTAAAATAGATAAAGATGAAAACCAGAAAGGAAAGTACTACCCCATTGATCAGCGCTACGAGAAACACCTTTGTGATACGTTGCATCAGGCTGTCCTTGAAAGGCAAGTGACTGGCAAGGCTCTGTACCACGAGGGCGGAAGATTGTATGCCTACATTTCCTCCTGTGGCTATAATTAAGGGAATGAAGAAAGCGACCGCAGTTACCTGGGCAAGTACTTCCTCAAAGCCACTGATAAGCTTTGCGCCGATCATTCCACCCAGCAGCCCTATGATCAGCCATGGCAGTCGTGCCCTGGATAATATCCAGATGTTGTCATCTTCCTCCACGTCCTCTGCGATACCGGCCATGATTTGGCGTTCCTGCTCGGCCTGATCTGTGATAACGTCAATGATATCATCTACTGTGATCCTGCCCACCAACTTCCCTTTGACATTGATCACCGGGAGAACTTCCAGGTCATATTTTTGCATGATTGATGCTATCTCTTCCTCTTCCATGTAGGTTTGTACATAGACAATGTCATCATCGTAGATGTTTTTTACTTTCTCCGTTGTTTTAGACAGAAGAAGATTCTTCAATGATACCCGACCAAGGAGTTTATCTTTATTGTCGACCACATAAACCGAATAGATTTTGTTGACGTTTTCGGCTTGTCTTCTTATTTCTTCAATACACTGGATTACTGTCCAGTCGAGGTTAGCTTTTACAAGCTCTTTTGCCATGAGACCACCAGCACAATTTTCTTCATAGCGGAGAAGTTCCAGCAGGTTTTTCACCTTTTCTTCATTGCCCATGGCGGCGAGCACTTCCTCCCTTTTTTTAATGGGCATTTCGTTCAGGATATCAGCGCCATTGTCGGTTTCCACTATTTCCAGATAGACAGCTACTTCTTCCGGTGAAAATTCTTCGAGAAAATCTTCCCTGATATCTTCGTCAAGGTCTTTGAGGATGTTGGCGGCGGTATCATTTGGAAGGAGCTTTAATACATATTTGGAATCGGCCGCCTCAAATTCTTCGAGGATCAAAGAAATGTCAGCTTCCCTCATCTCGGAAAGTGACTTCACAATAAAGTCACTTTGACGATCTTTGATTGCCAGACTTAATTCTTCAAAGAATTCCTTTGTCAATTCAACTTTAGTCGGATTTTCCAAATGATGCAATTTTTTTTGTAAGTGTGATAAAATCAGCAACAGAGAGTTGTTCTGCCCTCAATCCAAACTCCGGGTCACTTCTTAAATCATCGGGCAAATTTATTGGTTTTAGTGCATTTCGCAATGTTTTCCGGCGGTTTTGGAAACCCTGTTTTACGACTCTAAACAATAGTTTTTCGTCGCAATCGAGGTGGAATTTTTCTTTTCGTTTTAAACGTATGACCGCCGATTCTACTTTTGGTGGAGGGTTAAATACATGCTGAGGTACAGTGAATAAATATTCCCTCTCGTAAAAAGCGCCAATCAAAACACTCAATATGCCATACACTTTATTTCCTTCTTTTGAACAGACCCTGTCGGCCACTTCCTTCTGAAACATCCCCACCAGTTCAGGTACCTGCTCTCGGTTGTCTAACAGTCTGAATAATATTTGACTGGAGATATTATATGGGAAGTTTCCTATGATTCCAAAGGGCTGGTCGATTAGCTTGGAAAGAGGCGCCCTTAGGAAGTCTGCATGGATTATTTCTAATTGAGAAGCTTTTAAAAATTTTTTCCGAAGATATTGGATTGATTCTTCATCTATTTCCATTAGAAGAAGTTTTTCGATTTTCTTTTTTAACAGAAAATCGGTCAGCACGCCCATTCCGGGCCCAATCTCTACCACTGTCTGGTAATCCTCATGGAAGGACAACTCGTCCACAATTTTGGAGGCGATGTTGAGGTCCCTTAAAAAATGCTGACCAAGCCGCTTTTTAGGTCTGACTTCCAATCTTTCTTCTGTTTAATAATTTACCTTAAATTGCGTACTCAAAATTCAATGCGCAATATGGTTAAAAATAAATGGATTTGGCGGCATTGGATAAAATCAAAATGTTAAGAATAATATGTCCCAACCAGAAAAAAGCAATAAAAGAAAACCCGTAATAGGTATTACCATTGGTGACCTGAACAGCATCAGCCCGGAAGTGATTGTCAAAGCGCTCTCTGATAATCGGGTCTTAAATATGATCACACCCGTTGTGTACGGCTCCACAAAGGCGATTTCCTACTATCGGAAAATGCTCGAGTTAAATGATTTTAATTTTGGGCAAGTACAAGACAAACGTCATTTGAATCACAAGCGGGTCAATGTATACAACTGCTGGGAAGAAGCCGTGGAAATCAATGCCGGGACGGTAGACCCGGCGATGGGAAAATATGCTTTTATGGCGATCAAGGAAGCGGTCAGTGATTTAAAGGAAGGAGTGATAGATGCATTGGTCACCGGGCCTATCAGTAAGGAAAACACCCAAAGTGAGGAGTTTAAATTTCCAGGTCATACAGAATATATCTCAAATGAACTAGGGGGAGAAGGGTTGATGATGATGGTTTCTGACGTGTTGCGGATAGGCGTTGTGACGGGCCATGTATCATTAAAAGACGTGGCGAAGCTCATCACAAAACAAACTGTAGAAAAAAAGATCGCGGCCATGATCAAGTCATTGAAAAAAGACTTTTTGATCAATAAACCTAAAATTGCGGTTCTTGGCTTGAATCCACATGCCGGGGAAGGTGGCCTTCTGGGAAGCGAAGAGGAACAAATAATCGCTCCTGCTATAGAGGAGATAAAAAAGAAAGGAAACCTCGTCTTTGGTCCGTTTGCCGCCGATGGATTTTTTGGTGACGGGTCATTTACCAAATTTGATGGCATATTGGCGATGTACCACGACCAGGGTCTGGTTCCTTTTAAAGCCATGTCATTTGAAGATGGCGTGAATTTTACAGCTGGCTTGTCGAAAGTTCGTACCTCTCCGGATCATGGAACAGCTTTTCCGATCGCCGGAAAAATGGCAGCAAATGAAATCTCAATGCGGGAAGCTATCTTTCTGGCTGCAAATATTTGTTCAAAAAGAGAGGAATTTCAAGTAGAAGTAGAAGCTTAATTTGCCTAATACTTTTCTATTTAGAAAATATATAATTAACTTTGCGGACTTTATTGGAAAGGGGTTTGAAAAAGCTCAAAGAATTTGATATTGAAATAGTTAGGATTAGACCTGGTAAACATGAATTTGATTTTACAATTGATTCAGGTTTTTTTAAGGAGTTTGACTACGGGTTGATAGATAAAGGGGACCTTGCAGTCACTGTGGTTTTGGAAAAAACCACCCATCTTCTCAATTTACATTTTAATATCAAAGGAACGGTAGAGCTCGAGTGTGATCGGAGTTTAGAAAAGTTTGATCACCCCCTGGAAATAGAAAATGACCTGGTAGTAAAGTTTGGCCAGGAGGAGGATGTTCTGGCGGACGATGTGATTGTGATAAAATATGACGAGCAGGTATTGAACCTGGCAAGTTTTATTTATGAATTCATAACGGTAGGCATTCCTCTGAAAAGGCTTCATCCCAGATTTGATCAGGAAGAAGAAGATCTGGATGAGGAATTAGTCTATACCTCGGAAGAAGAAATTGACGATGAATCTCCCGAGGAAATAGATCCCAGGTGGCAAGGATTATTGAAGTTAAAAAATAAAGAAAAATAAAATGGCACATCCAAAGCGTAAGATTTCGAAGACCAGAAGAGATAAAAGAAGAACGCATTATAAATTAAAGGAAAAGCAGTTTGCTGTATGTCCCACTACAGGTGAGCACCACCTGCCGCACAGGGCATTTTGGTACGAGGGCAAGCTATACTACAAGGGTCAGGTTGTAATGGAAAAAGAAGTCCTGGTATAATATAATTGGGATAAAACAGGAAATTTAAAGGGGAGTCAATCAACTCCCTTTTTTCATGTGTAACTTTTTTATCATGGGATGATACAATTTATCTATTCCATTTTTATTTCGAATATAGATTTATAATTTTAGGACGATTTTAGAGACATGGCAACTACTGCAGATTTTAGAAATGGTCTTTGTATTGAGTATAACAACGACCTGTACACTATTGTAGAATTCCAACATGTAAAACCGGGTAAGGGAGGAGCGTTTGTAAGGACAAAATTGAAGAACCTCAAATCTGGAAAAGTAATCGATAACACATTTAACGCCGGTGTAAAGATCACCACGGCAAGAATAGAAAGAAGGCCGCACCAGTTTCTTTACAAAGATGATATTGGCTATCATTTTATGGATAGCAGCACCTTCGAACAAGTTGCTTTACAGGAAAATATGGTGGAAGGCAGCGAGTTTTTAAAGGAGGGGCAGGAAGTCGAGGTAATTTATCATGCTGAGACAGAAACAGCGCTAAGTGTTGAGCTTCCCGCATTTGTGACATTGCAAATTACATACACCGAGCCCGGGGTTAAGGGCGACACTGCTACCAATGCTTCGAAACCTGCTACCCTTGAGACGGGGGCAGAAATTCAGGTACCGCTTTTTATTGATCAGGACGAGGTAATTAGGGTAGATACCCGTACTGGCACTTATTATGAAAGAGTAAAATAATTTTATGAAGGCTAAAGAAATTCAGGATTTAATCGATTTTATAGCCCAATCGGGCTTAGAAGAGGTAAATATTGAAACTCAGGAGTTTAAGATTGAGGTAAAGAAAAAGAGCGCAGCCATCGTGCAGAGTGCTCCACAGATGGTTCAAGCCCCTGTATTGCAAGCTACACCAGCAGCTCAAAACGCAGCGGATGATGCATCATCAAAGATGGAAAAAGTTGCGCCTGAGGGTTCTGCAAATGGAAAGCTTGTAGAAATAAAATCACCCATGATTGGTACCTTCTACCAATCACCTAACCCGGAGTCCCCTGCGTTTGTTCAGGAAGGTGACACGGTTAAAGTAGGCCAGACTGTCTGTATTGTCGAAGCCATGAAACTATTTAATGAAATAGAATCAGAGGTTTCCGGTAAAATAGTGAAAGTTCTGGTTGATAATTCCTCGCCGGTTGAATTTGACCAGCCGTTGTTCTTAGTAGATCCTTCCTAGTCGAGAAGGGAATTTTTCAATAAAATCAATAAACACGTGTTTAAAAAGATTTTAATTGCCAATAGGGGGGAAATAGCTTTGCGAATTATCAGGACCTGTAGGGAAATGGGCATCAGTACGGTGGCCGTTTACTCGAAAGCCGATAAAGAAAGTCTTCATGTTCGATTTGCTGATGAGGCGGTATGCATTGGACCGCCGTCCAGCAGCCTTTCCTATCTCAACATGCCGAATATCATTGCGGCCGCTGAGATCACGAATGCAGATGCTATTCACCCGGGATATGGATTTTTAGCAGAAAATGCCGAATTCTCACGTATTTGTGAGGAATATAATATCAAGTTTATAGGTGCTTCTCCCGATATGATCAATCGAATGGGAGACAAGGCCACCGCCAAGGAAACTATGAAAAAGGCCGGCGTCCCTACCATTCCAGGTTCTGATGGCTTGCTGGACAGTATCGACGAAGGCAAAAAAATAGCCAAGAAAATTGGATATCCTGTAATTCTTAAGGCTACTGCAGGTGGTGGTGGCCGGGGAATGAGGATCGTAAAAAAGGAAGATGAGTTCAAAAAGGCCTGGGATGATGCCAGGATGGAATCGAAAGCAGCCTTTGGAAATGATGGACTTTACCTTGAAAAATTCGTAGAAGAGCCAAGGCACGTGGAGATCCAGGTAGTAGGGGATAAACGTGGAAGGGCTTGCCATCTGTCAGAAAGGGACTGTAGCATTCAGCGAAGACACCAAAAACTGGTGGAAGAAACCCCCTCGCCTGCAGTGGACCAGAAATTGCGGGAAAAAATGGGAGCCGCTGCCATTAAAGGTGCTGAGGCTATCAATTATGAAGGGGCCGGAACCATCGAGTTTTTGCTCGACAAGCATGGTAATTTCTACTTTATGGAGATGAACACCCGTATCCAGGTAGAACACCCCATCACTGAGCAGGTAACTAATTTCGACCTCATCAAAGAGCAGATCAAAGTAGCTGCCGGTGTGCCCATTTCAGGAAAGAATTATTTCCCACAACTTTACTCTATGGAATGCCGGATCAATGCAGAAGATCCTGGAAAGGATTTCAGACCTTGCCCCGGTAAAATCCAATCCCTGCATATCCCTGGCGGACAGGGTGTAAGGGTGGATAGCCATGTGTATGCAGGATATACTATTCCACCAAATTATGATAGTATGATTGCCAAGCTGATAGTAACTGCGCAATCACGGGAAGAGTGTATCGTGCGGATGAAAAGGGCGCTTGGTGAGTTTATCATCGAAGGGATCAAGACAACGATACCCTTCCATTTAAAATTGATGGATGACCCTCAATTCCAGTCGGGTAAATTTACCACCAAGTTTCTGGAAACTTTTGATTTTACCGATCTGAAAGATTAGGGAATTATAAAAAACAAAAGAAGCCCATTTGATCATATTTCAAATGGGCTTTTTTTTTGAAAGTCCAGCCGTCCAACTACTAGGGGTGGTCCGGTGACTTTCCATCCTTTAGTTCATGGATGGTTTGTTTTTATTTTGTTTCTATTTCTTCCTTGGCTTTTTGCCTTCTGTTACTTTCTCTCCAACTTCGAAAGCCTTCTTCACATGCAGATTTTCGGCTAAGAAATAAGTCATGAAAAATAGTGGTACTACCGAAGTGATTGGTGAAAGATGTTCCGGCACACTATCATCTTCCAGATAGATAACTTCGGCCCCCGCATTTTCCACCAGCTTAAATAACTGACTTGTTCTTCGGTAGGAAGGGCCGTCTGACTTGATGACGATGATCGCTGTACCCTTAGCCGATTCTTTGGGTCCGTGGTCATATGAGGAAACCGACATGCCGATGGTTGGGTACTTGGTCATCTCTGTCATGGTCAGTGCACCTTTGTAAGCAGTTGCCAGGTTCGGTCCGTTTCCAATGATGTAAAATCCCTTATAGGTTCCTTGTACTATGATTTTAAATAATACTTCTGCGGCCTCCCGTCCCCAGCTTTCATAATCCTTCATTTTAGTCATCAACTTATCGACGGCCGGACTTGGGTCGATTTTATGGCCGTTATAAAGCGCAATAAGTGTATTGATATAGGTTTTTGTTGACGAATAAGCTTCATTCCCTGCCTTGAGCTCAACAATTCTCCTTACGGCGTCCATACTTCCCAGGTCACTTTTTGCATAATTTGTAATAGCGATATATTCCTCAAAAAGCCTGCTACACCACAAGGTCTCACTCGATCTTCCGGATTGCGAAATAAGTACAGCCAGTTTGCTTTTAATCATTTTACTGAGGTAATTATAGTAAGTAGACGAGGCCTCTGGTCTGATATCGATTCCCTGGTAATACAATGCGAGTGTCGTAAAATAGGAAGAACCCATCCCCAAATAGGGAACTCCTGTTGGTAACACTAATTTTTGAGTTGACTTTAATACTTTTTGAGCTTTTTCTGGTATTTCTTTTATTTCCTTGATCATCTTAGTTTACTTTAGGTACTTACAAATTGACCAAACAACTCAATCGGTCAATAGGTGGGAAAAAATAGTTATTAATATCCTTATTACAAAGAAAAATAGCGGATCGCTATACGAATTTAAACCCTCTTAAAATGAAATACCATTGGCTGGAAATCTCCAGGGAATTGCAATCCATCGCCCAAGCGGGGTTGACCTTCTCGGAAAACAAATACGACATTGAGCGATATGAGCAGTTGATGAAGCTAAGCCAGAAGATTATTGCCGATCATACGGATATTCCTTATGAGAAAATTGAGAAAGTATTTAGTATGGAGGAGGGTTATCTCACGCCCAAGGTTGATGTACGGGGCGTCGTGATCCGTGACGGAAAAATACTACTGGTAAAGGAGACGATTGATGGCCGGTGGTCGATTCCGGGGGGATGGGCAGATGTGGGTTTTACTCCCCGGGAGATTGCTGAAAAAGAGGTGTTTGAGGAATCCGGGTTAAAGGTGAAGGCGGGACGGCTGCTGGCAGTGCTGGATAAAAAGTGCCATAACCATCCGCCGGATGTCAATTATGTGTATAAGATTTTTATTCACTGCGAAGAAGTGGGTGGAGAACTCGCCGCAGGGATGGAAACCAGCGAAGTGGGATTCTTTGATTTGAACAATCTACCTCCTTTGTCGACTCCAAGAAATACGATGGAGCAAATTAACATGGTTTTTGAAAAAACTGTAAACAAGAATAGTGTGGCGGAGATCGATTAAATTTATTTACTTTATAAAGTACCGCTGTTAATTGTTCTTCAATTGATGAAATTCGTAGTATATCTATTTCTGGTGAATGGATCCGTCTTTACCCACAATGGATATAATCAGTTTTACGAACCGGAAAAACAACAGTCCAAAGATCTGATTAAAGGGATTTTCACCGACGAATCAGGGATAAAGGAATCGAAAGACGGTTTTGGACCTGAGAACTTCTCCTTACAGGGCCTCCTTGCCACTGAAGCATCTTTTCGTTTTATAAGAGTAGCCCACAACTCAATGAGTCTGTTTAGGAACTTCGCCCTTAACCATCATAATCGGAATACTTTAAGAACGATTAAAGTCTATTGCTTTACAATAGGAGTTTGGACAGTAAACCATGCCAATAGAACAGTTTTAAAGATCTATTTACCAGCAAAAAAAAGACCCTGGATGGAGGGAATTATCTCGCAAATCAAAAATTCGTGCCCCCTTTTCAATAATTCAAATACAAAATTCGGGATAAATTCTGTGACAATGACCGGGTGACGAAAGAGACGCTTTTACAAAAGAAGGACGGACAGATGAAGAAAATGTGGCTTTCGGTCACATCACCAAAATGATAAAATGGAGAAAGGAAAGTGACGCATTTAATAATGGAAACTAAAACACTATGTGCCTTACGAAAATGTATATGTGTATAACTGGAAGTCAGAGAAAGAATCTGTCGTGATAGTTATCAACAATTGCGGATATGCTAAATCATTAAATGTGAAAAGACTTTCGGGAATTTCGGAAGTTCGCGAGGGTGGAGTGGACATTCTCAACCATGTCGAATGATTTTTTCGGAGAAGATTGAATTGGAGCCAAAGAAAGCGTATCTGATTCAACTTTCACCACAACTGAAAACAGAAATTAAAACAAAATAAACGATCAAAAATGAAAAAGATACTTGTAGCCATGCTGATGGGGTTCGCGATGCTGTCGTGTTCTCAGGAAAAAAGTGAAGAAAGCTATTCTGTCTCATCCCCCGATGGAGGTGTTAAAGTGGATTTTTACCTTGACGATGAGGGCCAACCCGGGTATTCCGCCCGTTATGGCGATAAAATAGTGGTGGATAGCTCTGCGCTTGGATTTTTGCTATCAGGGGACGTTCAATTAAAAGATGGTTTTTCAGTTGCAAATCACCACGTTACTTCGTTTGATGAAACCTGGGAGCAGCCCTGGGGCGAAGAGCGGATGATCAGGAACAACTATCAGGAGCTATCAGTAGACTTGAAAAATTCAAATGGAGCCGAGTTAACTATTTCATTCCGGATTTTTGACAATGGACTTGCTTTAAGATACGAGTTTCCCAAACAGGAAGCGCTAGAGGAATTTGAAGTGACCGATGAGCTCACAGAGTTCAATTTTGCTGATGACCATGATGCCTGGTGGATTCCAGCTTACAGCGGCAACCGGTATGAAAACATATACAGCCACACAAAAGTGAGTGAAGTCAATAGAATCCATACACCCGTTACGATTGAGACTACCGATGGGCTTTTCATCAGCCTTCACGAAGCTGCCCTGGTAGATTTCTCCAGTATGGTTTTAAAGGGTGATGGCGCAGGAAATCTTAAAAGTGATTTGGTGCCCTGGAGTACCACCAACCCCATCAAAGCTTATGTGACAACTCCGTTCAAAACTCCGTGGAGAACAATCCAGATAGCAGAAAAACCCGGCGATCTGATCACTAATTATTTGATACTGAATTTGAACGAGCCAAATAAGCTGGATGATGTGTCGTGGATAGTGCCGGGAAAATACATGGGTGTTTGGTGGCAGATGTTTATCAACCTCGGTACCTGGGCGCAGGGACCCAAGCATGCCGCCAATACAGCTAACGTGAAAAAATACCTGGATTTCGCCTCAGAAAATGGTTTTTCAGGAGTGCTCGTAGAAGGATGGAATTATGGTTGGGATGGTGAATGGATGGATGGAGGGACAAAGTTTGAGTTCACAAAACCCTATCCCGACTACGACCTCGAAGAACTTACGACTTATGCAGCTGATCGAAATGTTTACATCATCGGCCACCATGAAACAGGCGCTGATATTGAAAACTATGAGAGCCAACTGGAGGATGCCTATAAATTCCTGCATGACCATGGCATGAAGACCGTGAAAACCGGCTATGTGGAGCATGGAGATACTTTAGCTAATGGAATGTACCACCATGGACAGTACTATGTCCGTCATTTCCGAAAGGTAATCGAAACGGCGGCAAAGCATAAGACAATGGTTGTGGCACATGAACCAATCAAGGACACCGGTGAGCGAAGGACTTACCCGAATATGGTTTCCAGGGAAGGAGCGAAAGGCCAGGAATACAATGCCATGGGAGGGAATCCTGTTGAGCATGTGACAGTCATTCCATTTACCAGGTCCCTGGCAGGTCCTTTTGATTATACACCAGGTGTTTTCGATTTGAAATTAAAGACCATGCCCAATGAACAGGTAAAAAGCACATTGACAAGGGAGCTTGCGCTTTATGTGGTAATCTATGCACCTATGCAAATGGCCTGTGACCTTCCCGAAAATTATGAAGGTCATCCTGCCCTTCAGTTTATCAGGGATGTTCCCACCGATTGGGAAACAACGAAAGTGCTCGAAGGAAAAATAGGCGAATATGTGACCATTGCCAGACAGCAGCGGAATTCCGGAAACTGGTTTGTAGGGGCGATCACTAATGGCAATCCAAGGATAACTTCTATTTCTTTTGACTTTTTGGACGAGGAAAAAAAATATAAAGCGACCATCTATAAAAATTCGGAGGACGCTGACTTTATGGAAAACCCTGCCGGATATGTTATTGAAGAAATGGAAATTGATAACCATTCTAAAGTAGATATTAAATTAGCTTCTGGTGGTGGAGCAGCTATCTCCATCTTCCCAATTGAATGACGAGGATCACTTGAATGAAGCTAATGAAACGGGGTGAACGCCCCGTTTTCTGTTATGTGACAGCCGGTTTTGATTAGTCAAATAAAGTTGGGAAATTATAGGTAAAACCAACCTTTAAATATCGCATTATGTCACTTCACTTTACTTCAATTAAAAAGACTTTTTTTAGGTTTTTGATACTTACCATTCTTTCTCCGCCTGTTTTTTCACAGGGGCAGTCAGCCCGTATCACCATCGATGCAAGTAAAGAACTTGGTGAATTGAAATACGAATGGGCGTTTTTTGGTTATGATGAGCCCAACTTCACTTACATGAGAGACGGGCAGAAGCTGTTGTCGGAATTAGCAGAGTTGAGTCCTGTGCCGGTATATGTGAGGGCTCATAACCTCCTGACCTCCGGAGATGGCACCGGTCGCTTAAAATGGGGGTCAACCAATGTTTTCACCGAAGATGAAAATGGCAATCCTGTATATGATTGGACTATTGTGGATAAGATATTGGATACCTATATACAGCGGGGAATGAAGCCCCTTGTAGAACTTGGATTTATGCCCAAGGCCTTATCTAAAGATCCGGACAACTATGAACATCAGTGGGGTGTCAATCAGAAATATGATAAGATTTTTACCGGATGGACGACACCGCCGACTGACTACGAAAAGTGGGGTGAATTGATATTTCAATTGGTGAAGCACTGTCGGGAACGGTATGGCACCGATGAAGTAAACACCTGGCTGTGGGAGCCCTGGAATGAGCCTAATATTGGCTACTGGTCGGGGACATTTGACGAGTATTGCAAACTGTATGACTTCAGCGTCGACGCTGTAAAACGTGCTTGTCCTGATTGTACCTTTGGCGGACCACACACCACGGGTCCGGGTTGGGATAAGGCCTATGAATACCTTGTTCGCTTTTTGGAACATTGTATTAAAGGAAAGAATTACGTCACCGGGAAAAAAGGATCGCCTATCGACTTCGTCGCTTTCCACGCCAAGGGCCAGCCAAAGATAGTCGATGACCACATCCGAATGAATATGGGCACTCAGCTCAACGATATTGCCAAGGGGTTTGAAGCGGTTAATTTGTTTCCCGAACTGAAAGACATCCCAATCATTATTGGTGAGTGTGACCCTGAAGGATGTGCGGCTTGTTCTGAGACCATGAACCCACAGAATGGCTATCGAAACGGCACCATGTATTCCAGTTATACTGCCTCATCATTTGCCAAGATCTACGAATTGATGGACAAATACGATGTGAACCTGAAGGGTATATTGAGCTGGTCTTTTGAATTTGAAAACCAGAAGTGGTTTGACGGTTTCAGGGATCTGGCAACAAATGGCGTCGATAAGCCTGTGTTGAATGTGTTCAGGATGTATGGCATGATGAGCGGGCAACGAATTTTGGCTGAATCTGACAAGCAATATCTGGCAGATCAGGTAATAAAAAATGGTGTACAGGGAGCTACTTCAGACATTGATGCCTTTGCCACAAAGAATGATCAATCTTTTGATATTATGGTTTGGAATTATCATGATGATGATCTGGCGCGCGAAGATGCCAAAGTGAAAATTGTACTGAAGGGAGTGGAAGACAGAAGATACTTGGCACACCACTACCGCGTCGACGATGCTCATAGCAATTCATTCGAAGTATGGAAAAAAATGGGCAAACCTCAAGATATTTCTAAAGAGCAATATGCTACCCTGGAGAAGGCAGGTCAATTGAAGCTATTACGGTCTCCAAGATGGATTAACGCTTATGAGGGCACTTTTGAATTGGAATTCATGTTACCGGCAAAGGGTGTGTCGCTCATTAAAATCGTGGCAGAATAATACAGGGATTATTCGATAAGTTCCATTTGTTTGTCGGTGATTTCCATGTTGTGGAAGACGTTTTGTACGTCATCAAAATCTTCCAGCGCATCGATGAGCTTCATTACTTTCTTGAAATCCTCGTCGTCTAGCTCAGTGGTAGTATTGGGGATTCGCTGAAGGGAGGCATTTTCAGCTTCGACATTGAGTGCTTCGAGCTTGCTTTGGACACTTCCGAAGTCTTGTAAAGCACAGGTGACTTGCAAATAGCCATCGTTTGAGGTAACATCTTCGGCTCCCGCATCAATGATTTCCAACATAAATTCTTCCTCGTTTATTTCGTCAGTGATCTTAATATCAAAGACTCCTTTGTGGTCGAAAATAAACTCCAGGGAGCCATTGGTGCCGAGGTTGCCTCCGTATTTGGAAAAGATGGCCCGTACGCCAGATACGGTACGGTTTTTATTGTCAGAAGTACACTCTACAAAGACCGCAATTCCATTTGGGCCATAGCCTTCAAAGTTTTGTTCATAGTAGCTGGTTGCATCGGCGCCTGCCGCTTTCTTAATGGCTCTCTCGATGTTGTCCTTGGGCATGTTGTTGTTTTTGGCATTGACAATAGCTAGCCGAAGCTTGGGATTTGCTGTGGGATCTGCACTGCCCCCTTCACGTACAGCGATGCTGATATCTTTTATAATCCTTGTGAATATTTTCCCTCTTTTTGCGTCCAGAGCTCCCTTCTTTCTCTTAATGGTTGACCATTTACTATGTCCTGACATAAACGTTTAGTTTTCCAATTTTTTACAAAAATAATTGATTGGCAAAAGAAATAAAAAAAGGCTTTGAATCTGAATGAAACAAATTCTTCAAGCAAAGGTAGGTGCATTTAAACTTAGATTAATTTGTGCCAAAGTTTCAAAACTTCTTTTTCGTTTCCGGATTGACCAAAGGTTTCATGTTTTTTTCCGAAAGCTCCAAACTTTCGGAAAGATGGAGAAGACCTCTTTGTTTACAGACAATTTTTCCAGAATTTTCCTGGGTGTCTTTATAAATGCGTTTGCCCTGATCTTCAGATAGTATATGGCGTGTTTAGATCATTTGAATATACAAATTCAGACAAATCTTTTCGCGTCCGGTAAGCCACCTCTCCCTTTTCCATTTGATCCTCATAATCAACCTTCCCCAAAGCCACAGCAGCTAGTATTTCATAATCGTCGGGTATTTTAAACAGGTCTTTGACCATGGCAGCATTGAAACCTCCCATTTGGCTGATGAAAATATTGTCGGTGGCGGCTTGTATGCTTAACATTGCAATGGCCTGACCGGTATCGTAGCTGTGGAACCTGTTCAGGTTGCTGTTTCGGTCCAGTCTTCGTTTGGCAAGGCTGAGCATGAGAATGGGTGCGGTCGTGGCCCAGGTTTGATTTTTTTCACTTAGACATTGGAATATTTTATCGTAACCATCCCCTTCGCCTTTGATACCAATGATAAACCGCCATGGCTGCTCATTGTAAGAAGATGGCGCCCAGGATGCGGCCTCCAGTATTTTATTCAACTCTTCCTTTGAAATGGCTTCATCAGAATACCCACGGGGACTGAAGCGTTTTATAATAAGGGGATGTATATCAAATTGTGTTTTTGCCAGCTTTATCATGATTTGGTTTTTATTTAACATAGAAACTCAGCTTATTTACTATTGGAATTTTTATTCTATAAAATTTAAACATCCTTACAGGGAGTTGGTTAATAAAATGAAATTAAAAAGAAGAATGAAATTAAAAGTAGGAGATAAGGCACCGGATTTTACGCTGCCATCCACAGGAGACGGGCAATTTAATTTGTACAAGGACCAAAAAGGAAGACCAACAATCCTTTTCTTTTACCCAAGGGATTTTACTCCGGGATGCACGACAGAAGTATGCAGTTTCAGGGACTATATTGAAGAATTTAAGAAAACTGATATCGATGTTTTTGGTATCAGCACGGATGGAGTCGAGTCGCATAAAAGATTTAAAGAAGCCCACGACTTGCCTTTTGAACTGCTTTCTGATGTAAAGGGAAAGGTGGCAAAGATGTATGGTGCAAAGGTCCAGTTTTTAAATATCACCCGCCGCATCACCTTTATGCTCGATGAAGACCAGCGCATCACCAATATTTTTAACAACATGTTCGCTGCCAATGAGCATGTGAAAAATGCCCTAACGAATATTAAACAGATGGCCCGGTAGATTTCTCGCCATTTTCCAGCATCAGTCCGTCTTTCATTTCGAGCTGCCGGTCGGCCATTTTTGCCAGTTGCTGATTGTGGGTGACGATCACAAAGGTCTGGTCAAGTTCCTTGCGCAGACTAAAAAAAAGCTCGTGCAGTTCATTGGCGTTTTTTGAATCAAGGTTTCCGCTGGGTTCGTCGGCGAACACAATTTTTGGCTTGTTAATTAGCGCCCGGGCAACTGCCGCACGTTGCTGCTCGCCACCAGATAGTTCCGAGGGTTTGTTGTTGGCGCGGTTGTGAATGCCCAGCATGTGAAGCAGGGAAATAGCCCTTTTTTCCACTTCGGTTTTTGAGAGTGTGCCGATATAACCTGGTATGCAGATGTTTTCAAAGGCTGAGAACTCTGGAAGAAGATTGTGAAATTGAAAAATGAAGCCAATGTTCTTATTGCGGAAGCGGGCGAGTTGATGGTTTTTCATATGGCTTATTTCCTGGTTTTTAATCCAGACTTCCCCGTGGTCGGCAGTATCGAGGGTTCCCAGTATGTGGAGCAAGGTGCTTTTGCCCGCACCTGATGCCCCGACAATGGAGACGATCTCACCTTTGTTGATTTGCAAATCGATTCCCTTCAGCACTTTCAGGTCGCTGTACGATTTGACAATATTTCTGGCGGTTAAAATCATATTGAAAATTGATCACATCAAACATATTCATTTATGCATCTTTTCGCAAAAATTATTCATTAAAGTGTTTTTACTATACTCTGGGAATGGCTAGCTTGTTAATAAATGATAAATCAACTACTTTCGCCAAAATTCTGGAAACGCGCAGCGGCTTATTCATCGGTTATTGCATGGTAATGAATAAATGCTGCTTTAACAAAATAAAAGTCATTTCAAATGAATATTCACGAATATCAGGCTAAAAAAGTATTAAAAAAATACGGTGTTCAAATTCAGGAAGGCATTGTGGCCGATACACCCTCCAAAGCACTGGAAGCGGCAAAAAAACTAAACGAAGAGACAGGGACATCCTGGTATGTAGTTAAGGCACAAATTCACGCAGGTGGCAGAGGAAAAGGAAAAATAAAGGAGACCGGGTCAAACGGTGTTGTCCTTGCAAAATCACTGGACGAAGTTTCTGATAAAGCTGATAAAATATTAGGTGGAACACTTGTTACCATCCAAACGGGTGAAGCTGGCAAAAAAGTCCACAAAGTATTGATTGCCCAGGACGTATACTATCCTGGCGACTCTGAGCCAAAGGAATACTACCTGAGCATTTTATTGGACCGCGCCAAAGGCTGCAATGTGATCATGGCATCTACCGAAGGTGGAATGGACATAGAAGAAGTAGCTGAAAAAACGCCCGAAAAGATAGTGAAAGAATGGGTTGATCCCCAGTTGGGTCTATTGTCTTTTCAGGCAAGAAAGATAGCTTTTAAACTGGGATTGGAAGGAAAGGCCTTTAAGGAAATGGTGAAATTCATCACCGCTCTTTACAAAGCCTACGAAGAGACAGACTCAAGCATGTTTGAAATCAATCCTGTATTAAAGACTTCTGACGATAAAATATTGGCAGTAGACGCTAAGGTTAACCTGGACGACAACGCACTCTTCAGGCACCATGACCTGGCAGAACTGAGGGACATCACAGAGGAAGATCCTTTGGAAGTAGAAGCTGGTGAATCAGGTCTGAACTATGTAAAACTAGATGGCAATGTAGGCTGTATGGTAAATGGCGCAGGACTAGCGATGGCTACCATGGATATCATCAAGTTGTCAGGAGGTGAACCTGCCAACTTCCTCGACGTAGGAGGGTCGGCCAATGCCAAGACGGTGGAGGCAGGTTTCAGGATCATCTTAAAAGACCCAAATGTAAAGGCAATTCTGATCAACGTTTTTGGCGGGATTGTAAGATGTGACCGCGTGGCACAAGGAGTGGTGGAAGCCTATAAGAATATTGGAAATATTGGCATACCCATCATCGTGCGACTTCAGGGTACCAATGCGGAAGAAGGAAAGAAAATCATCGATGAAAGCGGCCTTAAAGTAGTGGGCGCAGTGGTATTAAAAGATGCTGCTGATCGTGTGAAAGAGGCGCTTGCATAGGAAAAATATAAAACGAAAGGGAAGCCCGGTCGACTGATCGGGCTTTTTTAATAAAACTCCATTGAGTTTTGAATCATTTCTTTTTCAATTATCCGAAAAACACTATTTTTGCCACCCAATATTAGTTATTGGGTTAATGGTTGTTGAGTTATTAAGGGGTGCCATTGTTGGGTGGTTCAATCACAAATTCATCAATCACTAAATCTCACAATTTTTACGCGCCCGTAGTTCAACTGGATACCCGCCTGCCGACGAGGCAGGGAATATCGGATTTCGGCTCCGAGGCGTACGGATAAGATATGAAGTACTATGTATATGTTATTCGAAGCAAAGAATTTGATTATACGTATGTAGGACATACATTTGATTTGGTCAACCGAGTGAAGGAACATAATGCAGGGAAGACCAGATCAAACAAAGCTTTTGCTCCTTTTGAGCTGGTATATTTTGAAGTATATGAAACAAGAGAAGAGGCTGTCAAAAGAGAGAAATATTATAAATCAGGCTCCGGCAGGGAGCGACTGAAAATCATACTAAAAGATGCGCCCGTAGTTCAACTGGATAGAATATCGGATTTCGGCTCCGAGGGTTGAGGGTTCGAATCCTTCCGGGCGTACACGCTATCTCAAAAGCTCTAATTATTTAATAGTTAGGGCTTTTTTTTCTTAGTGGCGACGAACAATTGGGATCGAAATTCAATTTTTTGTAGATTTCCTAAAACGCAACCTAATTTGATTTTTTATTAAGCCCTTCAACAATATGAACATTTTTGCAATTGGCGTACTTGGATCATGGGAAATTGCAATTGTATTGCTAGTCCCGATTATTTTATTTTTAGTCTTTCTCGCCCTAAGAGAATTTTATTGTTGGTATTTTAAGCTAAATACAATACTGGAAAATCAGCAAAAGCAGATTTCTCTTATGCGAAAGCAAATCGATATATTGTCTCTACTGGCCTTAAAAAACGGTGTGCCCGATTCAAAAATTATAGCTGCTTTAGACAAAAAGGACGATGAAAGAGAAGTGGCAAGAGAGTGGGTAGAGTTCCAAAAGAACAAATAAACTTTAATAATCTTGCTAGTTTTGCCAATGCTCCTTACTACATGAATATTTTATTAGTCACTGCAATTTAATCTAAACTCTTTTTTGCGAAAATTTTTCACGGTTGTCCCCGAGGGTTGAGATTTGTTTTTTTCCTCAAGCAACCATCTCCCCTGTCTCATTGTATGGGTCATTAAACTGTTATTGATTTCAGTTCTTAAGCAATTTTAAAAATCTAAACACTATGATCCATTTAATGAAAAAGAATGTTTCTTTGATGGCGGTGCTCATTTTGGCTGCCGCCGTTATGTTACAATTGTCGGGATGTAAGGAAAGCGAAGATCCCGGACCCGATGGTAACGATGGCCCGGACGTGGAAATTTCCAATGGTATCCTGGTGGATGCGAATGGTTTTTCACTTTATTTTTTCACCCGAGATGCAAGCGGTGAAAGCGCCTGCGAAGGAGGTTGCCTTGGCAACTGGCCGGTATTTCATGCTGAGAATATCGAAGTAGGTACCGGTCTGAATAGCAGTGATTTTGGAGCTATCGATCGCGGTGGGGGAGAGATGCAGACCACCTACAAGGGATGGCCTCTCTATTATTATGCGGCGGATGGCGCTGCCGGGGCTACCAATGGCGACGGCGTGGGAGGTGTTTGGTACCTGGCCAAACCTGATTATTCCATCATGTTTGCCAATGCCCAGCTCGTGGGAAATGACGGTAAAAACTATAAAAGCGATTATACCGAGGGAGATGCGGAAACACAGTATTTTGTTGATGCCGAGGGAAGGACGCTGTATGCCTTCATCAATGACACCCACAATCAAAACAACTATACGGCAGCAGATTTCAGCAACAATGGTTCGTGGCCTATTTTCCACACAACGATTGGTACGCTTCCCACAGGCATCAGCGCCAGTGACTTTGCCACCATCGATGTGCATGGCCAAAGCCAATTGACCTTCAAGGGCTGGCCATTGTATTATTTTGGCGGAGATGCGGCACGTGGACAAAACAAAGGGGTAAGTGTTCCCACGCCTGGAGTTTGGCCGATCGTCAATAACGATACGGAAGCAGCACAATAATTTTTAATTCGAGTTTGATTTTTAAAAGTAGCCCAATTGGTCATGGGCTACTTTTATTTTAAAACCACAGATAGGTTCTGGTGGTTCGTGCTGAATACGTCAAAACTCTTGGAGGAACTATACAAAAAGCCGGACAGGTTAAATGGTTCATATTGCCCCAGGGTTAAACGACGATTCCAGTCACCTAATTTAGAGGAGGTTGTGTCCCCATAGTTATCTCCAGTGTTCCTCCCTTAATGATCTCGTCATGAGTGGTGAAAAACCTTTGGTGGGGCACCCCATTCAATTTGACTTCTTGAATGTAAATGTTTTTCGCCCCCTGATTTTTCACTTCAATGGAAAACACCTTACCATTGTCGAATTGTAGCCTGGCTGATTTAATTTTAGGACTACCGAATACATATACACCATTGGCAGGATTTACCGGATAAAAACCCAGGGCGGAAAATACGTACCATGCCGACATTTGACCCACGTCTTCATTACCACAAAGACCATCTGGCTTGTCGGTATAAAGGCTGTCCATGATATATCTTACTTTTTCTGCTGTCTTCCAGGGCTGCCCGGCGTATGCGTAGAGATAGGTGATGTGATGGCTGGGTTCATTGCCATGCGCATATTGCCCTATTAAACCTGTAATATCATTCGACGCAGATGCTCCCATGTCTCCACGGATTTCAAAAAGGGAATCGAGTTTGGCAGCAAAAGCAACTTTTCCCCCTAGAAGTTCTATCAATCCTTCGACATCTTGTGGTACCAGCCAGGTATATTGCCAGGCATTCCCTTCACAGAAATCGTCGTCACGATGTCGGGACACGAAAGGACTAAAAGGTGTTCTCCATGAAGTGTCTGAGACCCGTCCTCTCATAAACCCGGATTCCCGGTCAAAATAATTCCGGTAATTTTGGCCACGCTCACTAAAATACTCGTAATCATCTTTCCTGCCCATTTCTTGCGCCATTTGGCCTGCGCACCAGTCACTGATCGCATATTCGAGTCCCATTGCCACAGATTCTACCGTACTATCAGCCGGGATATATCCTCTTCCTTTGACAAAATTAATCCCCCGTTCCTCTAACATCGCGGTGCTTTTTACGGCTTCATACGCCAACTCGGCATCAAAGCCATCAAACTTTTTGAGGTAAGCGTCTACAATCACCGGCACCGCACTGTAGCCCACCATCGTATTGGTTTCGTTACCCATCAGGTGCCATACGGGAAGTTTGCCCTGTTGCTCGTAAATATGCAGCATAGAGTTGATCATGTCATTTACTCTATCCTGTTGTGTTAATGTAAATAGAGGATGAGCTGCCCTGTAGGTATCCCAAAGAGAAAAGGTGGTCATATTAGTAAAGGTCGTATCGCGATAAACCTTTTTGTCTGTTCCTCTGTACTCGCCATTGTAGTCGTTGAACACAGATGGTGCTATCATTGTGTGGTACAAACTGGTGTAAAATATCCTCATGTCGCTGTCGTTCGTCGCCTCAATTTTCACCTTGTTCAGCTCTCTGTTCCAGGCGGTGTCTGCTTCACGGGCTACCCGGTCAAAATCCCAGTGTGGAATTTCCGAAGCAATATTATCAAGCGCATTTTTTATACTCACCGGCGATATGCCTACTTTGGAAAGAACTACTTTTTCCTTCCCAAAACTTGCTACCCCTACCAAATTTTTTCCTGTTTTCATTTTGCCACCAAACGCCGAATCATTTTCAAAAATGCTGAAATTGTTTAAGGGAGACGAAAATACGGCTGCGAAGAAAATCCTTTGGTCGTTCGCCCATCCTTTAGAAAAGCGATACCCTACAACGAGACTGTCGTTGAGCCATTCCAGGTGAGTCTCCATTGGGGTGTCCCATCCAATTCCCCGGTCCAGGTCGATGATGATATGAGCTTCCTCCCCTGCAGCAAAGTTGTATCGATGGAAGCCCACGCGGGATGAACTGGTAAGTTCCGCGGTAACGCCATATTTTTCTAATTCGACTGAATAGTACCCAGGGCGTATTTTTTCATTCTCGTGTGTATAGAAAGCCATGTAGCCTGGATTTTCAAGTGTGCCCCTTTCCTTTTGCATGGAGCCGCTAACGGGCATAAAAAGAATGTCGCCAAGGTCTCCGATTCCTGTTCCGCTGAGATGGGTATGGGCAAAACCTATCAAAGTAGAGTCTGAGTAGTGATACCCGGAACACCAGTCCCAGCCCTGGGTGATGTTTACCGGGCCTAGTTGCACGGCTCCGAATGGAACATTGGCTCCAAGAAAGACATGCCCGTGGAAGTCGGTACCGATGTAGGGGTCTACATACTGAGTGAGATTAACAGGTTCGTGATAATCATTTTTGGGGGAGTAGCAGCTTACAAGGATTAAGCATGAAGCAAGCACAAAGGTGGGATTTTTGTACATTATTTTGTTTATTAATACATCCAATAAAAATGACTGGTCAGATAATTTTTTTTATTAACAAATATATGCTTTTTTGTAAAATGTGTGCGTGCACATATGTTTAATTTGGCAGAAAGTGGTGTGAGTTGGATGATTTTGAAGCTAGTCTCCGCGGGTTACTTTTTCAGAAGATTTTTTCACATCTGAATACAGCGAGGTATAATCTTGTTGTCGGTGATTGCTATTGGTTTGATACTTTGCTGTGGTAGGGAGTTGTTGTTTGATAGCAATTATAAAATCAGGTTTATTGGTCGATATTGTAATAACCCAAATTCAGATTTCAAATTTGCTTAGGTCATCATACATATTATTTTTAATACTAATCGCCATTTTTGGTATAGCTTGTTCTGAGAAGCAGGATTCAGATGACAACCGATTATCTAAGATCGCTATTTTTAAAAAGTATGTAGAAGCATTGGATGCATGCAAAGGGCTTCCGGTTGATTCTGTCCAAGAGTGTGCAAAACGGTTAATCGATATTGATACTGTCAGTGGTATCGAGACAGAAGTATGGTATAATTATGGAAAGGCCAGGGCTTTTTTTCATAACAAGAAGGATGTAGAAGCTCTGGGTGTCATTGGGGAGTCACTGAAAAAAACGGAAGGGTTTCCTTTGCTATTTGAACGAGCGGAGTTTTTGGCACTGCGTAGTGTTATTCACCGGAACAACTATAAACAGTACCTCGCAGCAGAAGATGTCTATTCAGCAGCCGATATATATCTTCGATTGGGACTGTCGCGGAGTGCATCATCGATCTATCTAGACATAGCTAACTTACAATGCAATGTTGGTAACTATTCTCTGGCTTTGGATAATGGGCATCGGGTAGTCAATCTGATAGAAAACAACCTGCCATTGACCGCGGAGGACTCGTCTACCTTAATGAATGTTTATAATACCCTGGGGCTATGCTACTTTAGTATTAACGACTTAGATAGTGCCGAATATTTTTATGACAGGTCATATGACCTGGCTGTTCAGCTTGAAAGTGAGTTTTGGCAGGGGCTTTTGTCGGGAAACTCAGCTATGATATCAAAAGCAAGGGGTCGTTTTGATGAGGCAATTCAGAAGCTTGAATACGATATCAGGCTTAGTCTAAAGTATCGTGAATTCTACTCTGCCGGTAGTGCATATATTATTATTGGCGATTTATGTGTACAGTCCGATAATCTTAGTTTGGCTAAACAATATTATGACAGCGCCTTGTATTACCTGAAACCAACCGGTAGACTGCCCGCTTTAAAGTTGTACTATAAAAATATTTCCCATTGGCATGAGTTGATGAACGACACAGGAAGTGCGTATTCCAGCTACAAAAAACACATTCTTTTGCGCGATTCCATTAAGGGCACACAAGTGGGTGCGCAAATGCGACAAATTCAAGACCAACGGCAATTTGAAAAACAACTGGCAGACATAGAGCTATTGAAGGCTGAAAATGATCACCGGGAACGGGAGCTGCGGATGAGTCGGGTGTTGTTAGTGGCATTGATCTTGGTATTTGTCCTGCTAGTCGCGCTACTTTTTACCATAAGACGGAATTATAAAAAGCTGAATGAACTGAATCTACAGCTAGAAGACAAGGTGAAGGTGAGGACCGAAAGGTTAAAAAACACCATCGATGAACTAGACACATATCTCTATAGAGCGTCGCATGACGTAAGAAGACCAATTTTAACAATCGTCGGGCTAACTCAAATAGCTGATGCCACTACGGTAGACGAGGAGCTGGGTGAAATCCATCGAGCGATTAAAAAGACTGCCTTGGAGATGGATAACATGCTTAAAAAACTACAAATGGCTTATGAATTGGAAAAAGAAAACACACAATTGGCAGTTAATCTTGACGGTCAATTGACCAAATTGATTTACAGTTTTAAAAAGGATTTTAGTGATGTTTTGTTCAAAATTGAATGCAAACATGATTTGGTGGTTAATTCCAACCCGGCTCTTTTGGATATAATATTTGCTAATGTCATCGAAAATGCCTGTATATTTTCAAGGGATGGGCATCAACATGAAATATCTATCGATATTTGCCGTGCAAGGAATTATGCCAAAATACTAATCAAAGATAATGGGCTAGGAATTGACGACTGCTATTTGAAAGATATTTTCAGCCCGTATACCCGTTTTAGTAACAAATCGCATGGGTGTGGTCTTGGTTTGTACCTGGTTGTAAAGGCTCTCAAAAGGATCGGAGGAAAAATTGTGGTGAGTAGTACACCTAATAAAGGAAGCAAGTTTCTGATCACTATTCCGGTCAAATATTCCATGGAGCCAGGCATTCAAAATATTCTAAGCGAATAGAGCCATTCTGCAGGAACAATTTGATCTTCTAAGTTTGATTTTTTCACACGCATTTCCAGAGTTTTACCACCGCCAGCCTCAAAATACGTGATTGTAATTTTATGAAAACCAGCTTCTAATGCTACCTGACCAGAAAAAGGTTCGGGACCATGTAGTCCGTCAGCGTCGACTACCAGCTCATTTCCAATATATAATTGGCTTCCATCGTCAGAGATCAGGGTAAATGTGTAAACACCAGTATTCGGAACTTTGATTAACCCCTCAATTTTTAGTCCAAACAGATCGTTCGTATCGACTTCTGGCAGTCCCACCCGATCTATATTGCCCGATCGCACGTAGGTGAGTTTTTCGAAGTGAGACAGGGAAGTAATTGACCCTTCATAATAGTCAAAGATTAATCCTTGCTGTGGTTTTTCGTTTAATTCCAGCGCAGGAAGAGGGTCTTTTTTTATTAGCAGGCTATGCTTTATCTTACTCGTTTTACCATTATCCAATCGGGTAAGGGTTCTGATGGTTCCGTTGGATTTTATCGTTATTGGGTCTACATAGACAGAAGAGTGTTCGTTGGGATTGCTTCCATCGAGCGTATAATGAATATTACCGATCTTCCAGGGATTTTCAAGGACGATTTGAAGCGAGTCAATGAAGATTATTTCAGGGAGTAATTCCGGGGCAGGAATGTGGTAGTTGATCTCATTCGATGTTAAAATATTCAACAAGTTTTCCAATCTGGACACGAAACTATCAAAATCTTTTGATTCCCGGGGAGTCCATAGTACCTCTGAAAGAGCTGACATTCTTGGCAACGCCATGTATTCTACGTGGCGCCCGGAGTCGATGTATTCTGTCCAGATATTTCCTTGTGCACCTAGAACATGTTGCTTTTTATTTTCATCCAGTTCTATGGGCACCGGTTCATACTCATAAACTTTACGAAGATCAATGAATCCCCCGAAGGCCGGTGGTTCAATGTCTTTGTCAAGGCTCTGATAGTAATCAAAATAGCAATGTGAGACGGGCGTCATCACCACGTCGTGGTTCATTTTTGCTGCTTCTATGCCTCCCTGTTCGCCCCGCCAGGACATCACTGTAGCATTCTCGGCGAGCCCACCTTCCAATATCTCATCCCAGCCTATCAGTCTCCTTTCATTTTGAGTGAGAAATTTATCGATTCGGCTGATGAAATAGCTTTGCAGTTCCTTTTCATTTTGCAGGTTTTCTGTGGCAATTCGTCTTTGACAATGCCTACACTTTTTCCACTCTGTCCTATCGGCCTCGTCGCCGCCGATGTGGATTAATTTTGAAGGGAAGAGCTCCATTACCTCGGTGAGTATGTCTTCGAGAAACGTGAAGGTTTCCTCCTTTCCGGCGCAATAAATATCTGTGATGGGCCAAACCCCACCCGATGGCACCGTGATCGGCCTGCCATGGCAAGAATACTCCGGGTATGCAGCGAGTGCGGAACTGACATGTGCCGGCATTTCTATTTCGGGAACTATTACGATATGCCTTCGCGCGGCATATTCTACTATCTCTTTTATTTCTTCCTGTGTATAGTATCCTCCATAAGTGGCTTTCTCACCAGGTATTTGAGGAGGGCGTTGGTTCCAGGTCAAATGCTCGCGATCTACCCTCCAGGCGCCGATTTCTGTAAGCTTGGGGTACTTTTTGATTTCGATTCTCCAACCTTGGTCATCTACCAGGTGCCAGTGGAACGTGTTCATTTTATGGAGGGCGAGGATGTCAATGTATTTTTTAATGAATTCCTTGTCGAAAAAATGGCGGCTTACATCCAGGTGCATGCCTCTCCAGGAAAAGCGGGGGTGATCCTTGATTGTTATGCCAGGAAGGAAATCGTTGTTGGCTTTGCTCTGAAAAATAATTTGACGCAATGATTGCAGTCCGTGGAATACGCCTTCAGGAGTTTTCCCAGCTATACTTATGTTCTTGTCGATACTGAGTTGGTAGCCTTCCTCATGATCGATTCTATCATCTAATGATAGCACTATTGCTCCGCTAAGTCCTTCCGGGTTTTCGTTACGGATTGTCGAAGTATTTTTCCCTGTAAGTTTGTCCAGCATATCTTTTATGTAGGTCGCTTCAAAGGCAAGTTCATCGTGGGAGTAGTAAACGACGGGGTTGGATTTTATTTTGAACGACCTTTCAGTTTGTATCAATTCTACCGGTTTTGGTATGATGCTGATTTCATAATGTGGCTGTTGATTTTTTTCCGAAGAGCAGCAGGCAAACAGTAAAATGAGGGCAGATGTTACAAGCGTATTTTTAAATGACATCGCTTTATTAACCTAAAATGGATGGTGTATTTTTTGCTAACATAGAAAAATAAACTGAAAATGTGTGCGCACACATTGAAAATTTTCTATAATTTACATGTTAAAATCCTGGTAGAATGAATAGGTAATAAATTATTATGCACAATGATTGATTTTTCAGAAATGATACAGTTTGAAGTTTGCATAGACTCTATCGAGTCTGCAATAGCATCGCAGAAAGGAGGGGCACAGCGCGTAGAGCTTTGTGACAACCTGTTTGAAGGTGGGACAACACCGAGTGCCGGATGCATTCAGATAGTGAGGAGAAATATTGATATCGACCTTTACGTGATGATAAGGCCGAGAGGCGGGGATTTCCTCTACTCAGACTTGGAATTTGAGATAATGAAACAAGACATAGAAATAGCGAAGACCTCGGGGGCAAATGGCGTTGTGTTCGGTTTGCTTAATGCTGATGGTACCATTGATAAAAAGCGGACTGCAGAACTGATTCAGCTTGCACGGCCCTTAGGTGTCACTTTTCATAGGGCTTTTGATGTGACTCAAGATCCCTATCAGGCACTCAATGACCTTTTGGATCTCGGTGTAGATCGTTTACTTACCTCTGGCCAGGAAGCTACAGCCTTTGAAGGAGCCGAGCTTATTGGTGAATTGGTAAAAAAGGCGGAAAGCAAAATTAGTATTATGGCAGGGGGAGGAATTACAGAAAGGAATATTTCCAGGATAAAAGATATTACCGGATGCGGGGAATTCCATGTTACTGGCAGAGCACCCAAGCGCAGCGATATGACTTTTATTAAAGAAGGTGTTTATATGGGTGGAGAATTAAGAATGGATGAATATGCGAATACCTTCACGCATTCAGATATGATTGCAGCGATTAGAAATAAAGTACAACGTTAGCAGAATAGGTATTCCATTGAAAAATAGACCAACAACATCAGCAAAAAGCAGATGGTCTTTTTTTGACGTATTCAGTATTAGTTGCCCTGTTTATTGGGGTGTTTCATGGCTCTACTTCACTCTAAATGATGCCTCTAATCTCCGGTCGGTAGAATGACCACCCAAAATAATTTTGTATTCACCTTTTAGTATATCCCACCCGTCTTTTTCCTCATTCCATTTTTGAAGTTCGCTAACCGGGACCCTCATCGTCACAGTCACTGTTGAATTTTTGGTGACAAATACATTTTTAAATGCCTTTAACTCTTTCAACGGCATGTTTTTTCCCTGGGGATATTGTATATAGGCCTGTGCTACCTCATTACCATCCATTTTCCCGATATTCTTCAGGTTAATTTCAAAGATCACTGTGTCTTTTGCAGAATACCTCTTTTTCGGAATCGCATTCCATGAGTAATTAAATGCAGTATAACTCAAGCCAAAACCGAAAGGATATTGGACTTCTCCTTCATAATACCGGTAGGTTCTTCCCTTCATACTGTAGTCTTCATAGGGTGGAAGGTCATCAAAGGAACGGTAGAAGGTGATGGGCAAACGTCCGGAAGGAGATGTTTTTCCAAAAAGAATATCTGCTAGAGCGTTTCCACCTTGTTCTCCGGAATACCAGGCAAATATGATTGCATCGGCGTAAGGTTCTATCGCTTTCACATCAACGGCACTGCCCGCTGTGATGACAGCAATCACCGGCTTATTGTGACGAGCTCGTAATGCCTTCATAAATTCAATATGAGCTGCCGGAAGACTGAGGTCATTTTTATCGCCGCCATGCGGTGCCAAAAAAGCGTCACCCTCTTCGCCTTCATAAACAGGAGTAAGCCCTATCACGGCAACGGTGACATCGCTGTTCTCCGAAACCCAAAGCCCGCCAAACCGTGTTGTATCGGTATAATTGCACCCAAGGTCATACTGTACCGAAATAGCCGGTCCCGCTGCTTCAACTATTCCTTCCACAAATGTGACCATATTGGATGATACTCCGTGATAGTTGCCCAGTAATGCATCCATTGATGCGGCATTCGCTCCGGTCACTAACATGCTTTTGCAATCCGACTTTCTTAAAGGTAACAAGTCGTTGTCATTTTTCAATAACACCATACTTTGTTGGGCTACCAGCCTCGCCAATTCCACATGGTTAGTATTGTTTATGTCCTTTTCTCCCAGCTTATTGAAGGGGCTTTCTTCTGGTTTATCAAAGAATCCAAGCTTGAATAGTGTCATTAATTGGGGGGCCAGAGCGCGGTCAATTTCATCTTCGGTGATTAACCCATCTTCGTATGCTTTTCTGAGATCATCCTGAAGCATATTGGAGCAGTCCAGGTTAATACCTGCCTTTATGGCTGCCGCGGCAACTTCAACAGAGTTGTTCATTACATTGTGTCGTAACCATATGTCTTCCAGCGCCCAGCAATCTGTCACTACATGCCCTTGAAAATGCCATTCTTCACGGAGTATGTCATTTAGGAGAGTTTTTCCGGTACAGCAGGGTTCGTCATTTAGCCTGTTATACCCGCACATTATAGATTCTACTCCGGCGTCTACAAGTTTTTTGAAAGCATAGAGGTATGTATTTCTCAGATCGGCTTTACTCACTTTAGCGTTAAAGGTGTGACGCCCGGCTTCAGGGCCACTGTGAGCCGCAAAATGCTTCGCACCGGCGGAAGCTCTCAGATAATTTGGATCCTCTCCCTGTATGCCCTTCACAAAAGCCAAACCCATACATGAAGTAAGGTAGGGGTCTTCTCCGTAGGTTTCCTGACCACGACCCCACCTCGGGTCCCTGAAAATGTTAATGTTAGGCGACCAAAAGGAAAGTCCCATGTATTGCACCCGGTTATCTTGTTTAATGGCGAGATTGTTTTTTGCTCTTGCTTCTACAGAAATAGCTTCAGCTACCTTATTAATCAAGCTATCGTTAAATGTAGCAGCCATGGCAATTGCCTGAGGATACACCGTGGCTTTACCAGCACGAGCTACACCATGCAGCGCTTCGTTCCACCAGTTGTACCTGGGTATTCCCAGTCGTTCCACTCCCGGGCTGTTGTAGCCAAATAGTGAGATTTTTTCGTCCAATGTCAGCTGGTGGATGAGGTCGATGGTTCTTTCCTTTGGAGCTGTTGAAGTACTCCTGAATAAATATTCTGATTGGCCCGAAGAATGTAAACTGAAGGCCATGAGTAAACTCAGGCACGCAAATATTTGTACAAGATCTTTTTTAACTGAGCGATGGAAGAAATTCATTTTTTTGTGATGTATTTTTTTAACTGATAAACTGATGTTGAAAACTTGATTCCATAAATGTCTTCAGATTTTGGCGGGTGATGACTTCGAGGGGAAAAAGGTCTGTCGAGGGGGGCGTTTTTTTGAATAAAAGGTAATTAGCTAGATAACTTATTCCCAGAGCAGCCTGTCGTTTTGGATTTTGATGAATAAGAAAGTCTATAATTCCTTTGTTCAGGTATTCTATGTTTTCTTTGAGCAAGTCGTATCCTACCAGTCTTATGTCGTTTCTATTGTGTTTTTCCAGGTAAGAGGCTGTGATGTGTACTCCCTTTGACGTAGTTACCAGTAGTCCTTTAATTTTAGAGTCAGATAAAAGTGCCGACAGCTCATTTTCCAGCGACGGCTCCTTGGGGTGACTGTAATCCAGGCCCATTGCTTTGAAATCTTTATTGTCTTTCTCCAGAAAATAATCTATGAAACCGTTTTCCTTTTGTGCCAGGTGTACAGAGTTGTGGATGTCTTCATAGATGTGGAGTATCGCGAAGGTTCCTGCGCTTTTGACGCTGAGATCCAGAAGCTCCCCCCCTAAACGGCCACTTTGGTAGAAATCCTGACCAATGAAAGATATGGGTTCAACCTCCGGAATATTGCTGTTAAAGAAAACAAACGGAATGCGTGAGCCCTGAAATTGTCTGAAGAAATCGAGCGCTTCCTGGTGAAATATCGGGGAAATGAGGATGGCGTCAGGTGCAGTTGCAAGCAATTCTTTTGAGGCTGATTGAAATGAATCAGGTTTGTACAAATCATAGTAATAAGTCGTCACCTTAATATGGTATTGAGACCACTCTTTTTGCGCGGCGATAATTCCCTGGTTTGAATGACCCCAATATTCATCCAGGGCCGGGTTTGGTATCAGCGCCACGATATGGAAAGTTTTGTTCGATCCCAATGTTCTGGCAAGGAGGTTAGGTTTGTATCCAGTCGTGTTGAGCACCCTCATTATTTTATCAAGAGCCTCAGGTGAGACCTTTCCTCGGTTATGTAACACTCTGTCTACAGTTCCGACTGATACACCCGCTAAACGAGCAATATCTTTGATCCTGACATTTTTAAAGCTCATATAATTAGAGTTTTGAATTAAGCAGCATGAAATTGTACATAATCAAGTGCGTTGTTTTGCTTTTTCGCGCCGATTTTACAAAAGTAAAATTATATTTTATATATCCTCTTGTTTTAGTAGTGTGCGAGCACATTTTTAGTGTGTGCGCAAACATTTTAACTTATTTTCTTGATTATGTATTTTTCAATATATATTTTTAGGAAATACCAAAATGTTTCTGCGGTGGAAAAATCACGCCTTCAATTAGTATTATTTAAAGTTTAACTATGATTTAACATGAAAAGAAAACTACTAACTTTTCTAACAATGCTGATGTTTGCCGGGATGGCTACATATGCACAGACTGTAACAGGAGTTGTTACGTCAATGGAAGACGGATCGCCACTACCGGGAGTATCTGTCTTGATTAAAGGTACCTCAACGGGAACTTCTACGGATTTAGATGGAAGGTATTCCCTGGACCTGGATGACCCCCAGAATGGGGTATTGATATTTTCTTTTGTCGGGTATCTAACAGAAGAATTTAGTGTATCGGGAAAATCGGTGCTAAATGTAAACCTTTCACCTGACCTGCAAATGCTCAATGAGGTTGTGGTAACGGCCTTAGGTATTGAGAGAGAGCAAAGGGTGATTACTTACTCTGCCCAAAACGTAGAAGCAAAGGCCTTATCAGAAGCACGATCGCTGAACGTCGTCAATTCCCTTTCAGGGAAGGTAGCGGGGTTGAATTTTTCAACAACAGGCAATGGTGTTGGTAGCTCATCGAGAGTTACTTTAAGAGGAAACCGTTCACTAACGGGAAATAACCAGCCCCTTTTCATTATTGATGGTGTACCTATGGATAATCACGTGGCTAATACGCCATCAACGGATATTGGGGGTATTACCAGTTTCAGTGGTATCTCTAGCATTAACCCGGAAGATATTGCATCTATTTCGGTGTTGAAGGGGCCATCTGCTGCCGCTCTTTATGGAGCACGTTCCGCCAATGGAGTAATTGTTATAACTACGAAAAAAGGCACTGAAGGAAAGGCCAAAGTCTCCGTCTCTTCCAACCTGATGTTTTCAAAAGCATATGACCTGCTAAATTTCCAAAATCAATATGGTCAGGGTAATGACGGAGTATATGATCCTCTTAGTAGAGCTAGCTGGGGACCTGAAATGACTGGTCAGAGTGTTGCAGCCTGGCAGTTGTTACATAACCCGGATTACGAAGGTCCTGCGACTTACTCACTCACACCTCAGCCAGATAATGCTATGAGTTTCTTTGAAACGGGATATAACTGGGCGAAATCAATTTCTGCGACCATGGGCAATGAAAAGATTCAGGGCTATTTTTCCTATACAAATACGGAAGCACAGGGTATTGTTAAAGGAAATGATCTGGACAGGCATAACCTGAATCTACGGCTTACGAGTGATTTATCAAGTAAATTGAAACTGGATATTAAAACCAATTATATCTTTCAAAAGATTGAAAACGCTTACAATACTGGCGAGTCATCTATTGGAGAAGGTGTTTATACCATGATTAGAAGTATGCCTTTCGGGCAATATAGCGAATACGAGTATGTGGATGCAACCGGACAAATTCGGTATAATTATCCTAATCCTAATGTTCTGCATAGTGTGATGGAAAACCCATTCTGGTTAGCTCTAAGAAACCCGAGAACGGATGAGCAAAACAGGTTTATCGGGTTTGCTTCGCTAAAATATCAATTCACAGATGAACTTAGTTTGCAGGTGCGGTCAGGACTAGATCAGTCTTCAACATCTACTAAAGCTTCCAGATATGCTTCAAAATCCGTAATTAATAACGAGAGCGGATCTTACTCCGAAAATCTTGGACAGACTCGTGAGTTAAACTCTGATTTCCTTTTAAATTACGACAAAACATTTGGTGATTTTGCTGTAAATGTGGGTTTTGGTGGCAACGCTCTTGTTCAAACTCGATCTTCACTAAATGTGGGAGGTGCCTTGAGTAAAAGGAACTTTTTTGCTTTGAGCAATATTGCTATATCTACCCCAAGTTCTAATTTTTATGACAAGCGGAATAATTCCTTATATGGATTTATTCATTTGGGTTTCAAAGAGTTTTTGTTTTTAGATGTTACAGGACGTAACGACTGGACTTCTACTTTATCACCCGAAAATCGATCTTATTTTTACCCTTCAGTTGGTCTTTCTGGGGTGATTAGTGATATGTTCGATATTCAGTCAGATGTATTATCTTTTTTAAAGGCAAGGGTTTCTTATGCGCAGGTTGGTAACGACACCGATCCTTACCGCTTGAGTGAGCAACTTCTGTATTATGGCATTGACGGTGGTGTTGTTCAGTCTTCGACGACTCGCAACAATCCCGAACTAAAAAATGAACTTTCGAATTCAATTGAAGCTGGATTAGACGCCCGGTTCTTTAATAACCGATTTGGAGTAGATTTTACCTGGTTCAAAACAAATACTGAAAATCAAATTTTCACCATCAACGTGCCGGAGTCCTCGGGATATTCTAATGAGATCGTGAATGGTGGTGAAATTGAAACTAAAGGTATTGAATTTGTAGTCAATGCTACGGTTATTGAAAATACTGATTTCACTTGGGACGTAACTGCAAACTATTCCAGCTATGACACTAAAATACTTAGCATTTTGGAAGGACGCGATGAGTTATCCATTACTACAGGTTATGAACGCTTGGCTCAAACCATTGTAAAAGAAGGTGGAGAATATGGTGATTTGTACATTCGAGGTTTCAATAGGACAGACGATGGAAAGATTCTGGTGAATGGTGCTACAGGCTTACCTGAGTTTACATCAGGATTCGATGTTTTGGCAGGGAACTTTAACCCTGATTGGACAGGAGGTTTGCAGAACCGGTTGAGATACAAAGATTTCATTTTAAGCTTTTTGGTTGATTTCAGAATTGGGGGTGAAGTAGTTTCGTATAGCCAGGTTAAAATGGCCGGCGTTGGCGCGAGTGACATAACTTTGGACGGTCGTGCAGACGGTATTGTAGTTGATGGTGTGGTGGCCACCCGAGATACTGACGGAAATATTACATCAACAACTCCAAACACGACATCTATATCTGCTCAAGATTATTGGTCTCAGGTAGCCAGTCGTGATCCGAGATCTGCTGAAGATTTTGTCTTCGATGCAACTAATATCAGGTTGAGAGAATTAATCTTAGGATATTCACTTCCAAAGTCGCTTTTAAATAACAGCCCATTCTCTGGGGTTAGCATTTCTCTGGTTGGCAGAAATCTGTTCTTCATCACCAATAAGGCGAAATACTTTGATCCTGAGCAGGGAGTAGGGGTAGGTAATTTACAAGGTATAGAAGCTTTTAATTTACCTACAACGAGAGATTTTGGATTTAATGTAAAATTGGACTTTTAAAAATCACTGAAAGATGAAAAACATAAAAATCAAATATATTCTACCGGCCATCCTGATGTTGATGCTTGGGTGTACCGATAATTTTGATGAAATTAATACAAATCCGAATACGCTTACGGCTGATCAGTTGGATGCAACTATGGCCGGGCCTTCGTTTGCTAATGCTTTGTATAAAGGAATTAGTAATGCTTCGTGGAGTATTCCCGGAGACGATTACGGTACCTATGGATTGATTACAATGCTACATTCTATGATGTTTGTGCATTATATGTCTCCCGGCTGGGCAGCACAAACTGATGCAAACGGGATCAATGACGGATGGAGAAGTCGTGGATGGTTAAGGTTTTATACCCTGGCGGTGCCTTCTCTCAGGAATGCCTATAAAGCGTCAGAAGGAAATGCAGAAGCTTTGGCCGTTCTTGATATTTGGAAAGTGTATATGTTTCATAGATTTACTGACCACTGGGGACCTGTGCCTTACTCGCAAGCAGGTATTGGGGGAGCTTCCGTACCTTACGATTCTCAAGAGTCGATGTACAACGATTTTTTCAATCTTTTAGATGAAGCAAATAAGACATTAAGTGCTTCTGCTGAAAGTACTATAGCCATTTTTAAAGGGTACGACAGGGTTTATGACGGAGATGTTGAGAAGTGGAGAAGGTTTGGGAATTCTTTAAGATTGCGTCTGGCACTAAGGATATCTGATAAAGAACCCACTAAAGCAAAAACAGAAGCAGAAGCGGCCGTTGCTGCAGGTGTGATCGAGTCAAATGCCGGTAGTGCTTTTTTCAAAACCAGCAGCGATGCCTATAATAATTTCGTTGACGTTGCTCGCTATTGGGGATTTTATATGACGGCTGATATGGAAAGCATTTTAATAGGTTATAATGATCCAAGGCTTTCTGTTTGGTTTTCACCTAACCTCAAAGGAACGTATGTTGGTCAACCAAGTGGTGCAGGTGAAGCTAGAGATTGGGACACTTCAGACTCTACCTTATGCTATACAAACCAAACTGAAACATTTGGAGATCCTGTGGCAAAGCCAATAGAGGTAATGCTGGCTGCCGAATCCTATTTCAATCGTGCAGAGTGTGCATTGAAAGGTTGGGCTATGAATGATGACGCCCAGTCATTGTATGAAAACGGTATCAGTTTGTCACTGGAACAATGGGGAGTCACTGATGCCGCAACAGTAAGTTCCTACATTGCAGGTAACTCTACAGCTAGCGTACCAGTTATAGTTGCCGGGTATGCACCTGCAGGTTATGACACTACTCCTCCGGTAGACGTTCCAGTAGCGTGGGCTGGTAATGAAAACGATCAAAGAAAGCAAATAGCGGTACAAAAGTACCTGGCACTTTTTCCGGAATCCTGGGAGACTTGGTCAGATTTGCGTAGATCTGATGCAGATATATTATATCCATTATTTACCACGCTAGATGAAACAGTTGGAAAAGGCGTGATGAATAGATTAACTTATTTGCCCAATGAGTATAGTACAAACAGGGAGGCTGTGGATGCTGCTGTGAGTACCCTGGATGGAAAGCAGGATTTAGGTAGCACAAAGGTTTGGTGGGACGTTAATTAAGTTTTTCACGGTTTAATAGATGATTTGATGAAGGAGAGGTTACTAATGTAGCCTCTTCTTCTTTTAGATTGATTAGTTGTTCGACACATAACCAAGCCTAATGCTAAAGACAATAGAAATGTATAAAATGTTTTCTTTATTATTTAGTTTAATTCTGCTTTCACAAGTTGTCTTCCCTCAATCAACCCACAATTTTAATAAAGGCTTTTTACTTCCTCTTGATCTCAAATACGGGCGTGAGGCACTCGTGCAGGATCAGTTAACTTATCAGCTTTTTAGCAATACTTTTACTTATCCAACTGATGAAAACCTTGCTTTTCATACAAACAATGGCGAAAAAATTGAATGGAAGGCGATCGAGGCAGATACTTCGGGAAATTTTTCCGGAGAAGAACTGTCGGAAGGTTACCTGTATCTGTCGTATAATTCGGATACCGAAAGAATCGCGTTGCTGAATATTTCAGGGCATAACATGTTCTATTTTAACGGCGTGCCACATGGAGGCGATATTTATAAATATGGATGGCTTTATGTTCCTGTCAAATTAAAAAAAGGCAGAAATGACCTTTTAGTAAGATGCTCCCGATGGGCACAGTGGCAAGGCGTGATGGCTAAGGTCATATTTCCGGAAAAACCGGTTGCTATTAGTATAGAGGACACTACTCTTCCTCATGTCCTGCCCGGTGAAGATAAGGGTAACCTTTTAGGGGCAGTGGTTATCATTAATTCATCAGAGAAAGAATTAAAAGACCTCGTGCTGACAAGCAATTTAAATGGAAAGGATATTTCGGTTCCGGTTCCTTCCGTCCCCGCACTTTCAAGCAGGAAAGTGCCATTTCGGTTTAATGCAGTGGGACTTACCGTGAAAGGTTCCTATTCCTGTAAGTTATCGCTTGCAGATAAATCGAAATTGATCGATGAAAAGGAGATTTCAATAGAGGCAGTAAATCAGGGAGACCATTATAGCAATACATTTATCAGTGATATAGATGGCAGTGTGCAGTATTTCAGCGTAGCTCCGCAATCTGGGAAAAATACAGTTTCTCCGGCATTGTTTCTTTCCGTGCACGGGGCCGAAGTACAGGCAATAGGCCAGGCACGTGCGTATGATCAAAAAGACTGTGGGGTACTTGTAGCACCTACCAATAGAAGGCCCAGAGGATTTAACTGGGAAGATTGGGGCAGAATAGATGCCCTGGAGGTACTGGAGATCGCAAAAGAGAAATTCAAGCCCGATCCGAAGAGGATCTACCTGACAGGCCACTCGATGGGAGGGCATGGCACCTGGTATCTGGGAGCTACTTATCCGGGAAGATGGGCAGCAATCGGACCTTGTGCAGGGTATCCCGTTCTTACCGCTTATGGCTCTTCAGATGGCAAGATTCCCTCAGAAAGTATGCAGGATGTCGAAAAAATGCTCCTTCAGGCCAGTAATCCCAGTAATGTGCTGGAATTAAAGAAAAATTATAGCGCGGCGGGGGTATACATTCATCATGGAGACAGCGATAAAGTGGTTTCTGTTGATTATGCCAGGCAGATGCGGAGTATATTGGCCGATTTTCATAAGGATTTTAGCTACTATGAGTATCCCGGAGGAGGGCATTGGTTTGGAGATGAAAGTGTTGACTGGCCGCCAATGTTTGACTATTTCAAGTGGCATAGCATTCCTGAAGACAGTACGGTGGACGTCGTGGATTTTACTACCGCCAATCCGGCTATCTCTTCCAGCTATTTTTGGGTGGAAGTGCTGCAGCAGCAGAAATCTCTTCAATACAGCAGGATCGACATCAGAAGAAGTAAACCTCAAAAGACTATAGATGGCACCACAGAAAACATTGCTCTTTTGGCCTTCGATCTCCAGGATTTTTCTGAAGGAGATACTGTTCGGATTGTGTTGGATAGCCTTGAGCCAGTTAATTATGTAATGAAGTCTGGAGATGACAGGGTTTATCTGGCCAAAGCCGGAAACTGGACTGTCAAAAATAGTCCTGATCCGAAAAAAAAGGGCATTCTGAGAAATGGTACCTTTAAAGAACCGTTCAGCAACCACATGGTATTTGTCTACGGTACGGAAGGGAATGCTGAGGAAAATCAATGGGCGTATCAAAAGGCGGTATATGATGCAGAAGTATGGTATTACCGTGGAAATGGTGCTGTCGATATTGTTGCGGATAGGGATTTTAATCCGGCTAAATATCCGGATCGAGGCGTTGTTGTTTTTGGAAACGCAAAAACAAACAAAGCCTGGAAAAAGTTGCTGGAAAACTGCCCTGTTCAGGTGAATCCCGGAAGTGTTGTCGTGGGGGACAGAACGTATTCGGGAAATGACCTCGCAGCTTATTTTATGTGGCCGAGGCAAGACAGCCACATTGCCTCTGTGGCGGTAATAGCCGGTACAGGTATCAAAGGAATGAAGGCTACAGAGTCAAACCAGTATTTTGCAGCAGGCAGTGGTTTTCCTGATTTCATGGTTTTTTCGCTGGATATGCTGAATGTTGGCGCAAAGGGAATAAAATGCACGGGGTTTTATACCAATGAATGGAAAATTGATGGAGATAATTCGGTGTTTGCGGAATAGTTTCTGATAGCCTGTGATCAGTGACCAATGCTCAGCGATCAATTATAAATGACTATTGACCGATTTTGTAACTTAATAATTTGACCAAAAATGAAGAAGGTAATTGCATTATTAATCCTCATAACCACATTGCCAGGCATCGTGAAGGCACAGGAAGACAATATTCACAGACAGTCCAGTGTTTATGAGTCGCCAAAAGATCCTCTGGTGCTTAAAAAGCTGGATACCTGGCAGGATCAGAAATTCGGAATGATCATTCACTGGGGGCTTTATGCCGTTCCGGGGATCATCGAATCCTGGGCGCTATGCTCCGAAGACTGGATTACCCGTCCCGATTCCATGACTTACTACGAATTTAAAGAATGGTATTGGGGATTAAAAGACAAATTCAATCCCGTGAATTTTAACCCGGAACAGTGGGCAAAGGCCGGAAAAGATGCAGGAATGCGGTACGTGGTTTTTACTACCAAGCACCACGACGGCTTCTCAATGTTCGACACCAAACAGACAGATTTTAACATTGCCAAAGGTCCTTTTTCTGCTAATCCGAAAGCAGATGTAGCCAAATATGTCTTCGAAGCATTCCGAAAAGAGGGCTTTATGATAGGGGCCTATTTTTCAAAACCCGACTGGCACACCGAGTACTACTGGTGGCCGAAGTATGCTACACCCGACAGAAATAATAATTATGATATCAACAAATATCCTGATCAATGGAAGAAGTACCAGGATTTCACTTTTAACCAGATCAGTGAACTTATGCATAACTACGGCCAGATCGATATCCTTTGGCTGGACGGTGGCTGGGTGAGGCCCCTGGAAACGGTGAACGATGAAGTAAGGTCCTGGGGAGCACGGATCCCATCGTGGAGCCAGGATATCAATATGCCGAAAATTGCAGAAATGGCTCGAAAAGCCCAGCCGGGAATTCTGTTTGTAGATCGCACGGTCCATGGTCCGTATGAAAACTATCAGACACCTGAAAGAAGAATTCCCGAAAAGAAACTCGATCACCCATGGGAGAGCTGTATTCCACTTGGAGATAATTGGGGCTATGTGCCTAATGATCCTTTGAAATCTTCAGCAGACATTATACATCAGCTGATCGAAGTAGTAGCCAAAGGCGGAAGCATGCTTCTGGGTGTAGGTCCTAAGCCAGACGGAACCATCGATGAGCCCGTGCTTAGAAAGCTTGAAGAAATTGGAGCATGGATGAAAGTCAACGGCGCTGCTATTTACGACACCAGGACAATGGATCTTTATCAGGAGGGTAACACCTTTTTTACTCAAAACAAAGATGGATCAGTCAATGCCATCGTCAAGATCCCGGTGGGACAAAATGTGCCTAAAGTAGTAGAGTGGAAAGGAAACATTCCAAAAAAAGGCGCACAGATGAAATTGCTGGCAACCGGTCAAAAAGTAAAATGGGTGGAGGATGACGGCAAGGTAAAAGTAACGATCCCTGGTTCTTTTCTGAAAAATGCAGGATCATATCCGGCCATTGCATTTACTTATTGAGTTTTAAAGCTCTAAACACTTAAACAGGAATAGCTATCATAAAAAACACAATCAAAATGAACAGAGTTAATTTTTCCCATATATCAATCGTCATCCTTCTTTTATTTTCTTGCGGAAAGAAAGAAGTGCCGCCACCACAAGCGGTGCTACCAGTGCCCAGCGAGGCTCAACTGGCATGGCATGAGATGGAGACAAATGCCTTTGTTCATTATACCACCAATACTTTTACAGGGCTTGAATGGGGCTATGGAGATGAAAGTCCCGAGGTGTTCAATCCTTCCGAACAAGATCCCGATCAATGGGTGTCTGTATTAAAAGATGCTGGCTTTAAGGGTGTCATTTTTACTTGTAAGCATCATGATGGTTTTTGTCTGTGGCCTTCGAAATATACAGACCATTCGGTAGAGAATAGCCCATACAAAAATGGAGAGGGAGATGTTGTTAAAGAAGTTTCAGATGCCTGTAAAAAATATGGGCTCAAGTTTGGGGTGTACCTTTCGCCCTGGGATAGAAACCGGGCTGACTATGGGAAGCCGGAGTACATCACCTATTATCGAAATCAACTTAGGGAGCTATTCACCAATTATGGCCCTGTGTTCGAAATGTGGTTTGATGGTGCCAACGGAGGAGACGGCTATTACGGAGGAGCCAGGGAAGAAAGAAGAATTGATCGTGAAAACTATTACGACTGGCCTGGCACATTAGCCATGGTGAAGGAAATAGAACCGGAGGTGATCTTTTTCAGCGATGCTGGTCCTGGTGTACGATGGTGCGGGAATGAGCAGGGATTTGCAGGAGAAACCAACTGGAACAATATCTCTCCAGACACTTTGTATGCGGGGAAGTCCGGTATAACAGACTTGTTGAATACGGGCTCGGAAAATGGTACACACTGGATACCGGCTGAGGTTGATGTGTCCATAAGGCCGGGCTGGTTTTATCATCAGGAGGAAGATACCCTGGTAAAGTCCCCCCAACAGCTCTTTGAGATTTACCTGAAATCGGTAGGGCGGGGATCTACGCTTTTGTTAAATGTTCCGCCTGATCGCAGGGGAAAAATTCACGAAAATGATATCGCTGTATTAAAAAGCTGGAAGGAAATGTTAGACTCCGAATTCAAAATTAACCACGCCGCGAAGGCCCGTGTTAAAGTAGATTCTCACCGGGGAAAGTCGGCGCTGTATGCTGGCGAAAACACGACCGACGGCAATAAGGAAACCTACTGGGCTACTGACGATGACATTGTTGCCGGCAATATCGAAATTGACCTCGGCGGAGAACAAGTAGTGAAGTACCTGCTGCTACAGGAATACATAAAGCTGGGTCAGCGCGTAAAAGCTTTTGATATAAGTGTGTGGAAGGATGGAAACTGGGAACAAGTAGCATCGGGCACTACCATTGGCTACAAAAGAATATTGCCATTAGAACCTGTTACTACTGCTAAGATTCGGGTTACGATCAGAGATGCGCGGGCCTGTCCATTGATTTCGAATATTGAAGTTTATTAAAGCGATGCCTTTCACAAAAGCAATCATTGTAAGCTTGTGCTTTCTCGCAGTACATTCGTCTGTCAGTTTGCAGGCCCAGCCAACCAACAACCCCTTTGAGATCAAAGAGGGACATTTCTACTATCAGGGGAAACCGGTTAACATTTACTCCGGAGAGATGCACTATGCCCGAATACCTAGAGAATACTGGCGCCACCGCCTGAAAATGATCAAGGCAATGGGCCTTAACACTGTGGCTACTTACGTCTTCTGGAACTACCACAATACGGATCCTGGAGTGTGGGATTTTGAAACGGGGAACAAAGACCTCGTTTCTTATTTAAAGATAGCTCAGGAGGAGGGCCTTTTTGTGATTTTGCGACCAGGCCCGTATGCCTGTGCAGAGTGGGAGTTTGGTGGTTATCCCTGGTGGCTTCAGAATAACCCAAATCTCAAAATCAGGACGTACAATCAGGCTTTCCAGGATTCCTGCAAGGTGTATATCGAAAAACTTGCCGCGCAGGTGAAGGAATTGCAGGCGAGCAAAGGAGGGCCCATTATTATGGTTCAGGTAGAAAATGAGTTTGGTTCTTATGTAGCCCAGCAGCCGGACATTCCTTCAGGCGAACACAAAAAATACAAACATGCCATTTACCAAATGCTGAAAGAGGCAGGCTTTGAGGGTCCGTTCTTTACCTCTGATGGCACCTGGTTGTTTGAAGGAGGGTCGATTGAAGGTGTTTTGCCAACGGCAAATGGGGAGGGGAGTGTAGAAAACCTGCGAAAAGCAGTGAAGCAATTCCATCGCGGTGAAGGGCCATTTATGGTCGCAGAGTTTTATCCGGGGTGGCTGGATCATTGGGGGGAAGAGTTTGTCCGGATATCGGCAGAAGAAATTGTAAAGCAAACCGAAAAATACCTTGAAAATGATGTGCATTTCAATTTCTACCTAGCGCATGGCGGTACAAATTTTGGCTTCACATCAGGCGCCAATTACAATGACGAGCACGATATTCAACCAGACATAACCAGCTATGACTATGATGCGCCTATCAGCGAGGCTGGCTGGGCAACGCCAAAATATCGAGCCATTAGGGAAGTCATGCTGAAGCATGTGGACTATCCCGTTCCCGAGATCCCGGAACAAATTCCCGTGATTCAACTTCCTGAAGTAAAACTTACCAAGGCAGTGGACTTATTCGATTGGAAGAAGAGGGCGGTAGCGGAGACGAGTGACCACCCTTTAAGTTTTGAGGAACTGGGTCAAGGCCACGGTTATGTGCTATACAGCAAAATTTTTAATCAGCCGGTTAACGGTACACTTAAAATTCCTGGTCTCCGTGATTATGCGCTGGTATATGTAAATGGCAAACTGGTGGGCGAACTCAACAGGTATTTCAACCAATACGAAATGTCAATCAGCATACCCTTTAATGCCCGGCTCGAAATCCTGGTAGAAAACATGGGTAGAATTAATTATGGACCGGAGATTGTGAACAATAAAAAGGGCATTGTTTCACCGGTATTTATAAATGGTTTTGAGATAAGTGGCGGATGGAAAATGTACGGGATGCCAATGGAACAAATGCCTGATTTGGCAGACTATTCTGGAAATGCCCCGGCCTCCCACCCGGCACTGTATTACGGCGAATTTCAATTAAAAAAGATCGGAGATACATTTCTCAATATGAAAGATTGGGGGAAAGGAATTGTATTCGTAAACGGCCATCACCTGGGGCGTTACTGGAGCGTTGGCCCGCAGCAAACACTGTACCTGCCAGGATGCTGGCTGAATAAGGGTAAGAATGAGATAGTCATTTTTGAAATGAAAAATGAAGAAGTTAAGACGGCCATCAGCTTCACAGACAGTCCCGTGCTGGAAGACTTGAATCTGAAGTAGGACTCGTAACCGGTGAAAAATAGCTGCGGAAATGGGAGATAGCGAAATGACAGAGAAGTGGATAAAAAGAGTTCCAAAAATTTTTTGTTTCAGTATTGGTAGTTGCAGCTTCTGGACATGTTGCTTTAGGGCGAAAGTTACCTGCGGAAATCGACTATCTTCTTACCGTGCCTTTACATTACATAGTGTATGGAACATTAGTTCCTTTAGTTTGACCCCTGGTCAGGTTTTGAGTAATGGCATAGAACGACTTGAATATGATTATTAGATTATAATAACCCGTTTTTGAAATGAAAATATCAGTAAATCCATTCGGAGAGTTAGTCGGTACAGGCCTTGATTTGGCCCCTGGTCCTGATTTGTGTTTCCGTAAACCAGCATCGCCATCTAAATCAATCAGTTCGGTTTTTACAGCCACAATTTTATTGGTCATTTCATCTATAACTCTCCACGCGCAAAATCTCTATGAACTTAACACCGACTGGAAGTGCCGCAATATGTTGGAGGTCAATCAATCAGGAGCGGATATTTCTAAGCCGGATTTTTCACTGGAAGGCTGGATGGACGCCGTAGTTCCCGGAACGGTGCTCACTACCATGCTGGAAAATAAAATGGTACCCGATCCATTTTATGGCATGAACAACGAGCAAATCCCGGACATTTATCATGTTGGTAGGGACTACTATACCTATTGGTTTGTTAAAGATTTTGAAGAAAAATATCCCGAAACAGATGAGCAGGTATGGCTCCATTTCAGGGGTGTGAATTACAGTTGCGATGTATTTCTGAATGGGAAAAAGCTGAACGAAGAGCCCCACAAAGGCATGTTTCTCCGACAAACATATAACATCACCAGTCTGTTGAATCGGGACGGATCTAACCGCCTGGCTGTGATCGTTTATCCACCCGATCATGTGGGCAACCCCAACGGCGGCCAGGGTGGCGATGGTACCATTGGCAAAAATGTGGCTCACCAGTATGTGGCAGGTTGGGACTGGATACAACCCGTACGAGACAGGAATACGGGTATTTGGGATAAGGTGTTCGTAGAAAGAACAAAAGCTGTTAATATCAGGAACCCTCATGTGGTCACCGTAGTTCCGGGCAAAAGGAGTCCGGGCGCTTCACAGGAACCTGCCACAGTAAAAGTCACCACAGAATTGGAAAACCCAACATCCAAAAAGGTCAATGGAGTGGTTTACTATGAAATGGCCGACGAAAAAATCAGCCAACAGGTAGAGGTTGGAGCTCATGCTACTTTGCTTGTCACTTTGCCAGATCTCAAATTGAAAGATCCAAAACTCTGGTGGCCGAACGGCTATGGTGAGCAAGCTCTATACAGCCTGAAGCTTCAATTTAAAATTGATGGGAAAGTGATTTCTGATGAGGAAAATATCTCTGTAGGCATTCGCGAAATTCAGCAAGAGTGGAATACACACACCAGGAGCATGCAGGTATTGGTAAACGGTCAGAAAATTTTTATCAAGGGAGGCAACTGGATTATTTCCGATGCCATGCTACGATTTACCCCGGAGCGATACGACGCCGAAGTGAGGTTTCACCGCGATATGAACCTGAACCTGATCCGTATTTGGGGTGGGGCGCTGGCCGAGAGACCTGAGTTCTACCAGGCATGCGATAAATACGGCCTGCTGGTGATCCAGGATTTCTGGATGTCTGGCGATTGTAACGGGCGCTGGGTTGACCCAAACAAGCTCGATGACCAGTGGACAAGAAGGAAATACCCGGATGATCACCATCTTTTTTTAACATCTGCCACGGATATGATCAAGATGATCCGTAATCACCCTTCGCTGGCGATATGGTGTGGCGGTAACGAGATCACGCCACCCGAGAGCATACTGCTTCCGCTTCGCGATGAAATACTGCCTCAAATAGACGGCACACGCTGGTTCATCGAGTATTCTAATTCCGATAGCATGTCGTTCAACTTCATAGGCGGAAACGGCGATGGCCCCTACACCATACAGCCCATCGGGAGCTTTTGGCAGGAAAGGACATTTCCCTTCAATTCAGAAGTAGGCTCGGTGGGAGTGGGTGACTATGAATCGTTGGAAAGATTTATTCCAAAAACAAATATGATCCCTCCGCAGTATCCCGGGCAGGTGGATCCGGTTTGGGACTATCACAGATACATCGGTTATGATGAAAGTATCGATCCCTATGGAAAGGCTAAAGATACCAGGGACTTTGCTACGAAAGCGCAATTGGTTAACTACAATCAGTACCGCGCCCTGATCGAAGGATTTTCAGCCCATAAATGGGACTGGTACACAGGAACAATTATTTGGAAAACCCAAAATCCCTGGACTGCTCTGCGTGGCCAAATGTACGACTATTACCTTGATCCGAATGCTGGTTTATATGGATTGAAGTGTGGAAGCGAGCCTTTGCACGTGATGTGTAATCCGGTGGATGGCATGGTTATGATTGTGAATAACACGTTTGATCCTGCGAGGAACCTGATGCTGCGAATTGAAACTTATGACATGACAGGAAAGGATTCCCTGGTCACCCAGGTGTTTACCTTCGTAGAGCCCACGACCGTAAAAAAAATACTTTCCGTCAAAGAACTTCTGGACAAAGCCGGTAGGGAAAAGGGCATTTTTCTCAACCTGTCATTATTGGATGAAAAGCAGCAGGTATTGAGCAAAAATTTCTACTGGTTCCCTGATGCCAGGGGACAATATTCCGGAATTAGAGAATTGAAAAAATGTGACATAAAAATAGGAGCATCATTAATCGAAAAGGGGAAATACGAAGTAAGGTTAACAAACCCAACCGGCAATCCCGTAGCGTTTTTTAACCGGATTTCCCTGGTGGACACTAAGACCAAAAAGAGGATATTACCCGTTTTTTATAGCGATAATTACGTGTCTGTGATGCCAGGAACCACACGGTCCGTTTTCCTGGATTATGAAGGGAATTTGGATGACAATGTGTTGATTTCCATAAAAGGATGGAATGTGGAGGAGAGGTTTGTGGAGATTGAGTGATTAGCGTTTTTCCGAAAGTTTTTGTGAGTTCAATGATTTTTTTATTCGGGCATTTGTTCAAAAAAGTATTTCATGTTTTTGTTTCTAAACATTTTTCCAAACAAATGAATAGACTCAAATCATATCTTTTGCTCATAGGTTTTTTTTTGGTTCGGTTATATGCATACCCTCAAGAAACCAATTCACTGGGTATGAAAATGATCGAAATACCAGTGGGGGAATTCGAAATGGGCTCGTCACGTGGCGGCGAAGACTTCGATGAAAGTCCGGTGCATCAGGTCGTGTTTTCGAAGTCTTTTAAGATATCTGCCACAGAAGTGACGAACTGGCAATATGAAGAATTTGACCCATCACACCGAAACTTGAGGGGCAAAAGGGGATTTTCATTGGAAGATGATGAGGCGGTGGTTTTTGTTAATTATCACGATGCTGTAGCCTTTTGTGAATGGCTTTCAAAAACGGAAGGCAAGACATACCGCCTTCCTACCGAAGCGGAGTGGGAGTACGTCTGTCGCGCTGGAACCACCACGGATTTTCACACAGGCGATCAATTACCGGAAGTGTATCACAAAAGCCAGAAGACAAGCCGTGAACCGGTGAATGTGTCTCTTAAAGTAGGTCAGTCGCCTCCAAACCAATGGGGGCTTTACGACATGCACGGCAATGTGGAGGAATGGTGTTACGACTGGCACGGGCCTTATCCTGGCAAAGTGCAAACCGACCCTGTAGGATATGACGACGGCCTCTACCGGGTTACACGTGGTGGTAGTCATAATACTCCTGTGCACTACTTGCGTGCTTCCAACCGGATGGCCATGTTGCCCGAAGACAAGCACTGGTTCACCGGTTTCCGGGTAGTTCAGGCAGAGCTGCCCGGTACGGAGCCACTGACCTTAAATCCATCGCTTATATCCCTCGGAAACATTTCTCAGCGGAAATACAGATGGAAAAAATCAGTCGCAAAAATGCCTTTTTTTGCTGACCCGGTTCCATATATCATTTCTCCACAGGTTGGTTCAAACACTCCATTTTATAAGCATAATCATCAACCCGCAATCACCTGGTGTGCAAACGGTGACCTGTTGGCGACCTGGTTTTCTACCAATGCCGAGCACGGGCGGGAAATGACTGTCTTGTCTTCCCGGCTAAAACTGGGAAAAGCAACCTGGGAACCCGCCATCGAATTCTTTAAAGTACCCGACAGAAATATGACAGGAACTTCACTGTATCACGACAAAAGGGGTGTGATTTACCATGTGAATGGTATAGAAGCGGCCGGAGATTGGCAAAATCTGGCGATATCCATGAGGTACAGCGATGACAATGGGGCCAACTGGTCAAGGCCGGTACTGGTGGGCGCTGAACATAAAATGCGGCATCAGGTGATAGCAGGGATGTTTGAAACCCGGGAAGGTTGGCTAATCCAGGCATGTGACGCCGTACCGGGCCCGGCCGGCGGGACGGTAATTTATATCAGTAAAGATGTAGTTCGTTTGCGGAGGCAGGGAATTGGATGGGAAAATCCGGCTGAAGATGCGGAAATACCTGACTATGGAGAAGGAGCTTCAGGTGGGTTGATCGCGGGCATCCACGCAGGAGTCGTTCAATTAAAAGATGGAAGCCTGCTCGCATTGGGAAGAAGTAATGACATCCCCGACAAAGATGGGATACCAAGAATGCCAATGAGCATTTCCCGTGATATGGGAAAAACCTGGATCTACCGTGCTTCGGAGTTTCCACCCATCAATAGCGGTCAACGCCTTGTACTTTACCGGTTGGAGGAAGGTCCCATTCTGCTTATCTCCTTTACCCACTGCCCTGGGAAGGTTGATCAAGAGCTGGAAGGGATGAAATTCACTGATCAGGATGGCAAAATTTTTAAAGGGTATGGCATGTTTGCTGCATTATCCTATGACGACGGAAAAACCTGGCCGGTAAAAAAATTAATGACAGATGGAAAAGCGAGGATGCTGAGCGGAGGGGCGTGGACAGGTGAATTCACCATGAATGCCACTCACGCAGAACCCAAAGGATACCTGGCATTGACACAAACTCCTGACAAAATGATTCACCTTTTGAGCAGCGGTCTTTATTATCGCTTCAATTTGAAATGGATTGAATCGAACACCTTGCCTAATTAACCTTTATTTATATCCCGCATCATCAGAATCTCCGGATGTTCCCTGTCTACCTTCAGGATCAATTCACCGAACAAGGTGTTGACCCAGGCAAACCAATGCCTTGTAAAGTTAGAAGCATCGTCTTTGTGAAAAGATTCATGCATAAAGCCCGTTCCGGCGTGAGTGGATTTCAGGGTTTTCAGGCAATCCAGAACTTCCCCTTTATCACTGCTGGTCATGGCCCTCATAATGATGCTCATTGGCCAGATAAAATCTTTTCCGATATGCGGCCCGCCAATGCCCTCGGCGGCTTTGCCCTTAGAGAAGTAGGGGTTTTCTTCGTTCAGTGCAAACCTTCTGGTATTTTGATATAAAGGATCATTTACGTCTAAACAACCCAGATAGGGTAGGGATAGCAGGCTGGGAATATTGGCGTCATCCATGAGCAGGTGGTTGCCAAAACCATCCACTTCGAAAGCCAGTATCTCACCATACTTTGGATGACGAACGATGGCATGTTCCATCAAAGCATCCTTCACTTCGTTTGCCAACACCATAAATTTTTCGCTTTCGGATTGTTTGTGCAAAACGTTAGCATAGATTTCAGCCAATTGCTGTAGTGACGCTACAGCAAAATAATTGGAGGGGACAAGAAATAGAAAAACCGTGGCATCGTCCGATGGTCGGAAAGCCGAGGCAATCAGACCGTTGGGTCGAATGGGACTTCCAAAACCTTTCCCTGTCATGGAGTCGGTTGGTTTTTCGGTGACTCTCATGAACTTGTAGGGACCATCATTTTCCTTTCGCTGCTGTTCGATGAAGGTTTTATAGATCAGATTTACTGACATTTGCCAATTTTCATTGAAAACAGAAGTATCCCCGGTTTCTTTCCAGTAGTAATAGGCCAGTCTGATCGGGTAGCAGAGGGAGTCAATTTCCCATTTCCGCTCATGCAGACCTGGTTTCATGTCAGTGAGATCTTCTTTCCACTCGCCTTCTTCGGTGGCAGTTTTGTAAAATGCGTTTGCATAAGGGTCAAGCTGAATGCATTTTGCTTGTCTGAAAATCAGGCCTTTGATGAGGCTTTGCAACTCCTTATCTTTTTTTAACAGGGGCAGATATGGCCACACCTGCGCCGTAGAATCGCGGAGCCACATGGCGTCGATATCACCGGTGATCACAAAGGTGTCCGGTTCGTCGCCTGCATTGCTGTATTGTACCGTAGTGTCTAACGTATTTGGAAAGCAGTTTTCAAAGAGCCAGGCGAGTTCCGGGTCGGCGATTTTTTTCTTCATTTTCCTGATGGTTTCCTCTACCTCGCTGCTCACAAAGTTTCGTTGATTTTTGGCGGGTCTTTTGGAAGGAAAACTTTCCTGGAATATGCCTCCATAGGAAAAAGTCAATGGTAGGGACATGACTCCGATCCCGCTCATACTGGTTTTGATAAATGACCTTCTTGTCGTCATTGTGTATGGAATTTTTTATCGATGGATCTGTGTTTACGAAAGCTTAAAATAAACTAAAAACCATTGTTTTTCAAGAAGTTAACCGGTGATTATAAGTGTGCATTACGCACGCCGCTGAGACTCAGTGGAATCCATTTTTTACCTTTCTCACTTGAGCCGGATAATAAGTTCTAAATTCATTGAACCCAAATAGATCAACAGAATATCTCTATGGTCAAGCATTGGAAATTCCTATTGATCTATTTGGGATTACCTCAATTCAGGTACCAATGATTGTAAAAGTCCCATTGCCATTTTAATTTGTAGCGGTTCTCTTCGGGAAAAGACATATGCCTAGCGTAATTATCGGAATACATGGATTAGGGAATAAACCTCCAAAAGATATTTTAGAGGAATGGTGGAAAGCAGCTCTGAAAGATGGCTTGCACCGCATCAACCCGGAAATAAAACTTCCCACATTTGAATTGGTTTACTGGGCGGATATCCTGAATGAGGGAGCTTTGGATATTAACGAAAAGGAACCTGACAGTCCTTTGTATTTATCTGAACCATACCTTCCGGCGAATCCTGATTTCAAAATAGAGAATCAGCCTCTTAAGAGAAAGATGTTCCAGTATCTGGAGGATCATCTTGATGAATTTTTTCTCAATAAAGACCTGACACCAAAATATTCCCTTCTCTCGGATGCAATTATTAAAAAGTATTTCAGGGAGGTGGACGTTTATTTTACCAGGGATTGCGAAGATGAAAATGGAAAATGGTGCCAGGCACGGGACTTAATAAAATCGCGTTTTGCTGATGCAATAAAAAAGCATGACGGTAAGGAGATCATGGTTGTGACACATTCCATGGGGTCAATTATCGCCTACGATGTGATGACATTTATTTGTCCCGATATTAAAATAAATAGTTTTGTCACCATGGGGTCGCCGCTGGGGCTTCCGTTCATTATCAGCAAAATCGCCGAAGACGAGAATTTCAGATTTACAGGAAACAAGAAATTGAGCGCTCCTCCCGGCATTGTCGGCCAGTGGCTGAATTTTTCTGATCCTGATGACCGGATTGCATTTGACCATACGCTGCAAGATGATTTCATCGAAAATGAGTTTGGAGTCAAGGCCCGCGATTTCTCCATTGTCAATGATTATGTGTGCAATGGCGTAAGAAATCCCCATAAGTCTTTTGGCTACCTCAGGTGCAGGGAGTTTTCCAATGAACTGGCGAAATTTGCCAAAGAGGCAGATACTCCAAGAAAATCCTGGAGCTTTTGGTCGCTGAAAAAAATGTTTGAGAAGCTATTTAAATAAACCCCTATTTTGCTTTCTCCAGATGGTTTTTAATCATTTCAAGCCGTTCTTCCATGGTACTGTAATCCGCATACCCGTTGGTGATGAGGTGAAGTTCCCGACCTGATCTTAATAATACAGTAGGGAACCCCCTCACACCCCATTGCCTGTTCAGCGAAAATTCCTGATAGGTATCTTGCCTGGCTTTATCACTGGTGAAAAGCTCGGTGAATCGGTCAAAAGGGATGCCGAATTGCTGACAAATAGAATGATAAAACCCTTCCTGTGAGGGGTCTTCAGAATCCATGTAAAATTTCTTCTGGATGGATTCAAAAAAGTCTATCAACCTTTCACCCAGGAAATTTCTGGCAATAACAACTGCTCTGCAGGCGGGCTCTGTGTCGTAATTAAAATCGTCCTTTTCAAATAATTCATATCCAAACGGCTGGCCACTCCTTTTATTCACTTCCTCCCAGTGGTGCCTGAGAAAGTTCTTCATCTCCTGGTTCCAGTCGTCGCCACCCCCCGGCCGTAAACCTCCGACGATGATTGAAAAACCAGCTCCCTTTCTTTCTACTTCGGCCTTAAATTTTTTAAGATGGGGTACAATGCCCCAGCACCAGGAACACATAGGGTCGCCCACGTATATTACCTCCGAATTTTGATAAAATTGTTCTGTCATTTATATGTATGCGATGAATTTATATTTGTTTTTAAATGGAATAAAATTAAAATTGTTTCTGCAATTCGATATGAAAATCAAATTGTCCTGGCAATAACTTTTAATACTCAAATTGGTTATAATTATAAGCTGTGAATTGAAAAAACAACAAAGATGAAAAAAGAATTAGTAACTAAAAATAGAAGTCTCCTGAAGGATACTGAAAAACTATTGAATAGTCAGATTGAGATGGAAGGGTCTTCTTCGGCACATTATCTATCGATGGCATCATGGTGTGAAATGAAAGGCTATGAGAATTCCGCAGAGTTTCTTTACAATCACTCGGAAGAGGAAAGAATGCACATGCTAAAGCTCATTCGCTATGTCAATGAAGCGGGAGGGCATGCCCTGCAGCCGGAAATCACCGGAATCAAACATAGTTACAAGTCCCTCCGTGAAGTGTTTGAGACTATTCTGGAGCATGAAATTGCTGTCACCAAGTCCATTAATACCCTGGTAGATCATTGCTTTTCACAAAAGGATTTTGCCACTTTTAGCTTTTTGCAATGGTATGTGACCGAGCAGCGTGAGGAAGAGACGGTCGCAAGAAGGGCACTGGAATTATTTGATATCATCGGGGAGGAAGGAATAGGATTGTGGACAATTGATCAGGAAATAGCCAAGCTGGAAGGCAAGGGCTCTGCTGCCCAGACGATGGGTGGTGAGGCAGGAGTATAAAACGGAGTTCTGTAATGTAATAAAAAAGAGAGGCCAGGATTTGAATCCGGGCCTCTCTTTTTATGATAATGTCTGTTGTTTATTTCGCATACGCTACAGAGCGCATTTCCCTGATCACCGTTACTTTTATCTGGCCAGGGTACTGCATTTCCTTTTCTATTTTTTGGCTAATATCAAAGGAAAGCTGGCCTGCTTCTGTATCAGTTACTGCTTCTGCATCTACGATTACGCGCAGTTCCCTACCTGCCTGGATGGCGTAACACTTGTGTACTCCTTCAAAATTCAGGGCAAGTGTTTCCAGTTCTTTCAGGCGTTTAAGATAAGATTCCATGATTTCCCTTCGGGCGCCTGGCCTTGAACCGCTGATGGCATCACAGGTTTGTACGATGGGTGAAATAAGCGCTGTCATCTCGATTTCATCGTGGTGGGCGCCGATGGCATTGCACACGTCAGGATGCTCCTTATATTTCTTTGCCAGCTCCATACCCAGAATGGCGTGCGGAGTCTCTGGTTCTTCCGGCCATACTTTACCGATATCATGAAGCAGCCCTGCCCTCTTGGCATGCTTCGGATTTAGGCCAAGTTCAGACGCCATAGTAGCGCAAAGCTTTGCCACCTCCCTGGAGTGCTGAAGGAGGTTTTGGCCATACGAAGATCGGAACCTCATGCGCCCGACAAGTTTAATTAATTCTGGATGGACACCATGAATGCCGAGATCAATCACCGTACGTTCACCAATTTCAATAATCTCTTCTTCGATATTTTTGGTAGTCTTGGCCACCACTTCTTCAATTCTGGCGGGGTGAATTCTCCCGTCGGAGACAAGCCTGTGAAGTGATAGCCTGGCTATTTCCCTTCTCACCGGATCGAAGCCAGAAATAATAATAGCCTCCGGTGTGTCATCTACGATAATCTCGATCCCTGTTGCAGCTTCTAACGCCCTGATGTTTCTACCTTCACGTCCGATAATCTTTCCCTTGATTTCATCACTTTCAATATTAAAGACTGAAACGCAGTTTTCGATGGCTGTTTCAGTAGCAGTTCGCTGAATAGACTGTACGACGATTTTTTTAGCTTCCTTTGTAGCAGAAAGTTTGGCCTCTTCCATAATTTCTTTGATGAAAGACGATGCATTGGATTGGGCTTCTTCTTTAAGTGCTTCTACCAGTTGGTGCTTGGCATCTTCAGCTGAAAGGTTGGCGATTTTTTCCAAAGCGGATACCTGTTCCAAACGAATTTTATCGAGTTCGTTTTTCTTTTTGTTGACGATCTCCAATTGGGCTGTCAGGTTCTCTTTCATGCTGTCCAGCTCGGCTTCCTTTCTTTGATTCTGCTCGATTTGCTTCGAGATATGTTGTTCCCGCTGTTTTAATTTGTTTTCGTTGGAGATAATCTGGTTTTTCTTTTTGTTAGCCTCCTCTTCAAATTCGGTTTTTAGTTTCAGGAACTTTTCCCGTGCTTCCAGGATTTTGTCTTTTTTAACAGATTCGGCTTTCAATTCAGCCTCTTTGATAATCAGATCTGCATCTTCCTTTGCCTTTTTTTCCAGTCCTTTTAGAGCGCTCTTTAATAATATGCGCCCTATCAACACTCCCACTATCAAAGCCACTATGGCAGTAATAGCAATTGTCAATATGCTTTCCATAAATGTGTTTTATTTATACAAAATGACGGATAGAAGGTGGGTTGCCGAAAAGAAAAATCGGGAATGGAATTATAGCTGTTCTTCCTCTTTTATTCCAATACCATCAGAAATGAGCTTGTTCAGATAGACAACTTTGTCAATGACAGATTCTCCAATGGAGCTTTGGTTGTCCTCAGATTGCAGTTTTTCAAACAAGCTGTCAAAAGCTACCATTGCCAGGAGATCTTGTTTGTCGTCTATTCCAAACTGGTCTCTGTAGAGCTTAATTTTTTCATTAATTTTTTTGCCAGCGAGGCGGATTTTCTCTTCATCGTTGGCATCAACCTTCATGGGATATTCCCGGTCAGATATTTTTATTTTTATTGATAGTTCTTTCATAAGGAAATCATTTTGTACCCGCTATTCATTCAGGTACTTTATACATCTATCAATTTCCTTTATATATACATTAAGCTTTTCTTTGACTTCAGAAACGTCACTTTCACCCGTCGATATACTATCTACAATAGTACTAATATTTATTTTATTTTGAAAGCTACTTATTTGCTTGTCTTTTTCGGTGAGAAGGTTTTTAAGATCGAGGTTTTCATCCTTTAAGGATTCATGCTCTTTTTTCAAAGATTGGTATTCGTTAAGAAGGAACCGTATCTTTCTTTCGAGCGCATGAATTTCAGAATTTAACCTGTCTCTTTTCATCCTTTTTACTTTCTTATTACTGCGCCAAGTTCTTGTTCATACGTGCCTATCAGTTGGGTCATTAGCTTGTCAATTACCTTGTCTGTAAGCGTCCTGTTTTCATCCTGTAGCGTAAAGCTTAGCGCATAAGCCTTTTTATCACTTCCAATTTTTTCCCCTTCATAATAGTCAAAAACATTCACTTTTTTCAATAAAAAGAAATCTTTTCTTTTTAGAACATTTTTGATCTCTTCAAAGGTCACATTTTTGTCTATGACAAGCGATAAATCCCTCCTTACCTCGGGGTATTTTGAGATTTCTTTGAACTTGAATTCGTTGTCATTTTTAAAAAGTAACCTGTTGTAGTTTATGTTTGAATAAAAAACTTCCTGATTTATGCCAGTTAGCTTTGTGATCGAATTTTGCAGTTTACCAACCCTGGCTATTTCTTTCCCTTCTACAAAAAGTTGAAGACCAACAGTAAAAATCTCATCCTTAACAGGGGTGCTGGTGCATTCACAAGCAGTAAATTTATTGATAATTTTCAGAACAACCTCAAAAAAATCATGAAATTCAGTTGGTCTTGACGGAAACCGCCAGCTTTCAGGGGTGTAATTTCCTGTACACCAAAGGGATAGACTCTCATTTTCGAGGTACTTTCCATCCTTTTTTTGGTAGGTTTTTCCGATTTCAAAGAACTTTAGATCCTTTTGTTTTCTATTGATGTTATAGGCCAAAACCTCCAGTCCGGTAAACAGCAAATCCTGTCGTAACACACCCAGGTCCTCGCTCAATTTATTGAGTATTACCACGTCATTTTCCGGGGAAAGCCAGTGAGCTTTTTCGGAGTAAACAGGTTTGGTAAGTGAATTTGTCTGGATTTCAAAATAGCCACTGGCGGCCAGCAATTCAGAAGCCTTCAACAGATAATCTGTTTTATCTTTCTCAGGGAAGTTTGCCAGGTAGTTGCTGGAAATGTGCTCTGATATTTCAATATTGTCATATCCATATATTCGTAGGATTTCTTCTATAATATCAGCTTCGCGGGTAACATCCACCCGGTAGGGGGGGACGATGGCTGTGAAGCCCAGACTATCCTCATTTTCCAAAGAGATATCAAGACTATTCAGGATGGTTTTGACAGTGTCTTTTGGTATGGTTTTGCCAATGAGTCGGTCGATCTTTTGGTAGGAGACCGGGATTTTAAAATCTGCAATAGGGGTAGGATAGATGTCCACAATATCCGATGATATGGACCCACCAGCCAATTCCCTGATCAAGAGCGCCGCTCTCTTTAATGCGAACACCGTGATATTGGGGTCAGTACCCCGCTCAAAACGGAACGATGCGTCGGTTTTTAAACCATGAAATGCTGCTGTTTTTCTGATAAAATCAGGGGAGAAGTAGGCGCTTTCCAGAAATATGTTGTTGGTAGATTCGCTCACTCCTGAGTGCATACCTCCAAAAACTCCCGCAATGCACATGCCTTCTTTTTCATCGCAGATCATCAGGTCCTGATCAGCCAGTTTCCTTTTCTTTTCGTCCAGGGTAATGAATTCTGTATTCTTAGGAAGTGTTTTTACAATTACTTTTTTGCCTGCAATTTTATCATAATCAAATGCATGCAATGGTTGACCCAATTCGTGCAAAACGAAATTTGTGATATCCACCACGTTGTTGATCGGCATTTGGCCAATCGATAGCAGTCTTTGCTTGAGCCAATCGGGAGACTCCTTCACGGTAATCCCTGAAATGGTAACTCCGGAATACCTCGGGCAAGCTTCCTTGTTTTCAACACTGACTGAAATAGGCAGGTCCTGGTTATCGGTTTTGAAATCGCTAACCGAAGGCCAGCTTATTTCTCTTTGAAGCAAGGCTTTTAAGTCCCTTGCTACTCCTATATGTGACGTCGCATCTGCCCGGTTAGGGGTGATCCCAATTTCAAAAAGCACATCATCCTTCAATTCAAAAAAGTCTGCCGCCGGGGTGCCGTTAGGTAAATCGGTGTCTAACACCATGATTCCGTCATGCGAATTGCCCAGACCTATTTCATCTTCCGCACAAATCATCCCCTCAGAAACCTCTCCTCTTATTTTTGCTTTCTTGATAGTGAAGGGTTCACCGTTGATAGGGTATATAGTTGATCCCGTGGTGGCCACTACTACCTTTTGACCAGCCGCTACATTTGGCGCGCCGCAAACGATTGGTTTTAATTCGCTTTCGCCAATATCGACCCTCGTTACTTTCAGACGGTCCGCATTGGGGTGCTGCTGGCATTCAATTACTTCCCCGATCACTATTCCCTGCAATCCACCTTCAACGGCTTCTGTTTTTTCAACTCCTTCTACTTCAAGGCCCGATTGCGTAAGTAATTCGGAAATTTGGTGAGGGGTCTCTTTTATTTGGATATATTCTTTTAGCCAGTTTAGCGATATCTTCATCGGTATTAAAAAAGTTCAATTAAATATGAGCGCAAAAATAAGTATTTCAAATTACTAAGCAGCCGATCAATGATTTAAATCAAATATTTTTTCGCCAGCAGTCACGGCTACAGTTATTTGATTTTCTTTTGGTGGAATGGGGCAGCGATATTCCCCATTGTAAGCACAATATGGATTGTATGCCTTGTTAAAATCAATTTCAATGGTGTTGCCGGGGTTAGGGTCTAAATCAATATAACGGCCGCCTCCGTAGGTTTCTACCGTGCTCGTCTCATCATAAAATGCAAGGAAGAGATATTCCTCGCCTTCGAAAAATGTTGGTTTTAAGATGGTCAGTTGTTGAGGTTGGCCCATAAGGATAAAGCTGGCAAATCCATACTTGATATATAGTTTTTCACTCCCATCAGAATACCCTATTCTTATGGTTTCCTTTGTTGGATTTGTTTCAAATGTCGCTTTGACAAGAAATTCCTTCTTAATGGGGAAATAATTCAGCGAGTCAAAAGTAAGTTTTTGGTTAAAGGTTAGAGGGGAATCTTCGCCATTTTTAAACAATTCATTTTTTTCAATCCGCTCCTTGTTGATGATGGAAAAATATTTGTCGGCTACAGAGACATTGTTAAACAAATAGATGACAGAAGCGCCGAGCACGATCAAAGCTACCAGGAAAAATATTTTCGATGACTTCATATCGCAAACATCCTAAATAAGGCCCTCATCTGCAAAACTGAAATAACTTTCATCGGTAAAAATGATATGATCCAGCACAGGCAATTCCAACATTTTCCCGCTGCTCACCAGTTTACCGGTGATATCGATATCGTTTTTGCTTGGCCTTGTGTTTCCTGAGGGGTGATTATGAACTAAAACAATGGAAGAAGTGAGGTTTTGAATAGCGCTTTTGAAAATAACTTTCGGGTCGACCACCGTCCCGGCCACACCACCGAGACTTATTTTTTCTTTCTTAATGACCTGGTTTGCCCGGTTTAGGTGTAGGATCCAAAACTCTTCTGTTTGGAGGTCCAGCAGGTCTGGTTTTATGGCCTGGTAGGCATCGTTTGAGGATGTGATTTTTATTTTCTGTGGATTATCACTGCTTTTTCTCCGGCGACCCAGCTCCAGGGCGCTCACGATGGCAATGGCCTTTGCTTCGCCTATACCCTTAAACTTTTTGAGTTCCGACACATTAAGCCTAGCCAGCTCATTTAAATTGTTGTCTACAGAGGAAAGAATGTGCTTCGCTAAATCAACGGCGGTGAGAGATCTTGTACCGGATCCGAGCAGAATTCCGATTAATTCTGCATCTGATAAAGCCGATTTTCCTTTTAAAAGTAACTTTTCCCTCGGGCGGTCTTCTTCTGCCCATTTGAGTATGTTAAGGTGTGGGTTGTCCATGGTCTTGAAAAAATTGGACGATCAAACTGCAAAAATCAAGGCAATAAAAAAAGCCCTTTTCCAAATTAGAAAAAGGGCTGCAAGAATATTTTTAGTAGATACTAAGCTAAACTGTTAACGAGTTTCTGAAGCTTCGACTTTTTGTTGGCGGCGTTGTTTTTATGGATGATGTTTTTCTTCGCCAATTTGTCTACCATGCCAGCAACTTTTTTATAAAGTTCGATCGCTTCATTTTTATCTGTAGTTGCTCTAAGTCTCTTGATGAAGGTTCTGGTTGATTTCATATCATACCTGTTCCTTAATCTTTTAGCCTCAATTGATCTGATTCTTTTTAAAGCTGATTTGTGATTTGCCATACTACTTTTAGACTTAAATTTTTTCGAGTCGCAAAGTTACAGGTATTTGATATTATTACAAAACATTGCTAAAAAATTATTCCTTTATGGATTATCTGGTAAATTCATCACCTCATGCTCAGTCCGATGAACATATTAATTGCACCCAATGCATTTAAAGGCAATTTATCCGCCCTCGAAGTAGCTGAAATTCTTGCTTCAGGCCTGAGGGGGGACGAATTTCATGTCAGCACTTTTCCGATTGCGGATGGAGGGGATGGATCGCTGGACGTGTTTTTACATGTTTTTTCAGGTGTGCGGGAAACGGTCGAGGTATTTGGGCCATTGGGTGTAAAAATAAAGGCCGATTGGGGTTGGATAGGGGAAGACATAGCATTTATTGAGATGAGCAATGCCAGCGGAATCAAATTACTCAAGGAAAACGATCTTGATCCTTTAAGAGCCTCCTCTTTTGGTACCGGGCAATTGATAAAAAGGGCCATCGAAAAAGGAGCCAAACAAATCTATATTGGAATAGGAGGGAGCGCTACGGTCGATGGAGGTGTAGGGATGTTGAACGCTTTGGGGGTCAGGTTTTTTGATAAAAAAGAGAATGAGATTGATGATCAGACAATTATCAATGAATTTGACAATGTCGATTTAACTAAAGTCTGGGAGTTAATGGAAGGAATTGACATCACGGTATTGTCGGATGTCGACAACCCGCTACTCGGCGTGAACGGTGCGGCTCGAGTTTTTGGGCCGCAAAAGGGCGCTTCGCCGAAAGTGGTTGAAATATTGGAAAACAGATTGATTAGCTGGAGTAGCCTTCTGATCAGTAAAACAGGTGTCGATTTTAGAAATTTGAAAGGAGCGGGGGCTGCCGGAGGAGTTGGTTATGCCCTGGCCACGGTGGCAGGTGCAAAACTTGTCAATGGCTTCAGGTTCCTTTTGGAGAACTCACTTCTTAAAAAAGTGATTGCCGAATGCGACGTGTTGATAACCGGGGAGGGTAAAATTGATGATCAGACACTATTAGGTAAAGGTCCGGGTGAGATCGCTGCTATCGCAAAAAATGAAGGGAAGATATGCATTGGGGTATGTGGGATAATGGATACCTCTATTGGGGCAGGTGAATTTTTTAACAAAATTTATCCATTGGTCGACGGCGACATTACCAGGGAACTTGCCATGCAGCACAGCCGGGATTTATTACTGGAAGGAGCCTCCAAAATCAGAAAATTCCTGAAAGCTGTTTAATTGCTGAGATCAGTTAAAAATTGCCTGAATTTCTGGGTGTTATATTTTGCCATGCCTTGATTAGAGACAACAATCCTTCCATCCGGGGAGATCACATAGGTAGTAGGAATGGAGCTGCTTTCATATACCTTAGGAAGGTTGGTTCGCAGTTTATAGATTGGTAAGTCAAACTCTTTTTTTTTCACAAAATTCTTCGCTTTTTCAAAATCCCTATCGAAGGAAATCATCACAAAAACGATATTCTCATTCCCCTTCAATTCATTATACAGATCGTTTATATCAGGCATTTCAGCGACACAAGGAGGGCACCAGGTAGCCCAGAAGTTGATAAAAATTGTTTTTCCTTTAAACTCTTCGAATGAAATATCTTGACCGTACACATCGGTCAATTCAAAATGGTAGGAAGCTTTGCCGTAGTCGTCATCACTGATATTTGGCTGCATGATTCCGGTCTTCAGAACCAATCCTTGAAGCGCTCCCAATACAGGTGTGTGTAAACCCGTGAGGTACAAGGTAGTTATGATCCCAATAAAAATCACCCACTCAATTGCCTCCCTTTTTAATGATTTTTTCTTCCCCATTATTCAATGATTTTCTTTTTCAATACGCTATTTTTGACTTTTTATCTGAATAAAAAAGCACTTTAAAATTTTAATTGATAAAAGTCAAAACAACGTCAAATACAATTTATTTATGTCAATAGCATTTGCTCAAAAGATTGCAGGAGAGATCAGTGTTTCAGTGAAGCAGGTCGAATCGACGATAGAATTATTAAATGAAGGAGCTACGGTACCATTTATTTCGAGGTACCGCAAGGAAAAAACAGGAGGGCTGGATGAAGTGCAAATCGCCAATATCAGGGACCGGTTTGCGCAACTCGTTGAAATGGAAAAGCGAAGGGAGTACATTCTGAAATCCATCGCTGACCAGGAAAAGCTGACGGATGAATTGGAAAAGAAGATCAGGGAGGCGGAGACGTTGAATGAGTTGGAAGACATTTATTTACCCTACAAACCCAAAAGAAAAACCAGGGCGACGGTGGCGAAGGAAAGAGGCCTGGAACCCCTGGCTTTCAAATTATTTGAGCAGAAAAACTTTGATGTTCAGCTGGAAGCCGCGAAATATGTTGACGAGCAAAAAGAAGTCAAGACCGAAGAGGAAGCGCTGGCAGGCGCCAGGGATATCGTAGCGGAATGGGTGAATGAAAACGCCGAAATCCGGGCCGAAATTAGAAAACTGTTTGAAAAAACTGCGACAATAGAATCAAAAGTAATAAAAGGAAAAGAGGAGGAAGGACAGAAATACAAGGATTATTTTGAATGGAATGAGCTTTTAAAAGATACACCGTCACACCGCTTATTAGCGATGCGCCGGGGAGAGAAGGAAATGATTCTAAGCCTTGATATTTCCCCGAATGAAGAGGAAGCCATTGGGATCATCGAAAAACAGGTAATAGTCAATGGCTACGACTCGGCAGAGCAGGTAAAGGTGGCTATTCGCGATTGTTATAAAAGGTTAATGAAGCCTTCTATGGAAACGGAACTGCGGATGACTTCTAAAAAGAATGCCGATGAAGAGGCGATCAATGTATTTAAAGAAAACCTGAAACAATTGCTTCTTTCGGCGCCATTAGGGGAAAAGAATGTGTTGGCTATCGACCCTGGGTTTAGGACGGGTTGCAAAGTGGTGTGCCTGAATAAGCAAAGTAAATTACTTCACAACGAGGCAATCTTTCCAAACGAACCTCAGAAGCGAATCATGGAATCTGCTGAGACGATCCGTCATTTGGTTGAAAAATATAATATCGAGGCCATTGCCATTGGAAACGGAACGGCGAGCAGGGAAACAGAAGCATTTGTAAAATCCATTGGTTTGCCAAGGGAAATCATCGTGGTGATGGTCAATGAAAGTGGTGCATCGATCTACTCAGCCTCGGACGTTGCCAGGGAAGAATTTCCCGACTATGATGTGACGGTTCGTGGGGCGGTTTCGATTGGCCGAAGGTTGATTGATCCATTGGCTGAACTGGTCAAAATCGATGCGAAGAGCATTGGTGTAGGCCAGTACCAGCACGACGTAGACCAGGGAATGCTGAAGAACGGACTGGATGATACAGTGATCAATTGCGTAAACTCCGTGGGAGTGGAGCTCAATACTTCTTCTAAAGAATTGTTGAGTTATGTTTCCGGCTTAGGACCGCAATTGGCAAAAAACATTGTGACTTACCGCAATGAGCACGGACCTTTTAAATCCAGGGAAGACCTAATGAATGTGCCCCGGTTGGGTGGCAAAGCATTTGAGCAGGCGGCAGGTTTCCTCAGGATTAGGAATTCTGAAAATCCCCTTGATGCGAGTGCGGTTCACCCGGAGCGATACAATGTGGTAAATAAAATGGCGAAAGACTGCAATGCTTCAGTGAGTGATCTAATGAGCAAATCTGAGTTGAGGTCGAAGCTTGATTTGAAAAATTATATCTCTGACGACTGTGGTTTACCCACGCTGACGGATATCATGAATGAATTGGCAAAACCGGGACTTGACCCCAGGGATAAATTTGAAATGGTCAGCTTCAAAGAGGGGGTAAATGAAATTTCTGATTTGAAAGTCGGTATGGAGCTGGAGGGTGTGGTGACGAATGTGACGAACTTCGGTGCTTTTGTGGATATTGGAGTCCACCAGGATGGATTGGTGCATGTGAGCCAATTGGCCGATCAGTTTGTTTCAAATGTGGCTGATCATGTCAAAGTACATCAGCGGGTGTCCGTAACCGTCACCGAGGTCGACGTTGCGAGAAAAAGGATATCTTTGTCAATGAAAAGTGACCCATTTAATAAAAGCGCCGGTTCAAAGGAAAAGAAGTTTCAGAAAAAAGGCAATCAACAAAAGAAGTCTACTTCTTCCAATGAGCCTCAAAGTTTTGAGGATAAATTGGCGATGCTGAGGGGTAAGTTTAACCAATAAATGAATCGAGCATGAAGAGGGTATTCATCTATCTATTGTTCATCTTATTTCTTGCCAATTGTACTTCACAGAAGGAGACAAACGTCAGGACGGTCCTTAGCGGGAACATTGAGAATCCTTTAAGCGATGTCGTCACGGTTTCAAATGGTGACCTTCTTTTCACAGATTCATTGGATGAAAATGGGAATAAAGAAGCCATCCTCAGGGCACAAATCCCTGAGGGGCTCTCACTCGAACAGATGATCGGCGC